>CAMENR010000030.1 GCA_945928645.1 uncultured Clostridia bacterium | reverse complement strand
AAGAAACACATTGCCTAAATATGCTATGGAATTGCCAACAAGCGCTAGTGTCAGGTCTTTTGAGATGGAAGTAATAAAATAACCAGAATTACAAACAAATATTGATACAAAAATACACATTATCCACTTGTTTTGCTTTTTATCCACAAAAAAATATCCTACAAGAAAAAGTAAAGATAATATACAAGCAACTCCATAAAATATAGTCATAAAAATACCTCTTACTTAATATTTTCTTCATTATAACACAATTTAACAATTTTCCATACTTTTTGGAAGATATTTCTAAAGATCTTTATTTACAAAAGTTCCCAAACGCATCTCTTTTTTGATGTATCCAGTTTAGATGTGATGGATTTTCTATCTTAGGAACTTCAAAATTTACTACTATTCCAAAATAGTCATGTAAAAAGAAATACAAAACACTTATTTCTAAATGTTTCGTATGACTCTCTCTTGGCGGGAAGACCGTTATCCAATCCTAACACCAAAATACATATCGGCGCAGGGGCGGGTCGAATTGGTAATTTATTAATTTTATTGACAACATATTTCGCAAAACTGGTATCCAAAATCGGTAAGTTCAATTAATCCATAAACCAACTTACATTTACAATCTGGATTGCGTTTCTCAAACTCAAAACCTTTAATTATTAAATCGTCATTAGAATATTTATCATAAACTGAATCTGGTTTTACTTTTTGGTCGTATCTAATATTTATTATGCCAAGGCGTTTTAAGTTTTGTAAGCTGGCTGCCCCCATCTTCGGTTCTTTAAATAAATGCTTTATGTCTATACATTAATCAATCAAATAGTCGGCAAATGTTTCACTGGCATTATAATTAATTCTCATGCATATAGTGGTGAATACCGCTTTTGTTTGAAAAATATTTAAAACTTGAGCATCGATGGGTGACAATTGTTTAATTATTTCTACAAAAGATGGGTGTATCGTTTTACTTTTATCTTTATTCATAGATGATTGAAGAAGTCGTTGATAAGTTGTTTTTATAATTTCATCATCTAAACTATAAGATAGTTGTTGTATTGTTGAAACAAATATTCTTTTATTAGGTGCTTGGCGTTTGTCTTCTGGAATATTATGAATAGCTTCTTGAACAATTTCAATAATTTGCTCTTTATCGGTAAAACAATAACATTTAATCATGTCTAAAACTTGTTCTCTATTTAGCCCCAGAACCATGTTCCCTTGTACAATGACTTGTTGTTGCACATTATCATTGCCTTTAATCTTTTGCTCTATATCAACACTATCATTATTTGCCATTTTTAACTTCTCCAATATACTGAATATTTTTATTGCCTTTTGATTTTTGTTTTATTTTTATTTGTTGAGTTTTTGCAAAGAATCCGCCTATAAATCCAAGTAAAGCACTAAAAATTCCAACTATTAAATTTACTAACCAATCTGGCATTTCTTTTATCCCCCGTTTAAATAAAGTAAGTATAACACATATTTCTTAAAATTGTATATATTTGAACAAAAAAAAGAGTTGAAGTTTTTTACTTATTCTCTTGGTGTGTATATTGGGATAGGTGGATAAAACAAATATTACATTTTAATAAATGTTTATTATTTTTAATCTATTTAATCCAGTTTCCGTGTTCATCTCTTTTTGTTCTCAAGTAGTGCAATGATTGTTTAGAAACAAATTTAATTGTAGGTATAATTATAGCAGGAACACCTTTTAGACAAAAATAAAAGAACCGAGTGTGCGAACGCGGTTCCAATTGGCGGAGAAGGCGAGATTCGAACTCGCGCACGCTGTTACACGTCTAATCCCTTAGCAGGGGATCCCCTTGGGCCTCTTGGGTACTTCTCCATTTGACAATAGAAATTTTAGCAAATATTTATTCCCTTGTCAATCATTTTATTTGCCAATTTTGTAGTTTATTAAAGATTTATACTTTTCTTTTAACAGCCATTTTTCATCTTCACCATTTTTTTACTTTCGTTCAAACCTACACTACAGTAAAGTTACCCTTCTAGCCAGTTTTCACTTCTACTCAAAGTTACACTCCAACAGGATTACACTGCAGAATATCTTTTGCTTCCAGCAAATATTTCAGCCTGCATTACAACAGACTAGGTTGCACTTCTAGCCAAGGTTACACTCTAATTGTGTTAGTCATTTTTGAAAAAATAGGCGTTGAAGGTAAGTAAAAAAATCTTTGTTTTATCCTTTGGCAACAGCATAAAAATGAAATCGATAAAAGTTAATTTTTGTGTTTTAGTTGGTAATAGGTTTTGTTAGTTAGTAAATATCTATAGCTAAAGGTCTTATGCTGTTACTTCTTTCCCCATAAAATACACAGCAAGTGTTTCTGGTCCACAAGAGGCTCCAAGTATTGGATCAATGCACCCTATATGTATTTTGTCATTTAGGCTAGGGAAGTTTTTTACCAGCAACTCTTTTAGTGTATTTGCGTCCTTTTCACAGTCGGCCTGTGCTATAAATATATCTTCAAGAAAATCTCCTGTGTAATTCTCCACCGTAAGTTCTGCCATTCGTTCGAGGGCTCTTTTTCTCCCTTTTGCCTTTTCAATGGAAACATTTTGACCAGTTTTATCCGAAATTATTATTGGCTTAACATTAAATAATGTTCCAAAAAGAGCTTTAGAAGTAGAAATTCTTCCTGCTTGCTTTAGGTATTTCAATTCTGCTACAGTCCCAAATTGATTGCTATTAAGTTTTATTTTTTCAATAAAACTCGCTGTTTCTTCTAGAGGTTTTTTTTCTGTTCTCATTATGCTGGCAATAATACACAAAATGCCCAGACCATATCCAGATATTAGTGAATCTATGCAAATAATCTTTGCCTCTGGATATTTTATTTTTAGTTCTTCTTTTGCCAAAATACTTGCTTTGACAGAAGCAGAAAGGGCAGAGGAACAGGATATAGATAGGATATCATAGCCATTTTTGATGTATTTTTCAAAAGTTTTAACATAACTTTGCTTAGTGATTTGAGAGGTGAAAACCCTTGTTCCACTTCTCATTAGGTCATAATAATCTTTTATAGAAATTTGCTCCCAATCTAAACTAGCAGGCATAGTTTTCCCATTGTAAGAAATGCTCATTGGGATATATTCTATATCGTATTGCTCTCTTGTTGACTTATCTAATCCGCAACATGAGTCTGAAATAATTATATATTTTCTCATTTTTTCTCCTTAGTTTTTTATTATGTGCAGTTGTGAGAACGATCAAAAGTTTAATTTTGAGCATTTGAGCAACAAACTTAATATATATAGTTTATATTATCAGAAGTTGTCGGCAAACAGCCCAAAGGGATACTTGCCAGCAACTGATGATAATTCAAACTGTGATGCCACGATTTATCGTGGAGTTGCGTTTAGCAACATAAAATTTGACTTGTT
>CAMENR010000029.1 GCA_945928645.1 uncultured Clostridia bacterium | reverse complement strand
AAACGACAAGTTGTGAGTGTGCTTAATTTTGTTACTTGGCTAACACTAAACAACAACCAAAGCGAGGTGCAAAATGGCTAAGAATAAAGTTTTAACTAAAACACGTGGAGCAAACAATGAAGGCAGTATTTTTAGACGTAGCAGCGACAACCGTTGGGTTGGAAGCATTACCACTGGAGTTAATGAAAATGGCAAACAAATCAAAAAAGTTGTGTATGGACGAACTCGAGCGGAAGTTTCAAAAAAGTTGCTTGAAATCAGTGGACGAATTCGAAGCAATTCTTATGAAATGATTGAAGGACAAACTTTTGGCGAACTAATGAACGAGTGGCTTATGGTGTTTAAAAAGTCAGCAGTAACGCCACGAACTTTTGAAGGTATTATTCGAAATTTTAAGTTGCACATTCAACCACAAATTGGCAATATGAAAATTTACGAGGTCGACACCTATGTTGTGCAAAAAGTAATGAACAATATGATTGACCAAGATTACAGCGTCAACACAATAAAAAAGAACAAACATTTGCTCTCCCAATTTTTTGAGTATGCCATAGACAACAAATGGGTAACTCAAAATCCGGTCTATAAAGTTAAGGTTAGGGCTCACGATAAAGTTTATACTAACAGCGATAAATATAAAGCACTTACTCCCGAGATACGCGTAAAATTTTTGGAAGCACTTGCGAAAGACGATGGTAATTTTATTAAACCACTTTGCATTTGTTTGATGTTTGGCGGACTTAGAATTGGCGAAGCCTTGGCACTAAAATGGGAAAATGTAAATTTTGAAAACAAGACCTTAAAAGTCGAACGTGCAATCACTCAAATCCCAAAGTTTGATAACGATGGCAAAGTAATAAGCCGTGTAACAGTCATTGCAGACACAAAAACCGCTTGCAGTGTGCGTGAAATTCCAATTGCGGACATTGTTGTTGAAACGCTCCAACATTGGCGAGAAAAACAAATTGAAAGACAAAATACAAATCCAGATGTTACGGCTGATTTAACCGCCAAAAATGCCTTTATTTTTGCCAATGATGATGGAAGTGTAAGAACATATTTTGGTAGTCGCAAAATCTTTGATGGTTGGAAGAAACGACATAAATTAAATAATTACAATATTCATTTTCATGGACTTCGCCATACATTTTCAAATATGCTTTTTGAAATGAATGAGAACCCAAAAGTAATTCAACAACTTTTAGGTCATCGTGATGTGAAAACTACAATCACTGTTTATAACTCTGTTGATAGCGAATATATCCGCCAGACAACTGATAAGTTTAACGAAAGACTCAAAGAAGACCAAATGCTTTTAAACGATAAAAAGCGAGAAGAAATTCTTGAACAGCGCAAAGATGAGTTTGTTGCAGATATGGACGATGACGAGTTTGATGAAATTCTCACAAAACTTCTTGAAGAACGCAAAGAACGTAAACGTAAACGCGAAAGTGATATGGAAATGTAAAATATTAATTGTAGTTCATTTTAATCAAATATGTGTTATAATAGATTAATAGTAAGGGAAAAGTAATGGAAATAGATAAAAAATATTATAATATAAACTTTGAAACGGGAATGAAAAAAGAATTGTGGAAGAAATATGATGAACAATTCTCAAAATTAGTACTGGAATATATAGATGAAAATAAATATTCAAAACTTCAATGCTTAGATAAACCAGACTTGCAAATGCCCGATAAATCTTTAGGTATTGAAGTCGCATCAATTGTTTCAGAGGCTGAAGGTGCTATCGCTGGTAATTTTCTCAATTATATTGACGAAAGTGTAAATCCAAATAAAAAAATAAAATCAAAGCAATACTTGGTAAATGCTGGTTGTAACATAGCATTCCAAGGAGTTATGACCTGGCCATCAAAAAGCAATAAAGATGAAGAAAATAATTTAATCAATGTATACTCAAAAAAAATATCAAAATTAAAATCATATAAAGAACAAGGATTTGATAAAATAGGAATATTTTTAGTAAACTATAACCCCACAATAAGGTATAATATAAATGATTTTGCAAATGTATTAAAAACTAAATTTCCAGAAAAAGATTATGATAGTATTTTCTATTGTTCAGCAAATAAAATCTTGGTACTTGATGCGGATAAAAATATTTTGTTATCAACTGTAATTAATAAATCAGATTATCAAGCATTGTCTATTATGGCAAGATGTAATATTGAAAACAATGAAACAACAAACAAATTATAAATAATTGATTAATAAAATCGTGTACCTAAATGTACCTAATGTAGTAGTTTTGGGCAGTTTTAGGAAGAATTAGACCGAAAGTTGATGAGTTCAATTTTTGGTCTTTTTTTATGCGATTTTTGTGTACCTAAAATGACAATTTTGTGTACCTAATGTATTTTTTGAAGAGAGTTGTGCCCTAAAATTTTGCAAATAAAAAATCGCTAAAAGCCTTTATTTATCGGCGTTTTAGCGACTTTTGTTTAATGGAGCTGGTGACGGGAATCGGACCCGTGACCCCCACCTTACCAAGGTGGTGCTCTACCGCTGAGCCACACCAGCAAATGCTGTTTTTTGAATGATTTTTGCGGTGAATTTGAGTAGTGAAAAAGTGCTGTTTTTGTTTTACCAAGGCAGTGCTCTACCGCTGAGCCACAGTAGCATATTAAGTTTTTAGTTGATAAATATGGGGTTATTTTATCTTATCAAGCAGGTGCTCTACCGCTGAGCCATAGTAGCACAAAGAGTGCATAGCTACTTGGATTATTAAATTATAAACGTAAAATTGACTAATGTCAATGATTTTCAAGAAACTTTTATATAATTATGTTGCTTACAATTTCAAAAAAATAGATTTTCATTTTACGTTTTATTTCTTGTGCTATATTATTTAATATCGAACAGCATTATATCGTAAAGTTTCGAGATAGTTTTATGCTTTTTTTATGCTTATATGAGTTTCAGTGCACCTTTTCTCCTAGTTGTGCCGACTATAACTTAAAAGATTATAAACCATATAGAATATTCATTTATGCCGATATGGAATACAAACAACAAAGAATTATGAATAACTACAAGGACCCTAAAAATACGGCTTATGAGAATATATTAAAATCCGATAAAAATAGGGCAAGATTTTATAACCAAACCACAGGTCAAACTTGGGGTGTGAAAGAAAACTATGACTTATGTATCAATTCAAACATTGGAGTAGAAGAAACTGTAAACTTAATTTATAATTACATTAGCAATAGAAAATAAAGTAAATGGATACACAATGTAGTCTTTTAGGCGCTAAATAATCTACGCTCTAAGACACTAGTCTTTCCTGTAAGTTGTTGTTTAATTTTTAACAATAATTTTAAGCATAAAAACACTTGCTTTCGATTTTAGGAACAAATATGCTGTCAAAATAAAAAAATAGACCGATAGTTCAGAATTTGACTATCGGTCTAAAGTGTTCTAATGCGATATAAAACTGATATATTTGCTGTCAATTGCTGTCAAATTATTTTTTAGGATATCTATCTTTCGGCACGCTTTCATGAACTTTCAAATCTTATTCAGCAACCATTATATCAGCAATATCTTTACCTGTATAAAATTCGGAAAATATAACTTGCCACTTTTTGTTGATAGCTTTTTCACTCATTATAGCACCAAAATCTCCAACTTTAACCCCAGATTTTGTATAAGCAGATTTTTCTTTTATTAATTCAACTAAATCTAAATATTTCATGTCTAGGCCTTTATTCAAATATAACTTTAAGTTTTGTTGGATTTTCTTTTTCTGCATCTTTGAAACAATTTAGAATTAATGTTATATTCCTTTCATTGTAATCATTTTCTTTTCTATCAAAAGTCTTAAATATTATTTCACAAGGTATTTCTATAAATCCTGTAAGCATATCCCACAAGGCGTCAGCATTTTCTCCAAACCATTCTGGGAGATTAAATTTATCTTTAATTAACTTATAAAATTCTTCTGACCAATTAAATT
>CAMENR010000028.1 GCA_945928645.1 uncultured Clostridia bacterium | reverse complement strand
ATGTTATTCTATATATAACTAAAACGTCAGTTCCGCTATTATTTTTAGAACCAAGGTTTGAGTGTTATGTTATTCTATATATAACTAAAACCACTTTGTGTTGTTTTAGGACAAATTTCGTGTTTGAGTGTTATGTTATTCTATATATAACTAAAACTCTTGGTTTTCTAAAATGGATTGGAGTGTTGTTTGAGTGTTATGTTATTCTATATATAACTAAAACTATGGAATGTTTTCATATCCTAAAACAACAGTTTGAGTGTTATGTTATTCTATATATAACTAAAACTAAAACAACTTCCAAAACAATTTAACACATGTTTGAGTGTTATGTTATTCTATATATAACTAAAACAGCCGACAATGTATCAAAGCATAAAGCAATGTTTGAGTGTTATGTTATTCTATATATAACTAAAACTTTCAGTTGCGTGGCTTGGAGAGAAACTGCGTTTGAGTGTTATGTTATTCTATATATAACTAAAACAGCCCGTTGGCGACCGTACTATGCAATTGGGTTTGAGTGTTATATTATTCTATAAATTTACCAAACTCCAATTTTCTCATCTCATTTAGCAAAGTTCTTGCAAAGGGTTGTACTGAGTTTTCAAACCTTTGCTTATATATTTCGATCATTATTAAAATAAAATTCTTTGTTGTCAGCCTTTTGGGTTTAAATCCTATAAAAGTCTTTAACAAATTGCACAAATTCTCTTGGTTTACCGCTGTGAATAAAACTCTTATATTTCTTTCAATATTTACAGGTGTAACATTATAGGTTTTTACCATTTTTTCATAAACTTCTTTTCTTAGATTTGTTATTTGATGGGTAACACCAATCCTAATAGCCGTTACCATATATTTAAAACCTTTGTATCTGGGCGAAAAGCCAAACTCCTGAAGAAATGATTTTATATTATCTTCCGGCATGACACAATTATTAGACATATTTTCTTGTCTTTTTTTATTAGAATATTCAAGCAAAAGTTTCTTCGTTAGTTTAATAATCTCATTCTTACGACAACTAAAAATATTTATTTTATTTTCTAACGATTCTCTGCAATTGTCATTATCCCCCAAGAATATGATTGTGTATTTCTTAAAAGCATCTACTTTTTCCACAGCATCTTTTAAAAGCAATGCAAAACGATAATATTGGGCATCCACAAAGACAAAGCCCTCTTTAACCTTAGTGAAAATATTTATAAATTGACCGATACTTTCCGTATAGTATACTGTAAAATTATAATCATACAACAACTGTCTAAGCGGAGTTTTCTTATCAATTTTTTGTTGTGTCAATATTATTGCCATATGCTTATTCATGTTTCTTATCTTAGATTTATCCCTAAAAGGTTTAAATCTATCTCCCCTTTCTTAAAATCGTATTACGTATTTAAAGCGATGATGCAAGAAAACAGGTATTAAAAAATCTTAGTATATCTTATAATACCATAAGATTCTACAAAATCAAAACTTTTAGAATAGTTTTGTACAAAATTATTCTAAATTGTCCATTGCATAAATATGCCTTTATAAGGTTGTAAATAATATATTAATCAAGTTTTTTGTACGAAACTATTAATGTTTTATACAAAATTGTTTTTTAATCTTTTGTTTGTGTTAATTAAAAAATGGTAATAGGAAAAGGTTTACAATATTATTAAAATTTACATTAGGAATTGAAAGATATCTTTGATTTTTTACATATATGCGCACTTTCAATAATTGTAAAAACAACTCGCACTAGATAACCCTTGGCATTAAAATCCTGATTATTAATTTCGTCTATAAGGTTGCTTTTTGATTATTAAAAAGTTGATAGTTTCTTATCTGATGAAGAAATATAAAAAACAAATTCGTGAACTTGAAAAATCGCAAGGACGCAAATGCAGACGAAAAGAAAAAAATTTTGAGATGTGATTTTTATTTATGCAAAATCATTAATAATATGCTATACTCTCATTAGAGGGAATATATTATGAAAGTAGTAACTATTTGTGGAAGTATGAAATTTGTAAAAGAAATGCAAAGGATTGCGGGCGTATTGGCGATAGATAAAGGCTGGTGTGTTTTACAATGTGTTTATGATTTAGATTTTGCAAATTTAACAAGCGAAGATTTGAATTTATTAAAAAATGAACATTTAAAAAGAATAGAACTTTCAGATGCAATTTATGTTGTAAACATTGATGGATATATTGGAAATTCTACTAAACTTGAAATTGAATACGCAACTAAACCAGGTAAAGAAGTTATCTACCACGAATTTAATTTAGTGGACGAGCTTAATAAATTTAATCCATTTAATGAAGACGAAAACGATAATGTTAAAAAAGTTTTGGACTTTTTGGCAAATAATACAAATTGTTACGATAGGTCTAATTTGAAAGGTCATGTAACAGCTGGTGGGCTTGTTGTTGACGGCAAAGGTAGTGTATTATTAAATCACCACAAAAAGACAGGAATGTGGTTCCAATTTGGTGGACATAGTGATGGCGATACTAATTGCATTAATGTCGCTCGCAGAGAAATAAGCGAAGAAGCAGGAATTTTTGATTGTAAACTTATTTCAAACAACATATTTGATGTTGATGTTCAACAAATTGCTTATAGCGCAAAGAAAAACGAACCTGAACATTTCCATTATGATATAAATTTTTTGTTTTTAGTTAAAGATAAGTCTTTTGAAATTTCAAATGAATCTACTGAAATTAAATGGGTATCTATTGAAGAAGCAAAAAAACTAATAAACAAGGATGATAAAGCGATGCAAAGAATGCTTGCTAAATATGAATCGTATTGTAACCAAAATTAATGAAAAGGTCAAAATATGAAAATTTTAGAATTAGAACAAAAATATTATGAACAAATTAAAGATTTACTTGTTGATTTGCAAAAATATGTTATTTCGATTGATAAATATAATCTTAATATTGTTTCGCAAGATTATCGAGAAAAATATTTTGAATTTATGCTTGGTGACTGCAAAGGCAATCAAGGGAAGACATTTGTTGCAATAGATAGAAATAAGGTTGCAGGTTTTGTTTCAGGTTTTGTTCAAGAATATGACGAAAGAGACAAATTAGATTATTCTTGCCCTAAAAAAGGAATAGTTGCAGAATTGATTGTTGATAAAAACTGCCGAGCAAATGGCATTGGAACAGAATTATTAAAGTATATTGAAAACTATTTTAAATCTATTGATTGCGAATTCGTTCAAATTGATGTGTTTGCCTATAATGAACACGCAAAAAAGTTTTATTATAAAAATGGTTACGAAGATAGAATGGTAACAGTATTTAAAAAATTGTAAAATTTACTACACTAGTTTACACCTATTACACTAGTTTTAGATAGTTTTAGAGCGAATTAGACCGAGAGTTTAAAAAATGAACTCTCCGTCTTTTTTTATGCGATTTTACTACACTTTTTGGAGCAGTTTACGTTCGCGTTTTGTATTTTTAGCCTAAAATTAAACAAATTTTTTAGCAAAATAAAAACCCTTGAAAGTGCCTATTTTACTAGGATTTCAAAGGTTTTTAATAATGGAGCTAATGACGGGGATTGAACCCGTGACCCCCACCTTACCAACACACGAACCTTTGCTCCAAACTTGTGTCCACACCCCAAAACCACCCATAAATACTAGCACTTTCGCTAGTATTTTTTTAATAGGTACAAAAAATTTTAAAATTACTGTATCTTACTGTACCTATAGCCACTTTTTTAGCATATTTGAGTGGTCTAAACCTACCTAAAATTGCCTAAAAATATCTAAAACTTTGCTAATAAACTTGCTTGCAATTGATATGGACTTATTTTAAAAATTATGTTATAATTTCCTTGCAAATAGATTTGCTATGAAATTTATTCGCTCCCTGGTTGGTAAATTATTTATCAATCCCCCTCCAATTCAAACTTTAAGGAGGTAAAAAAATATGTTTGAATATGTACCGAAAAGTGAATATCAACCTTTTAAGTTGGAGGTTGATGAAATTTTGAAATCTATTCAAAGAGATTTGAGAGAAAATGGAATTTTAACTTTTCAATTCAACTTAATTGGAAGTGCTAAAAGAAAATTGATTACAAGAGTAGAAAATGGTAATCAAGGCTTTGACTTGGATTATAATATTGTAATTCAAAAAGTTTTTAACGAAGATTATGACGATGCAAAACTATTAAAACAAACATTTATGAATTTATTTGATAAATATTTTGATGATAGTTATGATTACTCTGAAGATTCAACTTCCGTAATAACAATAAAAAAACTAAATGCACAGAGAAATAAAGTTCTTTGTAGTGTTGATTTTGCGATAGTTAATTACTATGAAGATGAAGAAGGTATGGAAAGACAAGAGTATATTAGATTTGATAAAAATACTGGTAATTACTCATGGGCTTTAAGAAAAGTTGCAACAAATCATAGACATGTTGAAAACTTAATTAAAGAAAAGGATTTGTGGGAAGATGTAAAAGAATTATATCTTAACAACAAAAACAAAGAGCCAAACAAGAAATCAAGGATTGTTTACTATCAAACTCTTGAAACAATTTATCGTAGAAACTTCCAATAAAAAATAGCACCAGAAGAAATTCTGGTGTTATTTTATTTGTAAAAGTAAAGGATAATTGCTATTTTAAAAAATAAGTATCATTGCAATGATATAAAATGTGTTATAAATTATTGACTTTGTATCATTATAATGATATAATTCTATAATAATAAGGAGAAGAGTATGTCAAAGTTAGTAATTTATCACGGGTCAAAAGACATTATAGAAAAACCATATTATCATGGAGGAAAAGCTGAAAATGATTATGGTTTTGGTTTTTATTGCACGGAGAATTTGGACCTTGCAAAAGAATGGTCTTGTAGCAATAACGAAAACAATGGATTTGCAAATAAATATTCCATTGATACTACTGGTCTTAAAATTTTGGATTTAACAAACAAAAGGTATTCAATATTGAATTGGGTTGCCATACTTTTAAAGCATAGAACTTTTGATTTGAGTAATGAAATATCTAAACAAGCAAAAGAATATTTGATAAAAAACTTTTATATTGATGTTGATGAATACGATATTGTTATTGGTTATAGGGCAGACGACTCATATTTTAGTTTTGCAAGAGATTTTATAAACAACACAATTTCAGTTAGACAATTAAGCAAAGCAATGGAACTAGGTCAACTTGGAAAACAAGTGGTTATAATCAGCAAACTCGCATTTGACAAACTTCATTTTGATGGCTTTGAAACTGCTGACAAACTTGAGTATTACACAAAAAGAAAAGCAAGGGACGAACGAGCAAGAAATGATTATTTAAACGGCACTAGAAAAGACGCGATTATAAGTGATGATTTATTTATTATAGATATTATTAGAAGAGGTATAAAAGATGGCGATACAAACTTATAACGATTTATATTTGCATTATATTGCCGAAAATCTAGGTGTGATGTTTGAACACGCTGTTGACATTGGCATTAACCCCACAATTTTTTGGAACACTTTTATAAACTCAAATGTTGCAAAACAAATTGAAAAAGGCAATCCAAAATATCTTACTTGCTCGGCATTAGATTATTTGAATGAAATATATGCTGGTAAAAGAAATATTCCAGAAAAAGAAGATATAAACAAAGATATGTATTATTGGGCTGGTTGGATACTTGCCCAGTATCAACACAAAAAAGGATATTCTTTTTATAAAATAAACAACAATTTGCCAATAGAAAAAGTACTTGATTTGTATTTCACACTTCATGAAGCCGATGTAACAAAATTTTATGATGTCGCAGACACCTATTTTAAAAAGCAAGAAATAACCAATCTTAAAAAAATTAGACAAGCAAATGAACTATCTCAAAGCGAACTAGCAAAAAAAGCAGGTGTTGAACTTCGTTCTATTCAAATGTATGAACAAAGAAGAAACGACATCAATAAAGCCCAAGGTGAAACCCTATACAAACTTGCAAACGCGTTAGGTTGTAATATTGAAGATTTGCTAGAAAATTAAAATTCTAAATACTGCAAGGTTGATTTTCTCCAGAAAATGTGATAATATTCAATTATCTGGAGAAAATGTTATGATTATTACCGCTCAACAATTGAAAGAACAATATAGTAAATATGTTGATATAAATGGAAAAATAGCAAGAGATGTTAAAAAGGAAAAGTTATTTCCTTTGGTAAAAGGCATTTATGAAACCAATCCAAATACTAATGGTTCAAGGCTTGCACAATTTATTTATGGACCATCTTATTTGTCGTTTGATTATGCTTTGGCTGAATATGGTTTAATACCTGAAGCTGTCTATGTCTTTACTTGTGCGACATTCAACAAAAAGAAAATAAAAACTTATACTAATAAATTTGGAACTTTTATTTATAGAGATGTGCCTAATAATGTATTTAGTTATGGGGTTATGGTGAATGTTGATGGAAATTATGCTTATCATATTGCGACACCTGAAAAAGCTCTTTGTGATAAACTTTATACTATATCTCCTGTGAAAATGCTCATGTACGGTAAAGAAGCAAGCAACCGAAAACAATAGATAGACCGCCA
>CAMENR010000027.1 GCA_945928645.1 uncultured Clostridia bacterium | reverse complement strand
TAATTGTTCATCCCTAACCAGCCTAAATCTCAGTAACTTTGATACTAGCAATGTGGAATATATGGAGTATATGTTCTATGATTGTTCATCCCTAACCAGCCTAGACCTTGGGAATTTTAATCTTGAGAGTTGTACGAGTACTGTTGACATGCTCTTAGATTGTTCTTCACTTGCAAGTATAACTCTACCATACAATGTACAGGGAGGACACATTGTATACTTGCCAGCCACTACGTATTATAATGGCTCACTTGGACCATATGATTCATTTATTGGTGGCCCCCCTCAGCCTACTTCAGCAAGATGTTCTACGGCTGATACTAAGGTTACATTGACCAAAAAGTAACTATCAATAAATTTCAAAAGATAAGTTCAAATAAAAGCATGTCAATAAGATGTACAAATTAACCGTAAATGTAATATGATATTAAAGCCAAATAATTGTGATAATTAAATACAAAAACTCTCCTTATGGGGAGTTTTTTGCTATTTATATTCTTTTAGTATTCTTTTTGTTTTTGTTATTTATGCAGTTATTTATACACTTATTTATGCAGTTACTGATATTATTTTTGATATTGATATTCTTTTTTAATTGCTTTTAATAGTGATGTTTTTTTTGATAATATTTCTTCTTTTCAATTTTGAAAGAATGTGATATAATGCAAAATATGGATAAAATATGTGGAATGGATAGTGTTAAGGGAAGTGAGGAATGTCGATGCGCTGGTGGGTTGACAGAGCCATTGAGTGAAGGGGTGCAGAGTGTATATAGCATGGCAAGGTTGCTGGGTGGCAGGGAATATAGCAAGACGCATGCACTAGAGGAGAGTTCGCTAAGTTTGGCTTTTTTGGGTGATGCGGTGTGGAGTTTGCTTGTAAGAGATTACTTTTGCAACAAGACCACCTTCAAAAACAACAATCTTCACAAGTTATGCACAAAGTTTGTTAAGGCAAGTTTTCAGGCGCAGGCAGTGGAGAGTATTATGAAAGAGTTAACAGAGGAGGAACTTGGTGTCTTTAGGCGAGCGAGAAACACCAAAATGGCAACTGTATCCAAAAATTCTTCTCTTGCCGACTACAAATACGCCACAGGGTTTGAAGCGCTATTAGGCTATCACTATTTGGCAGGAGATTTTGAACGAATACAATGGATTTTTGAAAGATTTACTAGCAGTATGGATGAAGTTTTAGAGTTGTTTGAAAAGAGGAAGGACAAATGATTATTAGTGGAAAAAACAGTGTGTATGAAGCGTTGGTTGCAGGCAGAACGATAAACAAAGTTATGCTGGACAGCGCAAAAATGGATGATTATTCAAAGAAAATAGTTGAACTGTGCAAAAAGAATCATGTAAGATTTGATTTTGTCCAGAGAAAGACTTTGGATAAGGTTGCCGACCATCATCAAGGTGTTGTGGCAGAGATAATAGACTTTTGCTATTGTGATGTGGACGAGATATTATCCAACAAAAAACCACAGGGCAGTTTTATTGTTATACTAGACGGGGTGCAGGATCCACATAATTTTGGGAGCATTATTAGAGTGTGCGAATGTGCAGGAGTTGACGGCATAATTATAGAATCCAGAAGAAGTTGTGCCGTAAACGAAACGGTTTTTAAGACCAGTTGTGGAGCTATAAACCATATGAAGATTGCCAAGGTGGGCAATATCAATGACCAGATAAAGAAACTGAAAGAAAAAGGCATTTGGGTGTTTTGTGCAGAGGCTGATGGCGAAGATATTTACAATGCAAACCTTACAGGAAACATCGCTCTTGTAATGGGCAGTGAAGGCTTTGGGGTAGGGGCTCTTACACGCAAACTTTGTGATGGAACACTGTCTTTGCCTATGTTTGGCAAGGTCAATTCGCTTAATGTTTCCACTGCAACCAGCGCTATGGTGTATGAAGTGGTGCGTCAAAGACAAAACGTGGCAAAGTAAAACAAACTAAATTTTCCCAAAAAATATTGCTTGATATATTGATGTTTTGTTTGATATAATATTTATTGAAAACGGAAGAAAAATGAAAGAACAAAAAATTGTTAATGAAAGAATAGATGACAATACACTTGTTGTTAGGGCGAGGGGCAAAGATGAATGGGCTCTTAATGAGCTTATGTCTCGTTACAAGCCTCTGGTTGTTCGTATTTCACGCAAATATTTCCTTTCTAGCGCAGAACCAGGTGATTTGGTACAAGAGGGCATGATAGGTCTTTTTAAGGCTTACAGGGGCTATTCTGAGGCTTCTGACACCTCTTTTAAGACATTTGCTACTTTGTGCATAACAAGGCAAATTCAGCAGGCTCTGGTGAGGGATTCTAGGCAAAAAAACATACCAATGCAAGCCTATCTTTCTATCAACAATCAAGGTAAGGTTTTGCTAAGAGAAGGCGACAACGAAAACGACCAAGATGATGAAAATGGGTTTTATATAGAGGCACAAGTGCTTTCTCCAGAGGAAAGTGTCCTTTTTAGAGAAAAACTTCAGGAAACAGGGAAGGTTATCGACAAACTGCTAAGCCCACTGGAAAAACGAGTCCTAGGCAGTTATATCTCGGGACACAACTATCAGGAAATTTCAAAAATTATGAATAAACAACCCAAAAGTATTGACAATGCTTTGCAAAGGATTAAAATTAAATTGAAAGAATTAAAAGGAGTGGATTGATGCATTTGTCTTTTTACAGGGAATTTAGACCAAAGACTTTTGACCAAGTAATTGGGCAACCACATATTGTGTCTGCGCTAAGGAATCAAGTAGAAAGTGGACAAATAGGGCATGCCTATCTTTTTACAGGCACTCGTGGCACTGGCAAAACTTCTTGTGCAAAAATTTTTGCAAAGGCAATAAATTGTGAAAATCCACAGAAAGGTTCTCCTTGTGGCAAGTGTGCAACTTGTGTTGCTTTGGACCAACCTAACAATGTTGATGTGCTGGAGATTGATGCTGCATCCAACAATGGGGTTGACGAAATAAGGGCTTTGAGAGAGAAGGTCAAATATCCTCCTGTTCATGGCAAATACAAGGTGTATATCATTGACGAAGTGCATATGCTAACAGACAGTGCCTTCAATGCCCTTCTAAAGACTTTGGAAGAGCCTCCAACTCACGCAGTGTTTATTTTGGCTACCACAGAAGTATATAAGTTGCCTGCAACAATACTTTCTAGATGTATGAGGTTTGACTTCCGTCTAGTAAGCAAATTAGATCTCGAAAAGCAAGTCAGATATGTATTTGACCAAAGTGGAATAATCGCCGATGATAAATCTGTGGAGGCTATCGCAATAGCAGGAGAGGGAAGTGTTAGGGATACACTTTCTGTGGCTGATTGTGTGGTGGCTTTTGGGGGAAAAGAGATAACAATAGACAAAACCCTTCAGATATTGGGAACAAGCGATTTGGACACCACCATAAACCTTGCTAGAGCAATATTAAACAAAGATTTGGGCGAAGTTTTATCCACAATCAACGAAGTATGCCTATCTGGCAAAAACTTAACTGCTTTTGGCAAAGAGATGACGGTGTTGTTTAAGAACTTGATAGTGCTAAAAAGTTGCAAAAACGCCAAGGAAATTCTTGCAGTGCCACAGGATATTTATGAAAAGTTGCAAGACCTATCACAAAAGGCAGATACCACTACTTTGTTGAGTTTTATGCAGAAGTTTAGCAGTGTGGAAAGCGAACTGAAGTATGCAATCTCGCCAAGAACTCTTATAGAACTTACTTCTTTAGAGTGTGCTAGCCTTGACGATGTAAAAAAAAACTAATAAATGAGGATTTAATAAAAAACAAACCACAGATTTTGCAAAAAATAGCGGTCAAAAGTGGTAGTTTTGATAACCATAAAAATACCTTAACAAGCAATAAGCCCAGTGATAATCCTATGGGAGATTATATTCCTGGTGAGGAGGACTATTTTATCCCACCAGACGATTTGCCTTTGCCTGACATAAACGAAATTCAAGAAAATGACAGGGCTTCTACTCCAAAGGTTGTTGCCACAATTTCTGCCGACCAGATGAATAATCCATACAAAATCTGGGGCTTGGTGGTTATTAGGCTTAGAGAGCAGAATCTTATCACACTTCACACTGCCTGTGGTGAACTTAAACGAATAAAATTTGACGGAGATAACCTTTTGGTAGAGGTAAGTGAGGAGTATTTGTTCAAAATTCTTACAAATCCAAATAATTTTTCAAAAATTTCTTTGGAACTATCCAAAATAAATGATAAAATACACTTGAATTTTGTGCTGAAGAAAAAGGAGAATAAAGTTTTGGAAAGTTATACCAAATTGAGAGAATTGTTTGGAGATGACTTGGAGAGCAACTTTAACACATTTGGTGCAAACTAAAATATAATAATTTAAGGAGAATAAAATGGGATACAACAAATTTGGAGGCTTTGGTGGCGGAATGAATATGCAAAATATGATCAAACAAGCCCAAAAAATGCAAGCAGAAATGGAGAAAAAGCAGGAGGAACTGGCAGAAACAGTCCTTACAGGTGTTTCTGGTGGCGGAATGGTGGAAGTAACTATTACAGGCAAAAAGGATATTACTGCAATAAAAATCAATCCACAAGTGGTAGATGCAGACGATGTGGAAATGCTAGAGGATCTTGTTCTTGGGGCGATAAAAGACGCTCAAACCAAAGCAGACAATCTATCCAAAGATGCCTTGGGTGGTTTTGGACTATAAAATATTTTTTGTCTTGAGAAATATTACATCAAAATATTTGAAGTATATTACATTGATATTATATATTTATAATGATCTCATATTTCAATATTGATTTTAATGTTCCACATTGATTTTAATATTTCAGTATTGATATATATCTTAACAAAGGTTTATATAATAAGTATTTATTAAAACATACCAATCTTTTATTATATATAGAATTTTAATACTTCTAAATACAATATAGAATAAGACTATACATTTTGTTTGTATAGTTTTTTTATGCCATTTTCAAAGGTATTAAAGTTTATCCATTTTTAACATAAAAGAATTCTTTGTCATATACAAAAATTGATTGAAATAAGGAGATGATAGCTTTACTTATTTTTATGGTGGGAGGTCTTGATGGGGGAATTCTTGACAAGCGAACGTTTTGAGCAAATGGCAAGAGAATACAATGCAAAATACAGGTCAGCAAGCGTGCTTGAGAAATTGAAAAACCTAGACAATAATTTTGATGATACAGGGAATGGGGATAAGCATAATGATAAGGAAAATGAGGAGACCATTATTTGCAATAACAAGGTCGAGATAGAAAATGTGTTAAATAAAATATTTCTCTTGCAACAAGATATACAGAAATACATAGAAAGAAATAATAGATTTCTTTTGACAAAAAATTTGGGAAAAGAACTTGAAAAAAGATTGCAAGAATTTGCTGATGACAATAATTTTTTGATAAAAAAAGTGGAAAATAGACAAATTTTTTGGCTAAATAATAAAATTTGTGTTCAAAGATTGATAGAAATAGAAAAACTTTTTGAAAAAAATAAAAATATTGCTAAAGTTCACTGTTTATGCGATATTCATAAGATGATGCTGGACTTTTTAGAATCTTTTTATGACGTTATTTAGAGGGTGAAAAAGTGGAAACGCGAGGCAAGGTGTTCGTAAATTTTGAAAATTTGCAAAAAAAATGACGAAATTTTCAAAAAAAGTTGTTGACACCACATTTTTATTATGGTATTCTTGCATTGTCGTTACGAAAGAGCGACACGTTCCATAACAATTTAATAGTTAGGTTTATACAAAATTCTTGTTAATTTAACTTGAATTTTAATCAAGCAAAACTTAAACGAATAGTCAATGATTTGTTTTGAGTGAGTTTGAATTTTAGATTTATTGATAATACATCGAAAGATTTATTATACCATTTATTTAGAGTTCGATTCTGGCTCAGGACGAACGCTGGCGGCGTGCTTAATACATGCAAGTCGAACGGGATTTGTTTGTTGCACAAAGCATCCTTACATAGTATGTTTTGTGCAACGGATAAATCTAGTGGCGGACGGGTGAGTAACGCGTGAATAATCTACCTCTTACAGGGGGACAACAGATAGAAATGTCTGCTAATACCGCATAAGACCACAGCCTGGCATCAGGCAGGGGTAAAAGATTTATTTCGGTGAGAGATGAGTTCGCGTATCATTAGTTAGTTGGTGGGGTAATGGCCTACCAAGACTACGATGGTTAGCCGACCTGAGAGGGTGATCGGCCACATTGGAACTGAGAACGGTCCAGACTCCTACGGGAGGCAGCAGTAAGGAATATTGGGCAATGGAGGCAACTCTGACCCAGCAACGCCGCGTGAAGGAAGAAGGCCCTCGGGTTGTAAACTTCTGTTATCAGGGAAGAAGATAGTGACGGTACCTGATGAGAAAGCTCCGGCTAACTACGTGCCAGCAGCCGCGGTAATACGTAGGGAGCAAGCGTTGTCCGGATTTACTGGGTGTAAAGGGCGTGTAGGCGGAGCAGCAAGTCAGAAGTGAAATCTCCGGGCTTAACCCGGAAACTGCTTTTGAAACTGTTGCCCTTGAGTATCGGAGAGGCAGGCGGAATTCCTAGTGTAGCGGTGAAATGCGTAGAT
>CAMENR010000026.1 GCA_945928645.1 uncultured Clostridia bacterium | reverse complement strand
GTTGTGGGTATGAGTGGTGGTGTGGACAGTGCTGTTTCGGCTTTATTGCTAAAACAACAGGGTTACAATGTTATTGGCTTATTTATGGACAACTGGGAAGAAAAAGATGACTCGGGAGTATGCACCGCAACGGAAGATTATGAAGATGTAAGGAGAGTGTGCGAAACTATAGGGATACCGTATTACTCTGTTAATTTTTCAAAAGAGTATTGGGATAGGGTTTTTGTGCATTTTTTGAGTGAATATGAAAAGGGTAGGACGCCTAACCCAGATGTGTTGTGCAATAGGGAGATAAAGTTTGGTCCTTTCTTAGAATATGCAAAAATGCTGGGCGCAGATAAAATTGCCACTGGGCATTATTGTAAGGTGGAGAAAGTGGGCAAGGATTATTTGCTAAAAAAAGCAGCTGACAAGTCAAAAGACCAAAGTTATTTTCTCAATCAACTTTCGCAAGAGCAACTGTCACAAGTTATTTTTCCGCTGGCAGATATCCCAAAGACAAAAGTTAGAGAGATTGCCGAACAATACAAACTAGTAAATGCCAAAAAGAAGGACAGTACTGGAGTTTGCTTTATAGGAGAACGCAATTTCAAAAAATTTTTGAAGCAATACATCCCAGCAACACCTGGAGATATTGTAGATTTGAAGGGAAATATTGTTGGACAACATGATGGTGTGCTTTATTATACACTGGGGCAAAGGAAAGGCCTTAATATTGGTGGAAAAGCAGGTGGAAATGGAGATAGGTGGTTTGTGCTAGAAAAAGATGTTAAAAATAATCGTCTTATCGTCAGTCAAGGGGAAGATGATAAATTGTTTAGCAACTATCTTATTGCAAGAGAGTTTAACTGGATACCTCATATTCCACAGCAAAAGACATTTGATTGCTTGGCAAAGTTTCGTTATAGGCAACCTGACCAAGAGGTTTCTGTAACTATTGAAGGAGCAGACGTAAGGATAGATTTTAAGCAACCACAGAGGGCAGTAACTCCAGGACAATATGTGGTGCTGTATGACGAAAATGAGAACTGTTTGGGTGGCGGAGTTATAGACGAAGTGTTCAAATAAAACAAAATAAAAATTGTGCAACGAAATATTCACACTCTACAAATTGTAGAATTTGTGCAAAAAGCAGTTGCATAATTTTTTTTTATATACTAAAATTGTATTATGGAAGAAAATATTACTCAAAATCAAGAATGTGAAAATGAAGAATTGAGAGATATAATAGCAAAAAATCTCGTTTATTTTAGGAAAGCTAGCAAACTTACTCAGTTGGAGTTGGCAGAAAAACTTTTGTATTCTGACAAGAATATATCCAAGTGGGAAAGGGGAGAGGCTATTCCAGATGTAATAGTTTTGAGTCAACTTGCAGACCTTTATCACATAACGGTCAACGATTTTTTGGTTTCTCATGACGGAGATAGTTTTGTCCCAGCAAAACCATTAAAAAAGAGGACAAAGGTGTTTAATACAAAGCAACTAATGATAACACTATTGTCTAATTGTATAGTTTGGTTGGTTGCGGTGTGTGCTTTTTGTATTCTTATCAACATATTTCCTGCGCTTAAAGGTGAACTATGGAAAATTTTTGTAGTCGCCATACCTATTTGTTTTATTATATGTCTTGTTTTTTCTAGTATATGGTGCACAAATACCCTCAATTGCATATTTGTTTCGCTACTAACTTGGTCGGTAGCCCTCGCCTTTTGTGTTTGTTTGCCTTTTGAATTTAGTTGGTTATCGTTTATAATTGCTATTCCAGTGCAAGTGTTGGCTTTGCTTTGGTTTACTTTTAGGAAAATTAAAGTTAAGGACAAGCAAAAACCAAAAGAGGCAGTGAAATGAACTGTATTTTGGACGAAAAACAAGCAAAATATGTAGAAGAAAGGTCAAAATTTTTGGCATTTACGTTTGATGTAAAAGATAAATCTAAGGTGGCAGAAATTCTTGAAAATTTGAAAAGCAAACACCCTTCTTGCCGACATATGTGTTATGCTTACAGATTTTTTGACGGAGATATTACAGAGAGGGCTTGTGATGACGGAGAGCCAAGTGGAACGGCAGGCGCTCAAATTTTGCAGTTGCTAAGGGAAATGGATATTATCAATGTTTTGTGTGTGGTAATTCGATATTTTGGTGGGGTAAAACTAGGCACAGCCAATCTTGGCAGAGCATACAAAGAAACAGCAAGGCAAACATTATTAGACAATTTGAAGGTGGTAGAACAAAAAAAACTATATGCTGGCGAATGCGATTATCAACTTTTTTCACACATAAAGCAAGAAACTCAAAAGAGGAATATTGTATTTGAAAAGGTCAGTTTTGATAACAATGTAAAGTTTGAAGTATATCTTTCGGATAGAGATTATAACTGGTTAAATACTTTACTCAACCTAAAAACGATAGGCAAAACCTGTTATTGCTAAAATTTTCTGAAACTTTTTGAGTATTCATTGATTGTGATTTTGATAAAATAAACCTTTGAAAGAGAAAAACGGAGAGGTAATAGATGCAAATAACAAAGATAGAGGTTCAAAAACGCAACAAAAATAGGGTAAATTTGTATCTTAATGATGAATTTTTTTGTGGTTTATCACTAGAAACAGTTGTTAGAAATCATCTAAAAGAGGGGCAAAATATTTCCGAACAAGATGTTGAGTATTTGAAAAATGAAACGGAAAAGCAAGTTGCATTGGAAAAGGCAACGGGGTATATTTCAAAATGTCAAAAAACAAAAAAACAAATAAGAGATTATTTGCAAAAGAAAGGTTTTGAAGAAGAAGTTTGCGATTATGCCTTGGAAAAACTAGGAGAATATCATTTTGTTGATGACGAGTTATTTGCCAAAAGTTATGTAAAGGTCAAAGGAAAAAACAGTGGAAGAAAGAAGTTGTCCTATGAACTGAAAAACAAAGGAATTGACGAACAAATAATCAATGACTGCATTGATAAATTTTGTGAAGATGAAAAGACAGTGAATAATGTTTTGGAAAAATATATAAAGAATAAACCATTGGATATAAAAACAAAACAAAAGGCTTTTAGATATTTGCTATCTCATGGATATTCCTCAGATGTGGCATCCAAAGCAATAAGTCAAAGGTATAAAAATATTGATGATGATTATTTGAATACATAAAAGATTGTTTGTAGGAAGAAACAGTAAAAGCAAAAAGGTTATGTTACAATATAAAAAGTGAGGGAGGTAAAAATGGAAAAGATAAAAAAATTAGTCCCAGCAGAAGAAGGCAAAAGAATAAGAGAAAAAAGCAAAGTTCAAATTGGAGTGGATATAGAAAGGGTTGTTCGTTTTAGAGGATTTAAGTGTCCAGAAAAAGTTTTCACTGCAAGCGAAATGGAATATTTTGCAAAATTTGCAGACAAGGCAGTGCATATGGCAGGGGCTTTTTGTGCAAAAGAAGCAGTGAGCAAAGCGATAAAAACAGGGCTTGGAAAAGAAGTTTGTTTGCTAGATATAGAAATTTTGCATGGCGAGTTTGGAGATCCTTATGTAAATGATATAAACGGCAAACTTCGACCTATTTTGGGCAAAAACGACCTTGATATCTCTATATCTCATTCTGACGAAATTGCAGTGGCGACTTGTGTATTGTATTAAATTATTGCAATCTTTTAAGTTTTACTTAGAAAAATTGATAATAATTGTTATAAATTTTGAAATGAATCCAACTTTTTGGGTTCATTTTTCATTTTTGGATAATAATTGATAAAAATTGCAAACTAATATTGATATTGAAGTTTAATTTTGCTAAAAGAGGGGAATTATTTGATGAAAGCAAATACAAATTATACTTTTAACAATTATTGCAAATGTAGTCATATGCTTTATGTGAGAGGACATCTCGACAAATATTATTGGATGCGAAAATCTGTGATGTTTGAAAATAGAGAAATTGAAGAAAAATTTGTGTTTGATTATCAAAAGTTTAGACGGAGTTTTGTATGATTGTAAAAAGAGGGGAACTGTATTATGCCGATTTAAGCCCAGTAGTAGGCAGTGAGCAAGGGGGAATTAGGCCTGTGCTGGTTGTTCAAAATGATATTGGCAACAAGTATAGTCCCACAATTATTGCTGCCGCAATAACAAGCAAACTAAACAAATCCCGTATCCCAACCCACATAGAGTTGTCGTCAAAAGAGTATGGGTTGGAGAAGGATTCGGTTGTCCTTCTGGAACAAATAAGGACAATAGACAAGAGTCGTTTGAGAGAAAAAATTGGAGAGTTGACTGACTTTAAGATGAATGAAGTAAACAGGGCAATGATGATAAGTTTAGGAGTGATTTGATTAAACATATTTGCAAAAAAAAATTTGTTGTGTTAATATGTTCATATGGACAACATTAAAATTGAAAATTTGAATATAAATGGCGAAGGAGTGTCTTTTGTATATAACAAAAAACTGTGCGTAAAAGGTGTTTTGAAGGATGAAATTGTTAATGTAGAGGTATTGCAAACCAAAGAAAACTTTATCCTTGCAAAACTAAACAATATTTGTTCACCTTCTCCTATGCGCATATGTCCAAAATGCTTATTTGTTGACCAATGTGGTGGATGCGACTTTATGTTTGTGCAGAGTGCAGACGGGCTTGCAATCAAAAAACAAATTATGCAAGAATATTTCAAAGGTATTTTTTCTGGTGAAATAATTGCAAATGCTAGCAAAAAAGATTTTGCATTTAGAAACAAAGTATCATTTGCTGTTTGCAAAGGAAAAATAGGATTAAAAAAGCAAGGTTCACACGAAATATGTGAAATTAGTCATTGTTTGGTAGCCAATGAGGATATAAATAAGGCTTTTGAAATTTCAAAAAAATGGATAAAAAATGCCAAAAATTGCGAAATTTGTCATATTGTAATAAGAGGAATAGGTGGGCATATGAGCATATGTGTTGTGGCAAGAAGACCATTTGATTATGGTGTTTTGGAGGATTTGAAAAATGCTCTTGAGGGGAGTTTTGGCAACAAATTTGGGCTTTTTGTTAGCATAAACCCCTCAAAAAACAAAATACTTGGTAAAAAATGTGATTGTATTTTTGGAGAGGAAAAAATCCCTGTAAATTATTTTGGCATACAAACTTATGTTAGACCATTGTCATTCTTCCAGATAAACGATGATGTGGCAGAGATGATGTATTCAAAGGTTCTAGATGAAATTTCAAATGAGGTGGTGGTGGAAGGTTATAGCGGAGCAGGGCTTTTGAGTTGCATTATGGCAAAAAGAGCAAGAGAAGTGTATTCAGTAGAGATAGAGCAAAGCGCTACAAAAGATGCTAACGATGCCAAAAAGTTAAACAAATTGGACAATCTTCACAACATAAATGGAGATTGTGATGTGGAAATGGAAAAATTGCTACTTCAAAACAGTGGTGCTACAGTGGTTCTTGACCCACCAAGAAGTGGCGTCGGCAGGCACACTTTGGAGATGATTGCACATACTCTTCCTAACAAAATTGTTATGATATCTTGCAACCCATATACATTGAGGCAAAATGTAGTTTTTCTAAATAAATTCTATAACATAAAATCTTTTGAAATATTTGATATGTTTCCACAAACCTCACACATAGAGAGCCTTGTGGTGTTGGAAAGAAAGTGAATAACGCTATTTGAATAAAAAATTTGTATTTTTAGACAAAAAAAGTTTCCATTTTGCAAAAATATAAGTTATAATAAGTATTATGAACAAAATGTTACTTAATGGTCAAACTTTTAGTTTGTTTGGTTTGCAAGTGTCTTGGTATGGCACTATGATTGCAATTGGAATGATTGCAGGGATTTTGTGTGCCTATTATATTTGTAGGAAGAAGAACATCGATACCAGTATGCCTATAAACTTGGCACTGTATGCCTTGCCTTTTGCTATTGTGGGGGCTAGGATATATTATTGCGCCTTAAATGGAGTGTCTAGTTTTTGGCAGATTTTTGAAGTGTGGAATGGTGGACTAGCAATTTATGGTGGAGTGATTGGTGGCTTTCTAGGGGTGTTGTTGTGTTGCAAAATCCACAAATATAGTATTCTTCAGGCGTGCGATTTGTGTGCCCCTTGTCTTTTTTTGGGGCAGGCTATAGGTCGTTTGGGGTGCTATTTTGCTGGGTGCTGTTATGGCATAGAGCCAACTGCCGACTTTCTTAAAGTATTTCCTATCAGTGTGCAGATTGGTGGAGTGTGGCATTTGGCAACATTCTTTTACGAAAGTTTTTTCGATTTGCTAGGTGTTTTTACTCTGCTACTACTAATTGTTAGAGTGAAAAATCACGGTATTGTAACCAGTGGATATTTTATATTCTATGGCACAATAAGAGCAATCTTGGAGCAATATCGTGACCCAGCAGAATGCCTTATGCTTGGCTCGTTTAGGGCATCTCAGTTGCTTAGTGTGCTGTTGGTGATAGTGGGGACTATCTTGTTGATTGCTATTTTGGCAAAGGCTCATAAAAAGGAGATTGTCAATGTCTAACTTCAAGATAATCAAAAAGGGTTATAGCCAACTGGAAGTGGATAGTTACATAGAAAGATTGGTTTATGACTACGAATCTAGATTGGCAGAACAAAAAGATAGGATTTTTTACCTAAAAGACCAGTTAGAGAAGATAACCTCAAACAAAGACAATGAACTTATGACCTCGCTAGTGTCCGCAGTGGAAAGGGCTAGGCTTATCGAAAATAGTTCCAAAAATATCTACGAATTGGAAACAAAAAAATTAAATTTGCTATATACAAAGATGGAGAACCTTTTGAAAGACGAAAATATATACAATGACAGAAGTGTAAAAAAGGAGTTGCTATCGTTGATACAAGACTGCAGAAGTTCGCTGGAACTTAATGTTAAACAGCAAAAGCAAAATATTATGGAGAACTCTACAGGCGACCCCGTCAAAAGACTTTTGACCAAAATGATAGGGTTGAACAAAATTCCTAGTGAAAACACCCCTCGCACAGAAAATAATGCTATGCCACACGAAGTGAGGGAAGCTCCTCAGCCAAAGGAAACCGTTCAACCAAAAAGACAACAACCTCTAACACACGAAAAACTTGATAGCCTCTTCGAACTAAATAAGTTGGTTGAAAACTTGCAAAACAAGGAACAACCAAAGAAGCAAGTCGTTGAGGAGGAAAGTGGATTTGACCTAAAAGAAGCACTTAATCCAAAAGAAGATTTGGACGAAATTATGAAAGCTTTTGACTTTTATAATGACGCAAAAAGAGAAAACAAAAACAACTGAACCCACAGTTGTTCTTTTTTGTCACAAAAATACTAGAAAATCTACCTAAAAAATATACTTAACATATAAAAAAATAACTCTCAAAATCGAAAATTATCAAAACCAATCCCAAAATAAGAAAACTACACAAAGTCCCTAAAAATCATTCCAGAGTGTAAAAAACTCCCCTGTAACTTTATCCAAATGTATAAAAACTACAAAAATTTTACAAAATAATAAAAAAATCAAAAAAAACTATTCAAAATCTTTTGACAAAAAATATTGTGTAAAATATAATGAGGGCAAGAATTTTAGATAAAAGGAGAACCCCCAAAAT
>CAMENR010000025.1 GCA_945928645.1 uncultured Clostridia bacterium | reverse complement strand
AAAATTTTTTGTACCTATTAAAAAAATACTAGCGAAAGTGCTAGTATTTATGGGTAGTTTTGGGGTGTGGACACAAGTTTGGGGCAAAGGTTCGTGTGTTGGTAAGACAGGGGTCACGGGTCCGATTCCCGTCAGTAGCTCCACTTATAAAAAGTCGCTAAAACCCTTTATTTTCCTAGGGTTTTGGCGATTTTTTTATTCTCATTTTTTAACACAGATTTTAAGCCTAAAAATCATTTGCTGTCAAATTTTGGAGCAATTGCTGTCAATATTTGTTCCATAAAAGACCGATATTTCAAGATTTGACTATTGACTAAATTGTTCTAAAACTATATTAAACGGGTATATTTGCTGTCATTTGCTGTCAATATTATCAACTATATATATTTAGTTTTATAAAATAAAAATTTAGATAGTCAATTTTAGAAAAAATTAGTAAGATTTTTCATAAAATACTTATTTTAGGGTATTTGGTCATAAATGGTCATACCACTTAATGAAAAACAGTATGACCATTTTTATTTTTATCCCATAAATCCCTTTATTTTTCTAATGATTTTGATACGGGTGCAGAATTCTATTCAAATCAATCTCAATTTTGGCAATATGGTGCAAAATATATAACCTTTGACCTATTACATCTGTAGTTAAACAAATATTTTTACAATTATTATTCTACGGTAACACTTTTTGCAAGGTTTCTTGGTTGGTCTGGGTTAAGTCCTTTGCATACACTGGTAAAATATGTTAACTTTTGAAAGAATGTAATAGATAAAATCGGCATTAGTTCTTCTTTATGAGGTTTCAACTTGATATATTTGAAAAATTTTGTTTTTGTGTCTTCTGGCAATTCAAATTGGGTTAAGAAAATTACCTTTGCACCTCTTGATTGTGCTTCATATGCCCCATTTAGTGTTTTATCTAAAAGGTTTTTATTAGTGGCTATTGCAAATAAAATTGAGAAATTATCTATCAATGCCAAAAAGCCATGTTTTAACTCTCCAGCGGGATGCTCCACCGAAAAAATATATGTTATCTCTTTCAATTTTAGGCTTGCTTCTAGAGCAGTTATGTAGTCAAGGTTTCTACCAATAAAGAATACGTGCTTGACATTTTGAATATCCTTTTTGTTTGGTGTATTATTGTTTATCAATTCATTTATTATGGTAGAAAAATCTTCTTTTGTAGGGGCAGAAATGTCTTTACTAAGGCTTTGAATGTCTGCCAAATAGTCATTGTTTTGGTTCAACAATTCATTTTGGAGATGTTTTGCGAACATATATAAAATTGAAATTTGAGCAGAATAGGCTTTGGTCGAGGCTACGGCAATCTCCGTCCCTGCACAAACTGGCAATACATATGTTGTTTTGGTCGCCAGTGTGCTATATGGAACGTTGGTAAGGGCTACTGTTGTTGCACCGCAATCTTTTGCCATCTCGCACACTGCCAATGTATCTGCAGTTTCACCACTTTGACTTACCAAAATGCAAAGAGTTTTTTGATCTATTAGAGGGTGAGAGTATCTATATTCACTTGCAACATAAGCACTTGCATTTATTCGGGCAAACTCTGTTAGATACATTTCTCCCATTTTGCAAGCATGAAATGCTGTTCCACAACCAATCAGAACAATCTTATTGAATTTTGAAATAAAACTTTTGTTATATATCCCAAAAAAATTATTTTTCTTATATTCTTTTACAATCTTCTTCAGCACATTTGGAATTTCCATTATTTCCTTTAACATAAAGTGCTTATATTTCCCTTTTGAATTAGATATCTCAAAGTTTTTTAATTTTTGTGGTTTTTTGTCTATTTTTTTCCCATTTTTATCATAGAAAATTAGAGATTTTTTATCTACCTTGCAAAATTCATAATCTTCAAGGCTATAATATTCTTCTGCCTTACCCAAAAAGCATATAATATCACTAGCGACAAATGTTTGAAAGCCGGTTTTTGCTATAAACAACGGACTTTTATTCTTTGCTAAAAAAATTGTATCCTTGCAATCTTTGTTTAGGCAAGCAAGAGCATAAGAGCCTTTTAACTTTTTAACTGTTTTAATTAAAGTTTCAACTGGATCTTTACAGTTGTTAAATTGCAACAAATTGCATATAACCTCTGTATCTGTTTGACTTTTGAATATTAGTCCCTCTTTTTTTAAGCCTTGTTTTAAGATTTCATAATTTTCTATTATTCCATTGTGAACAACAGCCCACTGACCATTGTTAGAAAGATGTGGGTGAGCATTTTCATCTATAGGTGCTCCATGTGTTGCCCAACGAGTATGGGCAATGCCACAATTAGAACCCAAATCGAACTTTACTATTTTTTCTAATTCCGTTATCTTCCCTGCCGTTTTTGTTATATTTATTTTATCTTTTAATATGGCAATGCCGGCAGAGTCATAACCTCTATATTCTAGATGTTTCAAGCCAGCGATCAATTCCCTTTCGGCATTTTCACCCAAATAGGCAGTTATACCACACATAAACTAAATCTCCTTGTGGTCAATATTGAACACTACATCAGCAATCCTTTTTGCACTCTCATTTGCCAGTTTCTCATCTTCACATTCCACCATAATTCTTATCTTTTTCTCTGTTCCTGATACCCTTACCATAATCCTTGAACCTTTGGGCAAAAATTTTTCCTCTTGGCTGATTTTTTTAGTAAGCCTTTCGCTGTTAATAACTCTCATCTTATCCTTCACCTTACAATCTATGTTACACTGTGGGCACAATTTTACTTTTGTCAATTCTGAAAATGGTTTATTCAATTCCACAGACATAGTTGCAATCTGCAAAGCACTCAATACCCCATCGCCAGTAGTAGCATAATCTAGCATAATAATATGACCAGACTTTTCTCCACCAAGATTCAATCCCTTTTGTTCCATTCTCTCCAATACATATTTATCTCCGATATCCGTTCTTTCTAGTTCTATCCCCAATCGGTTTAGTTCCCTCTCTATGCCAATATTGGTGTGCCTTGTTCCTACCACTGTATTGTCTTTCAGTTTATTTTGACATTTTAGATATTTCGCAAGGGCAAACAAAAGCATATCTCCGTCTAGTATGTTACCCTTTTCATCACAAGCAATTATCCTGTCGGAATCGCCATCAAAAGCAAAGCCAAAGTCTGCATTATTTTCTACAACTACTTTTGACATCTCGTCAGGATACAATGACCCACATTGATTGTTTATATTTGCTCCATCTCTTTTGCAGGATAATTTTATTACCTTTGCTCCCAATTTTTCAAATACTTCTGGCGCAATTTTGTATGATGCTCCATTGCTGGCATCTATAACCACCTTTTTGCCTACTAGTTGCTTGCAACAAGACATAAGGTGCTTTTGGTATTTGCGGACTAGATTATATCGTTGTATGTAACTGCCAATATTGTTAGGTGTTACTGTTACACTATGAACAAATTTGCGTTCCAGTGCATTCTCCTTTTCGTCTCCCAGTTTCAATCCATTCTTGTCAAAAATTTTAATGCCATTGTATTCTGGCGGATTGTGAGATGCGCTGATTATTACTCCAAAATCTGCTCCTACTTCTCTTGTCAAAAAGGCAACACACGCAGTAGGACAAATGCCAACATCTATTATCTTTGCCCCAGCATTCATCGCACCACCTGCAAAAGCCATAGTCAAAAGGCTACCTGATACCCTTGTATCTTGCCCTATTAAAATGGTAGGTTTTGATACACTTGCTCCTAAAGCATTGCCACATTTATATGCAAGGTCAAATGTTAAGTCAGAATTCACCTTTCCCCTTATTCCATCTGTTCCAAAAAACACCCCCATACACCAACTCCCCTTCTCTTTTTTTTATCTTCTCTCTTTTAACAAACTTTCTCTTTTTGCCAAATTTAATCTTTCTACTATGTATCAAATTTTTGTCAACTTAACACTGCTAGTTTAGTTATCCATTTCATAACCATACTCTTAGTCATTATATTAAAAAGTATTTAGAAATGTGAATGCAATAGGCTCATACCTCTAAACTCAAATAATATAAAACGATACCATTATAAAGACTTAAAAATTATTATCAAAAAATTTAACAAACGACCTATCTTTCAAAAAAATTACCCTTTTTTTTCTTCTTGCAAGATAAAATATAGACACAAAAAATCTTTTTGTTTTGTATTATGAAGTGGAGATTTATGTATGATATACGCTTTCTTTTTTTCAATGTTATGTTTTTTGTTATCCTGTGCAGGTGCGTCAACTATTTTTTTTGTTAAGAAGTTAAGTGCAAAGTTAGAAGCCTTTTTGCATGCGTTTGCTGGTGGAGTGATGATAGCATCTAGCATATTTTCCTTGCTTATCCCCGCTATTGAATATTGTGATGAATTATCTCTTAAAGCATACATTATCCTTCCTGTTTGCTTTTTGCTGGCATATGTTGCAATATTGATTTTGGATATCGCCTGTCGCAACAAAAAAGACTCCAAAATCAACACCTTTACATTAAATCTAGGCATCGCCCTACATAATATCCCAGAGGGAATGTGTGTAGGTTTTGCCTTTGCATCAGCCAGTTTGCTTGGCACAGAGTCAGCCTTTTTGCAGGCTGTAATGGTGTCTGTTGGGATAGGTATCCAAAACTTTCCCGAAGGTAGTTCTGTTTCCTTCCCTCTCTTTTCCATAGGATACAAAAAAACCAAAGCCTTTCTTATTTCTGCTCTTGTAGCATTTGTTGAAGTGCCAGCCGGCATCATTGCCTATCTAATTGGTTTGAATTACGTCTTTTTATTACCATATATGCTAACATTTTCTGCAGGAATTATGATTTGTGTTTCCGTTTGCGATTTGTTGCCAGAGTCTATTTCAAAGAACAAACGCCTAGCCCAAATAAGTTTCTTTGTTGGTTTTGTCTTTATGATGTTGCTAGACTTGGCATTGGGTTAAGATACTATTTTAGGTTAACAAAAAAAAGTCCCAAAAGGACTTTTCTTGGTGCGACCATAGGGACTCGAACCCCAAACCTTCACGTCCGTAGCGTGACGCTCTATCCAATTGCGCTATGATCGCAAATAACAAATACAATTATAAACCAAAATTGTATTTTGTCAACTGTTTTTCGCAAAAGGAGAGGCTTGTATTAACTTTATTTTTCTTTATTCAAAAATAATATCCCAAAACACCCTGGCCCACAATGACTGGAAATCGTTCCACCTGCACGTGTTTCGTAGATGTTTTTGAAACCTCTTTCTTTTAGTTTACCCTTCAAAAAATCTGCATCTTCCTTAGGCAACCCTGTATGAGTTATAAAGACATTCTCTAACTGTGGATTTGGGAATCTAGTCATTAAGTCGTTAAAATATGTTTGTGTTACATTTTTCATAATGCCAATTATTTTTTTTACTGGTTTCATTTCGCCATCAATCATCAAAATTTCTGGCTTAATCTTCAATAAATTTGCCCCAAAATAAGCAATCGAACTGCACCTTCCACCCTTATAAAGATAATTAAGTGTAAGCAAAACAAAGCTTGCCTGAACATCTTTCACCCTGCTTGAAACATATTTATATACCTCAGACAAATTCATCCCTTTGTCTATACATTTTCTAGCTTCTATTGCAAGCAGTGCAATCCCTGTGGACAAACTAAGAGAGTCCACTACAACAACTTTGTCCAGCCCTAATTTTCCTGCAACTTTTTCTGCATTATCACATGCACTGCTAATTTTGGAACTAAGGCTGATATGAACTACTGCATCATAATCTTTTAGCAAATTCAAAAAATGTTCTTCATATTGCACTTCATTTACTGCAGATGTTTTTGGCAAAACTTTAGTTTTTGCAACATAGTCAAATATCTTTTGGCTGACATCTTGTCCGTCCAAAATCATTTCCTCTCCCAGAAGAATAGAAAATGGAACAGTCTTTATATCAAACTTAGTCAAAATTTCCTCTGGCAAATCTACAGTGGTTTCACAAGATATTGCAATTTTCATATTTAATAAACTCCTTTATTTATGCGAGATTTGAAAATTATAAAATTACATATGTGTGCAAAAATTTCGCAAATATATACAGCAAGACAAAAGCTTCTACGGTGGGGAGTTGTGAATTATCCACATTACCGTAGAAGACAATTTTATCTTACAATTTTATTATACACATTTGCAAGAAAAAACAATTCTACCCTACACAATTAACTCTCTCCAAAATAGAATTAGTCATTAGAGTTTTATTTTTAACTCCACTGCCAAGAGAATTCGACAAAATTAAGCAAAAATTCCTTGATACATACAGGCAAAATGTGTTACAATTTTATTGTTATGGATGAAATTGAACTAAACAAAACAATAGCACAGAATTTATGTGCTTTACGAAAAAAAACTGGCTTAACTCAATTACAACTGGCAGAGAAGTTAAATTATTCTGACAAAGCGATTTCCAAATGGGAAAAGGGAGATTGCTTGCCTAGTATTTATGTCCTAATGACAATTGCAGAATTTTATAATGTTACCATACAAGACATTGTCAACAAAAGTGTGGAAGCAGAGCCAAAGAAAGCCAAGAGAGATATTAAAACAATGGTAAGTTTGATTTCTTGGGCAACTGTTTGGCTAATAGCCACCATTGTTTTTGTTGTATTGAGATATATCTATCCCACCGCAGAGGCATGGCTTGCCTTTATTGTCGCTATTCCCACTTCATTTTTGGTTTGTGCTATTTTTTCTATAGTTTGGAAATGGCGACTTCCCTCTGCAATATTTTTTTCCGTTTTTATCTGGACGGCAATAATGGCTGTTAGTTTGATACTCAAAACATCACAAATTTGGCTGGTTTATTTGATAGGAATCCCTTTGCAGTTGATAATCATTTTTGCAACTATTTTATCTTACATAAGACATAGAACAAAAGTATAATACTATTTATCATATAACAAAACCATTGCTTATACAATGGTTTTGTTTTTTTACTATCTACTGCTGTTGATAATCCCTTATTATTGCATTAAAGCAAACTTATAAAGAATATATGACTGCAAATAGTTTCTAACACTTCTTACTTATTTGGAATGAAAAGCAACTATTTATGCGAGTTCAATTTTGCTATTAACCTCGTCAAACATTCTATTTATTAAGTCAAAATCCATATTTTTTACATAATGCTTCTCAATTTTTAAGTGAAAAGACCTTGCCTTATCAATATACTTTCCACCCTTTTTTAGAAGATTTAATATTTCAGTATAATTAGGAATACTCTTATATGACTCTTCATCTAAAGTTATATAACTATCACTCTGTGGAAGATAAATTCCCTCCAATTCCCCACAACAAATTGGAGATAATATTTCTATCAATTCAACACCTTTTTGTTCGCAAAGGACAGATAATTGTCTAAGCACTTCCACTCCATCAAAGAATGAATAAGATAGTTTTATTGTCCTTTTAATGTTATTTTCTACTCTTTTTACACCATTTGCAGTAAAATAAGAAAAATATAATTGCCTTTTTCCGAAATTTCCGCTGTGTAATTGTAGAGATTTAATTAGTTTATTTGCTTCTTCTTGTGCATTTATTATATCAACCTGCTTATTTATTATATCATCTTTTTTCTTTTTATTTAGGTTATCTGTATAATTCTTGTTTTTCTTATTCCCTATCAAAGAGTTTTTGCTTTTTGCCATAATTTTGCTTGTTTCTATCAACTTTCCCGCAGTCATCAAGTAACCATAGGCAATTTCAAAACACTTGCTTTTCTGGGCTAACAAATACTCAATTGTTCTCTTTTTTGATTTTATATTTTCCTTTATTGCACTGCCTAGGTTTAATATAACTTCCCTCACCCCTGGCATAGAACATTCTGTTGTGTGTGGAGAAGTTCCGTCAACTATGCAGATGTTCTTTTCCACTATGCGCACACCGTCAAGGCTTTGTGGATCGGAGGAGCAAAAAAACCTTTCGACACAAAAACTCTTCTTCTCATATATATTTGCAAGTTTTTTCATAAATGTGCTTTTGCCAGTCCCTGGCCCACCTTTTAGAATATATGTGAATGATTTTTCATTTGAGAAAATAGAATCAAAGTGATTTTCAAAACCTTTACAAGTGTTGGCAGAAGCCAAAAAATTTATATTTTTCATACTTATAAATTATGAAGGACATCTGTTATTTGTTACAAAGGTGTTTTACAAAATGTTTATCCCAACTAATTTTTTTTGTTGAAAATCTTAATCAAGGATAGGAATTTTTTTACCATTAACAACATTTGAAATCTCTTCATATCGTGTTGTGAGGGTTAGTGATGAGATTTGTATTGGAATTAAAAGATAAGCGCATAAATTTTGTAGGAGAATACCTAAAAAATAACGGTAATGAAGTGGTTGATTTTTCGTCTAATGTAGGAAATCTTGGCAAAGGGGATATTTGTGTTGTTTCTCCCGCACACAAGTGGAGTAGTTGCGAAGTAGAGCAAGCACAAAATGCCGACCTGTGCCTTGGCGGGAAGATTGACGAAATTTTCCTTAATAAATTTAAGAAATATGTAAATATGCTTTGTGATGAAGACTTTGCTATGAAAAATGCTATGCTAACAGCAGAGGCAACTCTATTTGAAATTTATAGAATAACTGAAAAATCACTGCAAGACACAAAAACTTTAATTTTGGGTAGTGGAAGAATTGCCAAATCGCTGTGGAAAATATTTGATGGTTTGGGTGTAAAATTTGATGTCGCTATGCGAAATGAAAAGGAAAGAATTTTATCTCAAATAGTAGCAGAAAACTCTTTTCGACTAGAAAATATTTCACTACAAAACTACGATTTAATAATAAACACTATCCCAGCAAAATTATTTGACTCTACTGCTTTGGTTGGATTAAAAAATAATTATTGCATAATAGAACTGGCTTCCATTCCCTGCATAGATTCCACAGACGGAATAAACTTTGTTTTATGTGGGGGGTTGCCTGGCAAAATTCTTTGCAAAAGCGCAGGCAAAGTAGTTTTGAACAAACTTTTAGAAGAAATCAAAAGAATATAAACTGGAGGAAAAATGAATATAGGAATTGCAATAACTGGATCGTTTTGCACATGCGAAAACATCTTGACCCAGTTAGAAAAAATGATTAAAATGGGGCATAATATTATCCCAATAATTTCAAAAACGGTAGCAAATACCGATACAAGATTTGGAACTGCAAAGGAATTTGTAGAAAAAGTTGAAAAGATTTGTGGCAAAAGGGCAGTAAGAACAATAGTAGAAGCAGAGCCACTTGGACCTCAAAATAAATTTGATGTGCTGGCAATAGCACCTTGCACTGGCAACACCCTTGCAAAGATAGCCAACGGATTGAGTGATGATGCAGTAACAATGGCATCAAAAGCACATATGCGAAATTACAAACCACTGGTTATAGCAATATCAACCAATGATGGTTTGGGATTGAATATGCAAAATATAGCGAAATTGATGAATGAGAAAAAAGTTTTCTTCGTTCCATTCAGACAAGACTCCCCAACAAAAAAGCCAAAGTCGCTTGTTGCTGACCTTGACTTGTTATTAGATACTATCCTGCTTGCAAAAGAAGGTGAGCAAATTCAGCCAGTGCTGATTTAGCCCATCATACGCTCTTCAAAGCGACTTTCTCTCTCTGCAACCTTTAATGCATAATGATTTAACAAAATCAAAACTCTGCCATACTTTTCAGGAGATTGCTTTGCTTTGTCTATTGCAGTAGTAAGATTGTTACTAGCATCCATATGTTTTAGGATACCGGAGATTGTTTCATCTGCAATTTTTGTCATCTGCTCATCCCCTTCCTGCTTGGATTGCTTCTTAAAGTCCAACAATTGATTAAGTTCTCCCAGATAGTCAGAAACAATATCGTCATTGGACATTAAATCATTTGGAAGTGCCATACCTGCCTCCTTTGTATTTTACATTTTTAGTTTAATTGTTTTGGGTAACAGCTGTCAAGCATATACAAAAAAATATTCTTACAAAATTGATATATTTCTACTTGACAAATCATAGAATATATGTATAATTATTGCTGTTAAGGTTTGACACATCGCGGGGTGGAGCAGTTGGCAGCTCGCCGGGCTCATAACCCGGAGGTCGTAGGTTCGAGTCCTTCCCCCGCAACCATTAAAAAACACTCGCAAGAGTGCTTTTTTTTATAAATTTACCAAATAGACTTCAAAATCCCTTTGCAAAAATACTATTTAAGTTTGTTTTTATACTAATCTACTATCCTAGTTGCATTATTACAAACTTTATGCTAAACTATACATAATAAAAGAGAGGTGTCCTATGGATCTTGATAAGAAAATAAGTAGTGCAATCAAGTTTGATTTGAACAATGATTTAGACCATTTAGCTTATATTTTGCATAAATTGGCACAAGACAATAAAAATGTTTACATTGAACTTTCAAATGGCAAAAAGTTTTATGCTCAAGATTACAAAAATCTTACAGAAACTGCCATTAAACAACAGATTTGTGATGCTTTATATGGCAAAACAAAGGAAGAACTTAATATCATCAAAGATAATATCGCTACACGACAAGAGCAACTAGATAAAAAATCTCAACGAGTAAGCAAATTGTTTGACGAAATCTACTCCCAAGGGGAAGAGATGATTTATTCTAACAAATTGCCAGAATGGAGATCTTTAATTGCCAAATATATAGAAATGGACGACATAAAGGTGGTTGTTGATGCTTTGGCTGTTATGAAGGACCTAAATTTTGAAGACTTTGATAAGGCAAAATCCACTCTCATTCATCTAGGTGGCAGTAAGGAAAGAACAAAAGAAATAGAAAAAATTATTGCCACTTTTTCTAAGGTTGGTCCAGAGTTCCTGCAATCTAAATGTATCGCAGATTTATCTGAAAAGGACATAATATTAGTGGAATTGCAAAAGCAACGTAATCAAGTATACGCCAAGTCAGATAGTGAAAAACTTGACGAAAACTTCCTTCAAAGGAAATAATCTTTATAAAAACTTATCATAAATTTTATTAAAAAAACCTTCTTGACGAAGGTTTTTTTAATAAATTACATTAAATAACTTTGTAAATAATCGTATTTAACAACTGTTTTAATTTGTATTACAAGTTAATAGTTTCCTTTACAGATTATCCTAATGGTCTTTATAGTCTATTCCAAACAACTTATCTACAAATTTATTTCTTCCTTGCACGAGGCAAACGTTTGCTATCTGCAGAGAACACTCTTTTTACCTTTTTAGACTTTGCACGTGGTTTGCGAGCTTTGTCACCAATATTGGCTTGACTATCTGTAGAAATTTTTTCCTTGGAAGTTGTAGCCTTTTTTGTTGCAGGTTTTGACGATGTTGAAGTCTTCTTTGCTGGCTTTTTCTTTGGTTCCACTTCTGTTTTCTTTTCATCTATAGTTTTCTTTTTGTCATTATCTACAGATTTTACTTCTTCCTTCTTGATTTCCTTCTTCTTTTCGTCTTTGCTCTTTTTCGCTACTTCCGATTTTTTCTCTTTTTCTTCTACTGGCTTTTTATCTTCTGTCTTTCCTTCTGTAGTTTTATCAACAATTTCCTCAATAGACTTCTCTGTGGATATCTCCTTGCTGTCTAAGTTCTCAACCACAGGTTCATCTACCACTGTTTCTACTTTCTCTGTAGTTGTTACTTCTGCTGTAGGCTGAACTTGCTTTTCTTTGTCCATCAGTTGCTTTGGAACAAGCACGCCTCCAACAGTATCATCATCTATCATTTCATTGGAAGAAACTAGTTTGTTGTTTATCAAAACTCTTGCAATCTTCTTATTCTTTTCTTGCTGTTTCTTTGGATCCAATTTTTTCTTTACAAGCTTCTCTTTTTGCTTTGTTACCTCAATCTTCTCTGTTGCAACTGGTTTTACAGTGGTTGTTACTTTGTCAGATTTGGCTGTTTCCACAGGTTTGCTAGCATCAACCTTGTTTGATGATTCATCCTTTTTCTTTTTGTCTTTAGACAATTTTGGTTGTTCTTTTTCAGCATTTTCAAGTATTTCATTCTTGGATAGAGTTTTGAATTTATCCCTATTTTTCTTGTTATCAGCCAGTTTCTCTTGTTCAGCCTTATCTGCTAGGTATATTGCCTCATAAACCTTACGCAATTCCCTTACACGTTGACGGATTGCAGCTTCTTCTGCCTCGACCTTTTCCTTTTCCTCAGCATAATATTTTGCAATCTTTTGCGAGTCAACACCCTCTCGGAACATCTGCTGACACTGTCTATTCACTTCCAGCAATCTTTGTGTTGGCTTCAAAAGTGCTTGCTTACGCAGAACATATTTCTTAACTTCTCTAGGAACAGTGTTGTCCCTCCACAATAGTGAGATATAGTTTAGCCTATCCTTTTCGGGCGCTTGAACAAGAATTTTGTATTTTGTTTCCTTGTTCATTCTGAACCCAATACCATTTCTAACACAAATTTCGTCAGTGATTTTTCGTTTTTCTTCCACGCAGTCAAGTTCCAGTTTTGCCAACTGAACATCACGCACAGACTCTTTAACAATAAGGAAAATAAGTAGCCCAACAGGGATAAACAGCAAGAATACTCCGCCAGAAGCCGAGAAAGCCCCAATAATTCCCGACATCGCAGTGGCAAAAGGCGAGTCGTCATAAATACCGATTACCATATCTTCCCTAACCCACCACATATCTGGCGATGCAGTGGTGTCGTTTTGGTTTACTTTCAGCCCATTGGAAGACCCATAAGTCTTGAACCATCTAGTGCCAGTAGCGTCTTCCCTTACCTCATAAACATGGTGGAAAACCAACCTTGCACCATTCCTTGCACTTTCTATTACTTGCTCGCTTTTTGCACCGATAAGATAACCAATTTCAAATTTGTATCTTGTATCTGGTATAACACTGGCATCAATCAAAGTGGAATCAGTTGGGTATAACACCGAAATATCGTCCGATTGGTAGAATGCTATTTTATCCCCAGGGACGAACTGACCATTTTCATAATGTTGTGGTTTAAGAGTATGTGTGTCCACAGCCCTAACAATAACGGTATCGCCAATCTTATGTCCACTGGCGACCATACTGGCAGAAACAATCCTAAAGTTGCTATAACCAGCAAACGATGGACAAACTCCGTTGGCACTGGCAGTTACACTAGAAATGCAAACAAGACCGGCAATAATTGCCAGCAACCATGTAATAATATTTAGCATAACGCTCGAAAAAATTTGGAGCGGAGTCCTTGGTTTAAGAGCTTTTTGATTGATAGGTCTGCGTTTTGAATATTTACTTTTAAGTTTTTGCGCAGTTCTGTCCAGTGCTTTTTGAACACTTGGATCTTCCTTAACGATTACGTTAACTATTTCCGCCATTATCTTCCCCTAGTTGGCGCACAGACAAAGACACATTGCCCAAGACTTGTGCACACATGCTTACATCTGCCACCGAAACTACCACCTTGATTTCGATGTCAGAATCTCTAAGATAAGTATAATAATTTCCTTCGGTTAAGTCAAAAGAATTAAGCATATTAGTTGAAGAATCTACAACAAAAAGTACTACTTTTATATTTTTTAATACAGTGGTGTCTAGCGACAACCCCAAAGCGATATCCTCGTCCGAAAGTCTGCCCACATGGTAAACAATTTCCAGCGACTGCCCTTCCATCAATGCCACTTCGCCTATGTCAAAGTCCCCAGTGGTTTGCTCGTCCATTGCAAATGTTTTGGCGTTTATTTTGTATGGATTTACCCCTACCACCTCTGCCGAAATGGTTGTAAGTGCTAGTTGTGGGGAGGCCTTTGCCACTGTGCGTGGAAAATTAACTGTCAACATAATTATCGACAGACAACACATCAATATATAAAGAAAATTGGTCTTTATAAAGTCCGAAACTTTCTGAAATCTACTCTTTTTCATAGGATACCCCTCCAATGTTGGATAATTCAAAATCATTTTAGCACAAACAATATTTGATTGCAATAGTCAAAGCCATTTTTTTATAAAAATATAAGAATATTTATCTTTCTCACCACTATTATTCAAAAATCAATGTCTTTTGATAAACAAATTTTTCAAACTAGATTAAATTTTGTGAAAATGTATAATTAAAAAATCTCAGCAAGCACTGAGATTGTAATAATTATGTAATACTTGTTATATCAGATGTAATGCCAGCAGTAGCCCCTGATGATGTGTATCTGGAATCAGAATATATAGATGTTATCTCCAAATAAATAGCGATATAACCTATACTTCCCCCATTGATTGTCAACTGAATAGAAGACGTTGTGCTACCGGCTTTTGCTTGTGCCAAGGTAGGCTCTGTGCCCACAGCCCCATAATATTTTATGGTCAAGTTACTACTTGCTGAAGAATCGGTAAAATTTACCTTCATAGCAGTCCCACCAGAACTTGGGTTTTTGTTGGTAAATGTATAGATAAACAGCACACTCCTATTTGTAGGCGACAATGGTATGTTGTTGCCATTGTTGCTAAGAGCCTTTGTAGATGCATCCTCTGTGCCATCAAAAGTTACTATGTTTCCCCCAGCAGAATTGACCAGCGACACAAAACTGCCCCCATTAACAGAATACTTTCCCATAACTTCTGCCCAAACGTTGTCGGCATTATACACCAAAGAAAGATTGGCAGTGATATATTGTTGAGTTGCAGACAGAATAGAAAAAGTTGCTACCCCCATAACGAGAATAACCAACACCAGCGAAAGCATAGAAAACATTAGTTTGCGCTTTGTGGACATCTATTCTTCTCCCTCTTGCCAGTTGGCAATACCGACTTTTACAACACTCTTGATGCTTCAACCACTATATGATTGAATCAGCAAAAGGGTTGTTCCCTTTTGTGCAACCTATCTATGTAGTATCCCACCTAGACCAGTTACAATTCACACAAGCAAAAAATGTCCAACCCACCCAAAGCTTTGGCCATTTTCTCGCCCTAGGTGTAAGAACATTTTTTTGTGTGATTTCATATCAACTTTTTTGATTA
>CAMENR010000024.1 GCA_945928645.1 uncultured Clostridia bacterium | reverse complement strand
TGATTATATAATTGATTTGTTATAGTTTTTATAGTTTTTTTTACTCTTACATTCAGTTTGTATATTCAATTTGAATTTGAAATTAAATTTTATTTGTGTTCTGTGGTTATGCTAAACACTTTGATTTCTATATTAAATTTATTTGAGCCATATACTAGATTCTAAGATCTCTATTTTTAGGAATAAAAAAACTCATCACTAAGATGAGCATTTGATTGGTGACCCCAACGGGATTCGAACCCATGATACCACCGTGAAAGGGTGGTGTCTTAACCGCTTGACCATGGGGCCACATAGATATTTGCTGGTGGTGGCGGCAAGATTTGAACTTGCGACCTTTCGGGTATGAACCGAATGCTATAACCACTAAGCCACGCCACCAAATCACTAAGCCTCTTGATTATAAAGCAATTTTTATTTTATGTCAACATTTTTTTTCAATTTATTTGCAATCTTTACAAATTTTTTCAAATTTATTTATTTTAATGTTTTATGCCAAATTATACATAAGTTGGTAAATTTCTTGACAAATTAAAGAAAATATAAATAATAAGTATACAATCATTTAGTTAAAAGGAGGTGGTGTATGACTAAAAAGGAAAGGTTTGTCCTATGGCTTAATAAGTTGGGCAGAGGATGTAACCGAATAACAATCATAGTGTTATACATAACCATTATGATAATGCTTGGCGCCATTATCTATGGTGCCAACCAACAGAAAGCCACCTCCAACGTTACTGTAAGTTATTCTAGGCCCTCTTACACCGTTACTTTTGACCCACAGGGGGGTGCGGTATCTCCCAGCTCAAAGACCGTCAAATTAGGCGATAATTATGGGGATTTGCCCACTCCTACAAAGCCTGGCTATCACTTTACTGGTTGGCAAAAGTCGGACGGGGCAACAGTAACCTCCACCACCCAAAACACTACAGTAGGTAATCATACTCTTGCTGCCAAGTGGAAACCAAGTGTTGTAAGTTATCTTACAAGAAATTGGACTAGTAGGATAGGATTAAGTAAACCTAATGGTGATAAAGTAGAGTCAATTACATTTACCAAAGACTCATCCAAAATATCTGGACTATCTAACAGTGTTTCTGTGGGAACAAATAGTGAAACTGATACAACCGCATATGTATCATCTGATACAGTAAGGGATGTAAGAGCCTATTGGGGAAGTGATAAATCTACCATAGTGATATATTCTCCAGTGACAATATATGCACCACAAATATCGACTTCTTTATTTAGTCATGAAGCTAATCAATATTTTTCCCTATCAAGTTTAGACTTAAGTAACTTTGATACCAGTAAAGTAACTAGTATGGAATACATGTTCGAAAAATGCCACTCTTTAACCAACCTAAATCTTGGCAACTTTAATCTAGCAAGTTGCACTAACTTTGGCGATATGCTGTATAACTGCTATGTTCTTACAAGCATAACCCTGCCATACAACTTGAAGAGTGGAAAGACTATAGACCTGCCGGCCAGCACCTACTACAATGGCTCTGCTGGACCATACAGCACCATAGGCACAGCAACCAGTGGAACAACGGTGGCATGCTCTACGGAAAGTAACAAGGTAACCTTATGCAAGACTCCTGCTTATCTTACACGCAACTGGACAAGCAGGATAGGTGATAATACGTCACTAAACACTGTAACCACCTCTATAATCTTCACCAAAGATTCCTCCAAAATATCTGGACTTAGCAACAGTGTTTCTGTAGGCACTAATAGCCTAACATCAACCGAGGCCTACACAGCAACAGCGGGGGTGGAAGATGTAACTGCCTATTGGGGAAGTGACAAGTCTACCATAGTGATTTATTCACCAAACATTATTTTCGCCCCACAAGATAGCAGTTATTTATTTACTATAGATCTGAATACTTCCAGCAGCAACCGCCTTTCTAAACTTGCCAATTTAGACCTAACTAACTTTAATACCAGCAGTGTAACAGACATGTCATATATGTTCTATTATTGCTCATCCCTAACCAGTCTAGATGTTAGCAACTTTGACACCAGCAATGTAACAAACATGTTTAGAATGTTCTACTATTGCTCATCCCTAACTAGCCTAGATCTCAGCAACTTTAATACGAACAATGTAACAAACATGTCTAGAATGTTCTATTATTGCTCCTCCCTAACCAGTCTAGATGTTAGCAATTTTAATACTAGCAAAGTAACAGATATGTATAGTATGTTCTACAGATGCTTCTCCCTAACCAGCCTAAACGTCAGTAGCTTTGACACTAGCAATGTAACAAATATGTCAGATATGTTCAACAATTGCAGAGCCTTAACCGGCCTAGATGTCAGCAACTTTGATACCAGCAATGTAACAGGTATGTCATGGATGTTCTACAATTGCTACACCCTACCCAGTCTAGACCTCAGCAACTTTGACACTAGCAATGTAACAGATATGAGTTATATGTTCTACAGTTGTAACTCCCTAACCAGCCTAGACGTCAGTAACTTTGACACCAGCAAGGTAACAAAAATGAATAGAATGTTCTCCGCTTGCGACGCCCTAACCAGCCTAGATGTCAGTAACTTTGACACTAGCAATGTAACAGATATGAGTTATATGTTCTACGTTTGCTCTCCCCTAACCAGCCTAAATCTTGGCAATTTTAATCTTGTAAGTTGCACTATTTTTGACAAGATGCTAGATGGTTGCTATGCTCTTGCTAGCATAACCCTGCCATACAACTTGCAGAGTGGAAAGACTATAGGTCTGCCAGCCGGCACCTACTACAGTGGCTCTGCTGGACCATACAGAACCATAGGCACAGCAACCAGCGGAACAACAGTGGCTTGCTCTACAGCAAGTAACAAGGTTATATTGACCAAGCATTGATAATATGTGGTTGATGTGATATCTTAATCTGTGTTGTGATAAAGGCAGATAGAGATATTAGCAAATGTTATAAATGAATACAAAAGCTCTCTTATTATAGGGGGGCTTTTTGTAATAGGGGGCTTTTTGTAATTTTTTTTATTTTCTTAAACTTAGCGAGAAAACTTGACAAATTGGGCTGTTTTGATAGAATTATAAATTATTAAAGAGATATATTATCAATGTAGGATTGTGTTTTGAAATATCATTTTCAAAGGGAAGAGAATATGGGAAAGGAAAAGACAAAAAGGACTGGAAAAAAGACAAATAAATCTAGTTTGAAATATGCAAGGATAAGGACTGGGACAAACTTTGGTATTTTGAAGACCTCTATAGTGGTGGGGCTTATTGTTTTGCAATTTGTTTTGTTATTGCTACTGGGATATTATCTTTATAACATCCTCAATTGGTTAATTGTTGCTAGTTTGGTTATTACGGTTGTGTTTTGTCTTATTGTTTTGTCTTCTCACCGAACGGGGCAGGTAAAGGCGACTTGGATATTTTTTATGCTTGCTTGTTTTACATTTGGTTGGGTGATATTCTTGATGTCCAACGAAAGAATTATGTTTGGCAGGAACAAAAAAGCCTACCAAAAGATATACGAAAAATCTAACTTTCAAGAAAAGGATATCCCTGACAATTTGCCAAGGAATGTAAACAATGATTGCAATTATTTGTCAACTTATGGCAACTTCTCTGTGTATAATGATTACAAAGCACAATATTTTTCTGAAGGGTTGTCTTTGTTTGATGACATAATAGAAAGTTTGAAATCTGCCAAAAAATTTGTTTTTATGGAATATTTTATTATGTCAGATGGGCTTTTGTTGGACAAAATTTTGGAGATTTTGAAGCAAAAGGTGAAAGAGGGTGTTGATGTAAGGATTATTTATGACGATATGGGCTCACATGGCTCTTTGACGTATAAAACGAAGAAGATGATAAGAGAAATGGGTATAAAACTGCATGCCTTCAACAAACTTGTGCCAATATTCAACTTGGCACTCAACCTGCGTGACCATCGCAAAATTGTTGTGATTGATGGCAAAGTGGCTTATACAGGGGGCGCAAATCTTGCTGACGAATATATAAACAAAAAACATATCCATGGCTATTGGAAGGATTGTGGCATAAAGATTGTAGGTTGTTGTGTAAACACATTTACATTGTCCTTTCTTAGACAATGGGAATTTTTGACCAAAGAGGAGCAGAATTATCAGAATTATCTTGTCCCAAACAAGCAAAGTGTCAACCAAGATTGTGTTTTGGTGCCATATGTTTCTGGCCCTGATTACAACTACAATATCGCAAGGGAAGTTTATGAAAATATGATTTCCTCTGCAAATGAAAAGATATATATTATGACACCATATTTTATTCCGGACGAAACGCTTTTTAATATGCTAAAAAACAAAGCTCAAAGTGGTGTTGATGTAAGGATAATTTTGCCAGATGTTCCTGACAAAAAAACGGTGTATATGATTTCTCTTGATACAGTGCAAAAACTTGCAATGTTTGGTGCAAAAATTTATCGCAGAAAGGGAAGTTTTGTCCACAGCAAAGTTGTTTTGACAGAAGGCTCTTGCGTTGTAGGGTCAATAAATATGGATCAAAGGTCATTCTATCAGCAATTTGAGAGCGCTGTTTATACCAATGACAAAAATATTATGCAAAGTGTGGAACAAGATTTTGAGGATAGTTTTGCAAAGTCTATCCAAACAACAAAAGGCAAAACAAATATTTTTAGGCAAATGCTTATCTATGTATTAAGACTAATAACCCCACTAATGTAAGAGAGGTTATCAATTCAAATTTGGATAATCTTCAATATTATGTTACCTATGAAAAACCGATAAACTTTTGAATTGATAGAATGTATTAAAAATATCTATAAAAACGCAGATTAACTAAACTTTCTGTTGTAAACAGTGTTATTGAAGGGGTTATATAAACAAAATTGAGGAGATATTATGAATATATTAAAAAAATTTTATTGCAGAGCATTTCAAATATGTTTTAGGGTGGCTCTGCCCATTTTGCCTTATCGTGAACCAAAACTTTTGAAGAATTATAACGATTTGGTGGATACTCTTAAATCAACTGGCAAGCAAAGTGTTTTGTTTGTAACAGACAAAAGTATTAGGGCTCTTGGACTTACCAAAAACTTGGAAGATGTAATCTCAAACTCAGGGTTACATTTAACCGTATACGACGGTACAGTTGCCAACCCAACAACCAATAATGTGGACGAAGCACTTGCTCTTTACAAAAAAAATAGTTGCGATTGCATAATTGCCTTTGGAGGAGGCTCTGCTATGGATTGCGCAAAGGCAACTGGTGCGAGAGTCGCTAGACCAAACAAATCACTTGGCAAAATGAAGGGGGTATTGAAGGTGGGCAAGAAAATACCTCTCTTGATCGCTATACCAACCACAGCAGGAACGGGAAGTGAAACAACACTGGCTTCGGTGATTACAGACAGTGAAACTCGCCACAAATATGCAATCAACGACTTTAATCTAATCCCAAATTATGCGCTGTTGGATGCCGGACTTACTGTTGGACTCCCAAAGTTTATTACAGCCACAACTGGTATGGACGCTCTTACACATGCTATTGAAGCATATATAGGACGAAGCACCACAAAACAAACAAGAGAAAATGCATTGACTGCAATAAAACTTATTTTTGAAAATTTAGAGATAGCATACAACGATGGAAAAAACATTTCTGCTAGGGAAAATATGCTCAAAGCATCGTATTTGGCAGGTCTTGCTTTTACAAAAAGTTATGTTGGTTATGTTCATGCTATTGCACACTCTTTGGGTGGCAAATATAACGTGCCACATGGCTTTGCCAATGCAGTTATTTTGCCTTACGTCCTAAAAAAATTTGGGAAAAGTATTTACAAAAAGTTATGGAAAATAGCGGTTTATACAGGCTTGTGCAACAAGGAAACTTCATTTGAAAGAGCAACAGAGATTTTTATCCAAAAAATTGAAACTATGAACAAAAATATGCAGATAGGCACAAAAATTGGTGAAATAAAAGAGGAAGATATACCAAGCCTTGCCCAAACTGCCGAAAGGGAAGCAAACCCACTTTATCCAGTGCCTGTCCTTTGGACAGCAAAGCAACTCGAAGATATTTATTTTGAAATAAAAAAAGATTAAAAATATATGTAAAAGCATATTTTTGATAAAAAAGCATTTGATTAGTCAGAGAAGTTTTATATTTTAATTAAAGCAAAAAAAAACAACTATTTTTAATAAAAACAATAAAAATTTTTTGCATTAAGTTCCCGTTCTACCAATTTAATATATCCTTATAAAAGTGCTATATTTCGTGTTTTTTGAAAGAATTATAAAAGAAAAGAGAGCAAAAATTGCTCTCTTTTTGCCGATAAGATTGAGTGGGTATACCTAAGTGCCAGAGAAACGCCAGCACGGAGTCGCGAAGCGGACACCGACCCCTTACCTTATAATTTTTCTAGCGAAAAATTGGCGTTCGCAAGTAAACTTGCTCGGCTACATGGTGGTGCTCTAACCGACTGAGCTACAATCCATTATATATTGTATTCAATTATTTTTAGTCGTTGAATACTATTTCGACTGCACCACCCTGGACGTTCGCTCTGCTCGGCATCACGGTGGTGCCTCCCTGATTGCAACATAAATGTTGCCAATGCTTTGCATTGAAGGTGGGGGAATATAACAAAAATAATCACTCGTTTTGAGTGATTATCTGGTTGGATTGAGTGGACTCGAACCACCGACCCCCACCTTATCAGAAAAGTGTATGTTTTTGAGTGGGTTTATACGCAAGTCCTTGAATGTGCCTAAAACAAAGCCTTTTGGACACACCCAAAAGTCTTTTGATGTCAAACATTTTTTTACTCTTGACATCAGTTGACATCAAATGTGTTATTTTTGATTAAAATGTGTGCTTTTGACCTATCTAAAACTATTAAAAACTAATCTGAACTTTTAAAGAAATTCTCTACAAAGACAAGCACACGCCAGAATCCCAAAAGTAAAATTGTTAGATAAAAAACTGATATAAAATATAACTTGGTTACGGTATTATTAAATCAATAAATTGTTATTTGATATAAAAACCGAGAATGTATAATCCTCGGTTTTTTATTGCTTTAAACTGCTTGTGAAGCATTGTTGTCATATATGAAATTTATTTCATCATTGATAATTTCTGCGTAGAAAGTTTGTGTTGTTCCATTTCTGATTAAAGAAATTTCAAATTTTGTATCATCAGTAGACTTAATTTTATAAATTGTAGTATCCTTTACTCCAGAAGTTAAGTTGATAAGTTCATATTCAAGTTCTGTTTCGTTGTTTTGCTTTTCAAATTCAATTTCAATATTTTGAACTTTTACGCCATTTTTGTAAATTTCATACTCATATTCAAGTTCATTACTTTCTGAACTTTGTTCAACTACAATATAGTTTTGCTCATCAATATAAGTCTTAAATTCAAGAGAATACTCAGTTTCATTCCCCTCGGTTTCAATTACTTTTTTACCTTCAACTTTGAAGTGATCTTCATTTGCAATTAACACACCTTCTAATGTAGTTGATACTTCTATTTCAGTTTCTTCATCTTCAATTTCGGTACTTGTTTCAGTTGCAATTTCATCATAATAAAGCTTATATGTGCTTGTTCCTGCTACATTTGGAAGAGATATGGTCATAACAAAGTTGTATTTTCCAAGTTCTTCTGATGTATCAGTGTTTTTCTCAACAGTTTGAGTATAACCATTATTTTTGATAATATCTCCAAACATCGTTATACAATTTTTTGCACCATTAACATCTTCTTCTGTAATACTTTCTGGTCTGCTTGTCTCGTTTTGCATAACACTAAAAGTTCTTACACTTTTTAAAATTGCTGGTTGTTCTTGTTGTAAATACATTGCACTTGACATAGCGGATAGTGCATACATCTCTTTTGAGTTTGTATTTACTGGTGGCTTTCCATTTCCGCCACATGCCGTTAGGCATAGTGCAAATGGCAAACATAAGATTGCCCCAACAACAGCTGATACGAATTTAAATTTTTTTGTTTTTTGCATTTTTTTCTCCTTTTTTATTTTATTTAGACAAGCATTCGTATTTTCTTGTCTCTACTAATATAACAAAGCATTTGATGTTATTTGTTGGTAAATTTTAAAATTTTTTCAAATATGTTATAATTTGATTATTTCCCTATTCTATGGTATAATAAACACAAAATATAAAATATTTCAACAAATTGATATGTTTTTGTTGTTATAATAGTGGTATGAGATATGGATTACAAAAAACTAGAAAAAGAAATAGAAAACTTAAAAAGCGGAAATGTTAGTGCTTTTGACTATATTTATAACTGCACAAGCCTTGCCGTTTATTTTTCTATATTACATATCGTGAAAGATAAAATGTATGCCGAAGATATTTTACAGGACACTTTTGTGCGTGCTGTATCTTGTATTTCCCAATACAAAAAAGATACTAATTTTATCGGTTGGCTATGCACTATAGGAAAATCATTAGCATTAAATCACTTAAAGAAATATCGACATGAAACTTCTACCGATTTTGATGCAGAATCTTACAAATATGGAGTTACACAAACTGAACTCCCTTACATTTTTGACATTGCAACAAGAATTTTGTCAACAGATGAATATGAAATTATAATGCTTTGTCATGTTTCAGGATATAAACGAAGGGAAGTTGCACAAATGCTTAATATGCCTATTGGCACTGTTACTTGGAAAAATAATGAGGCTTTAAAGAAATTAAAAAAATATTTAGAAAAGGAGAATATCAAATGAAAAACATAAAAAAACTTTTAGCACAACAAAAGTCAGAAATTTTACCAGATGATAAGATAAAAGATAACATTAAACAAGAACTTGGCTTTGAACAAAAACAAACTTCTCTTGTTTATGCTCACAATGGAAAACAAAAAAGCAGTTCTACTCAATTTAAAATGATTCTTTGTTCATTTGCTGTAATTGTTGTTTTATTCCTTGGAATTTTCATTCCAGTTTTTTTAAATAAGGACATAGACACAGGCAACCCTAAAATTTATAATAAATTTGCACAAGTTGTCAATGCCGATACTTTTTATGCTTATAGTGTAGCATCGGTTGGTGCTTTGCTATCATCTAATTCTGTCCATACAAGTTCTTTTTCTTCAACAAGCCAATATAATTTTAGTGCTACAATGTCTGCAACATACAGCACACAAAGACAACAAAATGAATTAAATTCTGCTCAAAAGGAAACTCTTGACAAATATATGTCTTTACTTGAAAACTTATTGAGTGAAAGCAAAATTGAAAATAGTATAACAAATGGCGAATTAAATTATCAATTTACAATGATAGTGAATTATTCTAATTTGAATGGCGAAAAAAATTCTTATAAAATGCTATTTAATAAAACTCTAATAGATGAAGATGTTGAAGATTTTGAAGTTGAGCAAAATTATGCTATTGACGGAATACTTTTAATAGAAAATGAAGAATATCCAGTGGAAGGTTTATATAAAATCGAAACTGAAAATGGAGAGTCTGAAAGCGAGATGTTTTTCAAAGCTTTTACAAACACAAAAAAATCTTCCTATATTGAAGTTCAACAAAATTTTGAGAGCGAGATTGAAGATGGCAAACAAGAATTAGAGCAAGAATTTATTTATTCGTTATATAGCGAAGGTTTACTTGTTGAACAAAACACTATTGGATATGAAGCAGAAGGCAACGAATTAAGTTTGAGTATGAGTATTAAAAAAGGTGAAATAATCAATAATTTAATATTTGATGCAGAGAGTAAGGAAGGCAAACTATTAGTTCATGTTACTGGTAACATGAGTAATGAAAATGTGAATTTTTACATTCAATTCCAAGATGGTAAATATAATTATATTTAGACCAATAATTTGTCTAATGAATTAAATAAAAGTTAGAAAAACTAACTTGTATCAAACAAGAAAGAATAAAGTTAAAATAAAAATGTGAAACAAGTTTTGAAAATGTGGCATAAAATGTTTCACATTTTTCTTTTGTTGACCGTTATTTGGGACAAGGTATAGTATTTGTCAATGTTCGACAAAGAATGTTGTCGCTTTTGAAAGATTTTTGAGTTTTGTTATGCTATACTTAAAGTGGAATGGAAGAAAAATTTTATGTTAAGATTAAAGATGACTTTGGCGTAGTTCGTGAGTTTGAAGTTCCTACCCTTGAGATGAAAATTGCGATTGACAACATTGACAAAGATTTAAAGGAACAAAACAAACAAGACGCTATGAACTATGCTCGTTCTTTTTCTGCCTATCCAACTGAGGACTACATAAGCTATAAAGCCAAGCAATTTGATGACAGCAAACTTATTTCATATTTTGAGCAGCAGCGAGAGATTTTGAAAAAAGCTATTTGGCAAGTTGTTAAAAAAATGACAAACGAGAAATACAAAAAGATTTTGTATATGCGCTTTAAGGGCAAAATGAAATTCAATAAGATAGCCGAAAAACTTGCCTGCTCAAAACAAAGCATATCTGATAACTACAAAACTGCGATTGACGATTTGAGAGTTTTGCTTTGTGAAGATAAAGATTTTCAAAACACATATTTCTTCAAGCATTGGAAAGAACATTTGAAGATTGAAACAAACTTAATTGCAAAAGAAAAGTTGAATGAGTTTGCAAAAACAAAAGACTTTTCTTCAATCATAACTATTGATAAAAATATTGATTTTGTTGATGAAGTCAAAACAATTCAAAAGAAAGATAAAAAGCTCGGTCTTGTTGATGACACTAAAAAAGCCTTTAAAGAACAAAAATTTAATTTGTTTGGCAAAGAATATTCTGTTCAAGATATGTTTGACATTGTTGGCGAATTTTTAGAGCCTTTTAGAGAAAAACAAGAGAAAAAATAAAAATTTTTAATAAATTTTACTGAAAATATCAATTTACCCCTGACTTTTGCCTGTTTTTTATACATATATGAGGGGCAAATGCAAATTAAAGAGAACTGCGAGCCACCAGCAGTTCTTTTTTCTTTGTGAAAATTTATTAAAAGGAGGATTAAAAATGCAACGCTTCTTAATTTACAAAACTTGGAGGAACTATGGCAAGAATTAAAACAAAAGATTTGAAAGACCGATATTTGTTTAGAGTTTATGACGAAAACGAAAGCGAACTACTGCACCGAGCAATCACAAAGTTTAAAGACAAATTTGATAGTCTAAATGACGCCATAAAATATTTTGCTTTGGTTGGTGCTGACAAAATGCTTGGCGACAACAACTTAAATCAAAGCATAAACTTTTCGGAAATACGAAAATATTTGCAAAGCATAGATGACAAACTTGCAGACGTTTCTGGCAGGCAAAAAATGGACTTTGTGGAAACAAACGCTGAAATCAAAACAAATCAATCACTCTTAAACTTGATAACAAAACTTTTACACAAGGTAAATCAAATCAATATTGGCAATTACACAAACGATTGGAAGTATTCCCCGCTTGATGAATATGGACTTGAAGAAGAAAAACAAAATCACTTGCAGGAGCTTATGAATGACTAATAATGCGACCCCAAATGTTGTTTACAAGCAAGAATTTTTTCTTCCACATTATGAGGACGAGAAAATGCAAGACAAGAGAAATTATTATTCATCAAACAAATATAGCGATTACCTAAAATACATTGCAACAGGAATTAAAGACTTACAAAAACTTGACTTTGTGGAATATTCAAACAACAACTCAAAATCTTCTGGAATCTTCAATCAAGATGGAAAGATGAGTAAAAAAGATATTGCAAATGTGCGAAAAAATTTAAGAGAAACACAGTCAGTTATTTGAGTGGCGTCATCTCGTTTGAAGAAAAGTTTGGACTTAAATGGTGTAATAACTTTGAGCAAGCATACAATCTTGTTAAAGCCGAACTGCCAAAATATTTCAAACGAGCAGGACTTAAAGCAGAGACCATTGAGTGGTTTGCAGGACTGCATGAGAACACCGACAACAGACATATTCACATCATCTTTTTTGAGAAGGAGCCACAGCGAATTAAAGGCAATAAAAAGATATTTTCTCGTGGTTATATTTCAGACAAAGCAATGGACTTTTTCAAAGCCAACTTGGAACTCGCTGCAACCGATTTTAAGGCTCGTGAGATAAAAGTAAGAACAAACTTAACAAAGAGTTTTAACGAGCAAATAAACGACATCTCTGGGCTTAAAATGAAGGCTTTGCTTTTAGGTTTGGCAAATCAATTTCCTGAAAGTGGACACCTTTATTACAACTCTGAAAATATGCAAAACTTAAAATCGCAAGTTGACAATATCACAAATTATATTATCAAACATAATCCAAATATTTCACTCTACAAAGATGATTTTGACGAACTTGTGAAAGAAAAAAATGACAAAATAAATAGTTATTGCAAGCGAAATGGTTATGATAAACCGAACGAAAGTGTTGGCGACAAAATGATGAATGACATCTATCGAAGGCTTGGAAATGTTGTTATTGAAAGTGCAAAAAATTTAAAGATTGAAGAAGAACAAAGGACAAAACTAAACGCAAAAAATTTAGTTGAAAAACGAATGCAAAAAAGCAAATTAAAAAGAGAACTTGATGAGTGTTTATATCTTAATTCAAAGGTCGAATACGAAGCTATCAAAGCCTTTCAAGACTATATGAATAAACTTGAAGAAATGCACATAAAGACTTTGATTGAGCAAGGAATTTTGAGCAGTGATTTTGAAATGTAAGCACTAAATATATAGAAATATTTAGTATAGAGCATAAGCGAGAAACAATTATTAAATTTAGTGCGTAAAAGCCCGATAAAATCGGCACTTTTAACTGATACACTTAAATTTACTATGTTTTCTCGTCATTTTCATAATGCTATCGGGATACCCGATACATTTTCATGGTGGCTAGCCACCACTTCTATCTTGCTTGGATAGCAGATAGATTTTAACAAATTTAGATTTAGAAAGAAAAAATTTTAATTGTAGAAAGAGATAAAAATTTATGTATAGAAAGGAGATAAATTTTAACTATGAAAGGAATTTTAAACTATGAATTTAAACAACACAAGTCTAAATTTAAACAACTTAATACAATCGGAAGTTGACCGAATTTCAACTAAATATAACAAAGATTTTCTTGATTGCGAAGACCTTATTAAAATCACCGGACTTGGCAGAGATAATGTTAGAAATCTTCTTCGTAGCAAATCTTTTCCAACAACCAAAGTTGGCAAGCGTCAAGTTGTAAGTGTCCTTAACTTTGTTACTTGGCTAACACTTAACAGCACTCAAAGTGAGGTGCAAAATGGCTAGAAAGAAAGTTGTAAGCAAAACCCGTAGAGCAAACAACGAAGGCTCAATATTTCAACGAAAAGACGGAAGATGGACTGGTGCAGTAACAACTGGTTATGATGACAATGGTAAGCCAATTCGCAAATTCATTTATGGCAAATCAAGAATGGAAGTCGCAAACAAATTAACAGAACTAACTAACAGAATTGAAAGCGAGAATTTTGATTATGTTGACAAAAACACAATCGGAAATTTGATGACTGAATGGCTTTTAGTTTTTAAAAAGAACCAAGTTACACCACGAACGTTTGAAGGCAATTTTAGTAAATTCAAATTGCACATTGAACCTAAAATTGGCAATATGAAAATTGATGAAGTAAACACAATTGTTATTCAAAAGCTATTAAATCAAATGATTGAAGATGGATATAGTCTTGATGTTGTGAGAAAAACAAAAGTAATATTTAATCAATTTTTTGACTATGCTGTTCAAAACAAATTTGTGCAAAGCAATCCAACTCTGCTAACGAGAGTAAAAAGTAAAGAAAGAAAAATCTATGATGGCGAAAATAAATACAAGGCTATCCCACCCGAAGCGAGAGAAAAGTTTTTAACTTGTCTTGGCGAACATAAACTACTAAAACCACTTTGCCTTTGTATGATGCTAGGAGGTCTTAGAACTGGTGAAACTTTAGGGCTAATGTGGAAAGATATTGACCTTAAAAACAAAACAATAAATGTTGATAGAGCAATCACTATCGTTCCTAAATTCGATGAAAATGGAAAGATAACAAAGAGAGTAACAGTCATTAGCGAAACTAAAACTGCTTGCTCAAAGCGAACTGTTCCAATGCCTGACCTTTTAGTGGAAGCATTGAAGGAATACAAAATAAATCAAGAAATTAAAGCTGATGAAAAAGGTATTGTTTTGACCGATAACTCAAATTTGGTGTTTTGCAATGATGATGGCTCACTTAGAACATACTATGGCACTAAAAAGATTTTTAACAACTTTTTAAGCAAATATAACCTAAATAATCTTGGTATACACTTTCATACACTTCGCCACACATACTCAAATATGTTGTTTGAAGCCAACCAAAATCCAAAAGTTATTCAAGCCTTGCTTGGTCATAAATCCGTAAAGACGACAATCGCAACATATAATAGTGTGGACAAAGCATATTTCCAAAAGGCAACCGATGTTTTGAACAACACATTTAAAACGCAAGAAGCCAAACAAACACAAGAATTGGAAGATGATGAACTAGATGCTGAACTCGAAAGACTATTAAAAGAAAAACAAGAAAGACGAAGAAGAAAGCAACAAGATTTTGAGATGTAAAAGTTGACATCAATTTTGACATCAATTGACATCAAATGTACCAGTTTTAGATAGTTTTAGAAAGAAAAAGACCGATAGGAAAATTTCGTTCTTATCGGTCTTTTTTATTGCAAATTTTTAAGTAAAAAATATTTGATGTCAAATTTTGGTGCATTTGATGTCAAATTTTGGTGCATTTGATGTCAAATTTTAGAGTAAAAATTTCGATTTCAAGACGCTCAAATTTCTAAAAATTAATTTTTGGTAAAAGTCCTGAAATGCCCGAAATTACTGGGTTTTAGCCACTTTTTAGATAAAAAAATGAGAGCGAAATTCGCTCTCAAATTTGGTTGGAATGAGTGGACTCGAACCACCGACCCCCACCTTATCAGGGTGGTGCTCTAACC
>CAMENR010000023.1 GCA_945928645.1 uncultured Clostridia bacterium | reverse complement strand
GGAATGAGTGGACTCGAACCACCGACCCCCACCTTATCAGGGTGGTGCTCTAACCGGCTGAGCTACATTCCATCGGCTTGTTTTAGTGACTTTATCAACTGTCATCGATGTGCTCAAAAGTGGTCAAATTCACCTTATCAGGGTGGTGCTCTAACCGACTGAGCTACAATCCATTATATATTGTATTCAATTATTTTTAGTCGTTGAATACTATTTCGACTTGCACCACCTGGGCGTTCGCTTCACTCGGCATCATTGTGGTGCTCTAACCGACTGAGCTACAATCCATTATATTTGCCCTTAGGAAAATGTGAACTTTTGAAAGACACATTATGTATTGTTGGTGGAGATAGTCGGACTCGAACCGACGACCTTCTGCGTGCAAGGCAGACGCTCTAGCCAACTGAGCTATACCCCCAAAAACGATATTATAATAGCAAAGTATTTTTAGTTTGTCAACGAGATTTTCAAAAAAAAATCAGAAATTTTTATTTTATATAAATTTAATCGTTTTTGCATAAAATATTTGACAAGAGTTATATTAGTTGTTAAATTGATATTAAGAAGAATTTTGGAGGGGAAAATGATTAGAAGAAGCATAACATCTTTTGTGCTAGCTTTTATTGCCAGTTTAATATCTATATTCTTTGGATTTTATGTGGGGTGGATTGCCACTGCTTTTTCAGGCTTAGGTGGTGCGCAATTGGTAATTTTAGCAATACTTGGGTGGTTGTGCTTCCTTGGTGGATTTTTGGGGATAATTGCAAGTTTCTTTTGTTTTAGACATGCCAAAGTGGGCGCTATTTTATTAACAATCACATCATCTACTGCAGGGGTATCTTTGGTTTGGATGTTTATTAAATTATTAGTTTCCTCCTCAAGTGGCGATTCTTCACAACTGTTGCAACCGGTGTTGCTAGTTTTCTTTACACTTTTACCAGCATTGATGTATGTTGTTGCAACAATTAAGTGCTATACAGCAAAACCAATTCCCAAAAAAAATTCAAAGGAGTCCAAAAACTCAAATGAAGAGGATATAAATACTTTTGCTCAAAAACAAGCAGAATATTTAGCTGACAACTTAGATAAAACTGAGTAGATATTGATAAAAATTTTATGAAAAATAAGTTTGATTGAAGTTTAAGTTGTGAAATTGATGTTTTTATAAAAATCTTGAGAGGTAATATTGTGGACTAGCTAGCATATTATCTTTTCTTAGTTATTTTTTTATTTTAATCTTTATTTAATAAAAACATCATTTCAGAAAGGTTATAAAAAATAAAGAAAAACTTTACTTTTAAGAATTAACTCTTGTATAGTAAAGTTTTTTTTGTTATATAGTGGAAAATTTTTAATTATAGAACAGGCTCTTTGTTAGTTTCAGCCACATCTTCCTTAAAACGATAGCCATATCATTATCTTTATTTAATAATGGTTAACCTTGCAAACCTTGAGCTTGACGGAACATATCTTCCACAACAATGTCATATATTTCGCCAAGGGAAGCACCATATTCTAGAACCTTCCAAGGTTCGTTGGTGTGGAAGTGGATTTTGATAAGTTCACTATCTCCCACCACAAGCAAGCAATCTCCGTCAAAGCAACTATTAAAATGTTCTCTTATCTTGTCTTCATCAAGTCCTTTGCCTTCTATTAAGAGTTGAGTATCGTATCTGTAATTTAGTTCTTCACCTTCGTATTCCATATTTATCTCCTTTTATGCTTTCTTAGTTTACAATTTTTACTTTTATATGTCAAACAATTTGTTTTTATATTTCACCAGACGGATTTTTGTGTATGCTTTATTGATTGAAAGAAATTGCAAGGTTTTGCATAGTTTATTCAAAATTTACAGAGTTGCTGTTTGAAATGAGAGATTGTTTTTATAGATTTTTTATTCCTAATAAAGACGCACAAAGTAAACTTTTTGAGTAAAATTTTGATAGGAATGTTATAAAAAATGTTGAAAATAGTTTCAAAATGTGAAATAATTATTTTAGGAGAAAAAATGCTGGAAATAAAACATTTGAATTATTCCGTTGTTGAGGACGGAAATACTATAGATATACTAAAAGATATCAATTTGAAGATAGATGACAAAGAATTGGTAGTTATCACTGGGCAAAATGGCAGTGGCAAATCTACTTTGGCAAAAATATTGATGGGGATAATCCCAGCAACAAGTGGAAAGATTTTTCTAAATGGAAAGGATATTACAGATTTATCTATTACAGACAGGGCAAGGCTGGGCATTGCGTATGCCTTTCAACAACCAACTGTATTTAAGGGTCTTACTGTAAAAGACTTGATAGACATTGCCACTGGAGATACAAACACAGTGGCGTCTGCTTGTGATTATCTCAGTAGAGTTGGGTTGTGTGCTAGGGAATATATAAATAGGGAAGTTAACTCCAAACTATCTGGTGGAGAACTTAAACGAATAGAATTGGCACTTTTATTGGCTCGTGGGGCAGAACTTAATATTTGTGATGAACCAGAGGCGGGTATTGACTTGTGGAGTTTTGACGCATTGGTTAATTTGTTTCAAAATGAAAAAAGAACATTTGTAGTGATAAGTCATCAAAGGAAACTTATTGAGATTGCATCAAAGGTAATTTTGATGGAAAAGGGTAAAATAAAAAAGGTTGGCACTTTTGGGCAGATGTCTGAATGTATGCAACCACTTGCTTGCGACAAATTGGAGGGGGTGTAATTATGGAAAGTAAAACATTAACAGAACAAGAAAAATCTTTGTTACAAAAAATTTCTGACTTACACGAAATACCCCAAGTTGGTGTATTCAATATTCGTAGAAATGGCAAATTGATGGCTCGCAATGTGGATAATGAAATAAATATTGTATCCAAAAAGGATAAAGATGGGATAGATATAATTGTCAAGGATAACACAAAGAATAAAAGTGTGCATATCCCAGTGCTACTTAGTCAAGAAGGCTTTGAGGATATGGTTTACAATGATTTTTATATCGGCGACAACTGTGATGTTTTGATTGTTGCTGGATGTGGCATTCACAATGCCAGTGCAAAAAAATCAAGGCACAATGGAATTCATAGCTTTCATATAGGCAACAACTCCCATGTAAAATATGTAGAAAGACATTTGGGGACTGGCAAAAATAAGGCAAAAAGAATATTGGACCCAGTTACTTCTGTGGAAATAAAGAAAAACAGCATTTTTGAGATGGAAACAGTTCAACTTTCGGGTGTTTCTAGTGCAAAAAGAATAACCAAAGCAGTGGTGGGAGAAGGATCATCTTTGATTATAAATGAAAAAATTTTGACGGAAAACTCTGCCCATGCAACAACAAATTTTGAGGTGGTTTTAGCAGGAGATAACTCTAAGGTTGACGTAGTTTCTCATGCAGTGGCAAAAGACAAAAGTAAACAAAATTTTGTGTCCAAAGTTATAGGCAAGGCAAAATGTTTTGGACATGTAGAATGTGATGGAATATTGTGTGAACAAGCACAAATATCCTCCACTCCTCAAATAATAGCGCAAAACAGAGATGCAAGTCTTGTTCATGAGGCAGCAATAGGGAAGATTTCTCAAGACCAACAAAACAAACTTATGACTATGGGACTCACCGCTCAAGAAGCAGAAAAAGCGATTATAAATGGCTTTTTGAAATAAAAAAATAAAAAATTAAAGCATATGTATTAAGAGAAATATTAAATAAACCTCTATACATATGCTTTTTTTTGTAAAATATTTATTGCTTTTTATAATGATATATCTATTTGTTTTTTGTAACAATATATCTGTTTGTTTTTTTATATTTTGTAAAAAATTATATTTTATACTTGTTGCATTATATGCAGAATGTAGCGATTATAAAAACAAAAAACCTCATGGCTTTGCATGAGGTTTTTGATGCTAACAATTTTATTTTGTGATTTCTTGTTTGTAGTTGATATCTAGCATTTGGCAAGTAGGGATATATCCTGCTGGTGCTTTGACAATATCTGGCAGTCTGTTTACAATGCTTGCACAAGTAAGTTCTACCGTTTGTGGTCTATTGACAACAATGGTTGTTGTTGGTTCGCCTTCCACAGTCCACTCATTTTGGTCAAATTCGTCTGGTCCATACACTTTGCCTATGCATTGTGTTTCGATAGTAATGCCTTCCTTAGTGGTTGTGGTAACCATAGCACTCATACCAGTTGCATTTCCTTTTTTGATTGTCATTCCAAGGGTGGAAGATTTCAAATCTTTTTTGTAAGTTTGAGGGACGCATTTTTGAGTTTGAGAAAGGATATGCAAGCCTAACTTTTCGCATAGCCAACCATTAACAGTCCACATATATGATGGAGAGTATGTCCCTGCATTGATAAGTTTTTTACGCTCTTCATCAGAAATTTTGTCAACTGATGCGATTTTTTCATCAAATTCTTTAAGTGTGAGGCCAGCACCATGCACTTGGGCAAGTGCTATGCCATAGTCTTCTACGTTGTAAGATGAAACACCAACGATTTTCTTAATTTTTTGAGTAGTTCCACAAAGGGTAGAAACAAGACTTCCCCAAGAAAAATCTTGATAGCCACTGCCTGTTAGCGTGCAGTTGTGTTCCTTTGCAACTTTATCCAACTTCTTTGTAAGTTTTGGGTTGGAATTCATTGGGTAGAAAGCCTCTTCGCAAGTGGATATCGCATTTACCCCTGCATTTGCACATGCTAGCATAAGTGGGTAAATGTCGCTCATAAGACTCATTGTGGTGATAATAGCACAATCAGGTTTGGTTTTCTTTAGGCTTGCCTCAAGGTTTTTTACATCTTGAATAACAACTCCTCTATCTTTCCCACCAAGAACATAGGAAATATCTTTGCCAATTCTGTCTTGAGCTACATCATATGCACAACAGATAGTGCCACCTTTTTCTTCTACATAGCGCATTGTGTAGACTGACATTTTGCCACACCCAATTTGAGCCACTTTTAAGTATTTTTTCATAAAATTCTCCTTTTTGTTAATTTGCTGTGATTTTCCATACTTTTAGTATAACCATTTTAAGTTTAATTTATAGAAAAGATTATTACCAAAATTTGCAATATTAACACTAAAATTCTACTACATATTGATAAGTTATCAAAATGAAAATGGCAAGTTTTTACAAAAGAAAAATTATTATCAAAAAATAATAGCAAAATAAAAAAAAGTCCCAAAGGACTTTTATACTGGTGGAGATAAGCGGAGTCGAACCGCTGACCTTTGCGATGCGAACGCAACGCTCTACCAACTGAGCCATACCCCCATATGTTTTATTATAACAAATGAACCGGAAAAAGTCCACAATTTTTTTGGGCGACAGGCAAAACTTCGTTTTGCACAAAATCTGTCGATTTTGTCCGAATTTCCCTCAGGAAATTCGCTGTCGCCCACACCTACTATCCCATTCTCCTATATCCATTTTTCATTTATATTCCACAAACTTTATAGCCAAAACCTTTTCTGATTTTTTATAATATTTTGCTTTTTTATTGTTGTTTATTTGACTCTTTTGTTGGTATATTGTTTGCTTTAATTTTTTTATCCTTTTCCTTTTTTAGTTTTTGGATTTCTGATGGTTTCATCATTTTTTTGGAGCCAAGAATTCTGTTTACTGGTAGAGAAAAACACAGGCCAGCGCCTGGTGTGTTGAGTTTGGCTTTTTCACATATAAGTTTCATTATGGTAGGCTTTTGATATGTTTCTGCCAAGGTGAATATAATTTCTTTTTCTGGCTGAATTTGCACGCCTAGCACGGATTCGCTGTCGTGTATTCCTGTGCCTCGCCCATATATAATTGTGCCACCTCTTGCGCCACCTTCTCTGGATGCTTCGACAACTTTGTCAGCCTGACCTTTTTGAACTATTGTTACTATCATTTCAAATTCTTTCAACATAATTTTTCTTCCTTTTATTATTGAATTTAACATATTATTATCAGCAGATTACTAATAGTTGTTTGAACAGTTAATTTTGCTTTTACTTTTTGTGAGATTGTAAGTACTATATTTGCTATACACATCAATATTGCAGTAAGATAGCAATTATCTTACAACGCAAAACCTAACACCTCTAGAGTGGAGTATGTTGCACTCTTTATTGGGAGGGTTAGTGCAAGACCTGTGTTTTTTTCTTCAAATTTCAACTTTTCAGATAGGGTAGTTAGGATTGTTTCTTCATCTCTAAGTTTTATTATTGCAAAAAGCACTTCCTTTTCTTTTCCATCAGTGCCAAAATACTCTGCTATTGATGAGTCTGTTGTTCCTTTGCCAAATGACACTACTTGAGCATCTACTCGCATATTTTGCAAAATGGTGATTGCCTTTTCTATTTTTCCACGTTCTACAATAACCATCAAAAATTCTATTATTGGTGATGATTTTTTTGTTGCCATATTTTTCTCCTTTTTGTGATGTATATATTTGTCAATCTTCGCTTATATTGCGTGTTTTGTTGATTATATATTTGCAAAATTTTTTTGAATATTATTTACTTATTCCAATCAAATTCCACAATTTGAGAGGTTCTCTTTTTGTTGTAATCTTTGGCATAGTCAAACTCGATAATGGCATAGTTTCTTTCGGTTAGTTCGGCTTTTAGGTGTTGTGTTTTTGTAAGTTTTATCTTATAAACCAAGCCTAATATTTGCATAGCAAACACAGGGAATATTGCTATTATTGCCACAGTGCCAAAGCCACCACCGTTGCTGGAGAGTCCTGATATCATTGGCAAAAGGAAGGACACTGCCATTGTCCCACTGGCCACACCTCCAGAGTCAAAGGCTACTGCAGAAAATAGTTTTGTGTTGATAAAAGTCAAAATTATACATACAGCATACAATGGGGTTAGGACATAAAGCAAGTTGATTGGATACAAGGCAAGAGTTATTGCTAATGCAACTGCAATAGAAACACCTATTGAAACGACAATTACGATTATCTTTTGGCTGATAGTCTTGTTGGTGATGTCTTCAACTTGTTTTTTTAGCACGTGTAGAGCAGGTTCTGCAACGATAACCAAAGCACCCAAAATAAGACCAAACAGAATTACTACAATATCACTATTAATAGTTGCAAGATACTCTCCGATTTTTGAGGCTAATGGGAGAAAACTGCAAGAAACACCAGTTAGAAACAATGATACTCCGAGGTAAACGAGGAAAAATCCAAAAAAGGTTCTTATAACCTTTGTTTTGGGATATTTGAAAGAAAATATTTGAAATACAACGAATAAGACGATAATGGGAAGTATCGCAAAAGCAACTTCCTTTAGGTTGGATAAAAATTCACTTGATAATATTTGCCATATGCCGACATCTTGTGGTTGAACAACTGAACTAGATTGAATGGTCGTATTTTTCAAAAATAAACTGAGAAGTAATACGGAAAATAGTGGACCTATAGAACTTAAAGCAACCAAGCCAAAACTGTCATCTTCTTCTTTTTTACTTCTTACAACAGAAAAACCAAGACCGAAGGCGATGAGTAAGGGGACGGAAATAGGACCAGTGGTTACTCCACCAGAATCAAAGGATATGGCAACAAAGGAAGGATCGCAAAAAAGCGCCAAAAGGAAAATGATAGAGTAGGAAATGGTAAGAAGATAATTCAATTTTATTTTTAGAACAAGTCTAAGTATTCCAAGCATAAGGAATATCCCAACACCAGCAGAAACGACAGCAATAAAGAGCCACACACTGTTTAGGCTGGAACTATCGGTTACTTGTTTTGCCAGCACCATAAGGTCTGGTTCGGCAAAGGTAATAATAAAACCTATTACAAAAGCACTCAAAAGCATAAACCACATTTTATTTTTGCGAGAGAGGGTGCTTCCTATCCCACTGCCAAGTGTAACCATAGCACCATCAGAACCAATGGAAAAGAATGTAATGCCGATAATAAGCAAAAGGGAACAGATGGCAAGCAAATACTTCTCTTGTGTAGTAGAAGGTATAAAAAAGAACAATAGCAAAAAAATTGTTGCCGTTATTGGTAAAACTGACAACATAGACTCCTTAAATTTGTTCCAAAACACTTTTGCCATAAAAATTCCTACTTTCAAGCCTTATGTTACATTCCTTTTGTTTTTGTGTCAACTTATTCTTGACAAAAAATTAAAATAATAATAAAATTCATTAGTATTTATTACTAAAGACAAAATTTGGCTAGTAGAAGGGGCGCATTGAAATTTTTTTGAGGTTAATAAAACCAATTTTGTTAAAATTTTTGAAAGGGAAGAAAAATGGATTACGAAAAGATTGAAAAAAAATGGCAAGAAATTTGGGAAAAAGAAAAGGCTTTTGAAGCGGTTGATTTTGACAAAAAGCCAAAATATTTTGGTTTGGTGGAATTTCCTTATCCTTCTGGGGTGGGGATTCACATTGGGCATGTAAAGGCATATTCTTCAATGGAAGTTTTGTGTAGAATGAAAAGGCTTCAAGGTTACAATGTTATGTTCCCAATAGGTTGGGATGCGTTTGGGTTGCCAACAGAAAACTATGCCATCAAGCATAACGTTGCCCCAAGGATAGCCACAGATGAAAATATTAAAAATATCAAAAAGCAACTCAAGGCAGTGGGCTTTTCTTTTGATTGGTCAAGAGAGATTGATACTACTGACGAAAAATATTTTAAGTGGACACAATGGATTTTCTCCAAACTATACGAAAAGGGTTTGGTGTATAAAAGTAAGGCTTTTGTAAATTATTGCCCATCTTGCGATGTTATCCTTTCCAACGAGGAAAGTCAGGGTGGTGTGTGCGACAGATGTTCCAGCCAAGTGGTGCAAAAGGAAAAAGAAGTCTGGTTTTTGAAAATAAGGGAATATGCAGATAGACTTTTGAGTGGGCTAGATCATTTGGATTTTCCTGACAGAGTTAAGGAAGGACAAAGGCATTGGATAGGCAAGTCAACAGGGGCAGAGGTGGATTTTGACCTAAAAGTAGATGGCTGTGTATGTGATAAACTGAAAATTTATACGACACGATGTGATACCTTGTTTGGTGTTACTTTTATGGTTGTTGCTCCAGAGCATCCAATGCTAGAAAAATATAGGAATAAGATTTCAAACTGGGATGAAATTGTTGCTTACGGAGAAGAAGCAAAGAAGAAAACCGAGTTTGATAGAGTTCAAATGAACAAAGACAAAACAGGGGTTAAGATTGAAGGAGTTGTGGCGGTCAACCCACTAAACAAAAAGGAAGTGCCAATATTTGTGGCAGATTATGTTATGATGGGGTATGGAACAGGAGCAATTATGGCTGTTCCTGCTCACGACAACAGAGATTTTGAATTTGCAAAGAAATTTGGCTGTGATATAAAGCCTGTTATTGCCGGTGGTGATGTGGACAAGGAGGCTTACACAGACATTGCAGCTGGTGTTATGATAAATTCTGACTTCCTCAACGGGAAAACTGTTAAGGAAGCACAAAAATTGATGATAGAATACCTAACAAAAAATGGTATTGGCAATGCAAAAACCAACTTCCAAATGAAAGATTGGGCATTCAATCGTCAAAGGTATTGGGGAGAGCCATTCCCAATAGTGTATTGCGATAAATGTGGCACTGTGCTTGTGCCAGAGAAGGATTTGCCAGTAACCTTGCCTCATATGGACAAGTTCAAACCTTCAAAAAATGGAGAATCACCCTTGGCAGAAGTGGAAGAATGGGTAAACTGCACTTGTCCAAAATGTGGTGGAAAGGCAAAGAGAGAAACAGACACAATGCCACAATGGGCAGGCTCGAGTTGGTATTTCTTGAGATATATGGATCCACACAATGACAGTTGCCTTGCAGATAGAAGCAAAATGGAATATTGGGGACCTATTGACGTGTATAATGGTGGCATGGAACACGTTACAAGACACTTGATTTATTCTAGGTTTTGGAATATGTTCTTGTATGACATTGGGGTTGTCCCTTTTGAAGAACCATACAAAAAGAGGACGACCATTGGACTTGTTCTTGGTGAAGACGGCAACAAAATGAGCAAAAGCCTTGGCAATGTGGTTGATCCAATGGATATAATAAAGAAATTTGGTGCAGATGTTTTAAGATTGTATATATTGTTTATGTCCGACTACGAATGTCCTGCGCCTTGGTCCAACACAAATATAAGCGGTTGCAAGAGGTTTTTGGACAGGGTGGAGCGTATGGCAGATTTGGTTGACAACTTTGATGGTGTTCATGAGGAACATATTTCAAAATTCAACAATGCCATCTCCAAGGTTACTGCAGATATAGAATCTTTTAAGTTTAATACAGCAATTTCTTGCCTTATGTCACTTGCAAATGATATATATGCAGATGGTTATTTGTCCAAAAAGGAATATAGGCTTTTCTTACAATTGCTTTATCCTTTTGCCCCACATAGTGCAGAAGAACTCAATGAAAGAGTAGGTTTTGCAGAACACCTCTCCAAGTCTTGCTGGCCAAATCTTATGGAAGATAATTCTGTAAAAATGGTCAAAATTGCGGTGCAGGTTAATGGCAAATTGAGAACTGTGCTTACCGTGCAGGAAAACGCAGGCAAAGATGACGTGTTGAAGTTGGTGGAGGGAGATGAAAAAACATCTGCTTCACTCAAGATTGCAAAGAAAATTGTGTTTGTTCCAAATAAAATAGTTAATTTGGTTGTGTAATATGAAGTATGAAGTTTTATCCCCAGCAGGGAATATGGAAAAACTAAAAACTGCAGTGCTTTATGGGGCAAATGCAGTATATTTTGCTGGTAAAAATTTTGGATTAAGGGCTTTTGCTGGCAATTTTTCAAGGGAAGAAATAATTGAAGCAGTAAAGTATTGTCATAGTCATGGCGTTAAAGCATATGTTACAGTTAATATTGTTGCCCACAACAAAGATTTTGAACATCTATCAGATTATCTCATTTTTTTGCAAAATTCAGAAGTTGACGCTGTTATTGTGTCAGACTTGGGTATTGCAAAGTTGGTGCGTGAAGTTGCTCCAAAATTGGAACTTCACATAAGCACGCAAGCAAATGTAACCAACAAATATTCTGCCAAGATTTTTGCCGATATGGGTGCAAAAAGAATAGTTTTGGCAAGAGAACTTACCCTTACAGAAATAAAGGAAATAAGGGATTATCTCCCTCAAAATGTGGAATTAGAAGCTTTTGTCCATGGAGCGATGTGCATAAGTTATTCGGGTAGATGTCTTTTGAGCAATTATTTGTCAGGCAGAGCAAGCAACAATGGAGAATGTATTCAGGCTTGTAGATGGAATTATGAAATAAGAGAAAAATCTCGTGGTGGAGAATTTATGCCAATTGAACAAGATGAACGTGGCACATATATCCTAAACAGCAAAGACCTAAATATGATAGAACACCTAGATGATTTGGCAAAAGCTGGAGTAACAAGTTTTAAGATAGAAGGTCGAATGAAATCTCCATACTATGTGGCTACTGTAACCAATGCATATAGAAGAGCAGTGGATATATTGGAAAAAGGAAAAGACTATCACTGCCCACAAATTTTAATTGACGAATTGGAAAAAGCAAGCCACAGGAAATACACCACTGGATTTAATTATAAAGATAAGAGGGAAGAAGAGAGTGAATATATTCAGTCCAGTCAGCCAGTGCAAACAGACGAGTTTGTGGCAGTTGTAACCAAGTCTTCTGAAAACAATATAGCAGAGATAGAAATGCGAAATAGATTTTGCATAGATGATGACCTAAATATATTGTCTTTTGGTGAAAATTTTGACAAAAAGTTGAAAATTACAAAAATGACTGATCTCAAAGGGCAAGAGGTTCTGGACGCAAAATTGGTGCAACAAAAGTTGCTGGTGCAAACAACCTTCCCACTGCAAGAAGGTGAAATTATAAGAAAAAGATGTGAATAAGATAAAACACAAAAAACTAATACAGCAAAAGATACTAATGGAGTAAGTTTATTTGCTTAGTGAGGGGTCAATGTTTCAATTGATTTTCCAAAGGCTTAAAGAGTCTTTTTGAGGGTTGTCGTTGTCTGCTCTTAACATATATTTAATTCCAACAACATTTCATTTAATGTAGTATGGATAAGGTTAAAGGTTGTTGTTGTAGTATGATGTTTACTTAATTTGGATTGTGAAATTTACTTATTAACGTTTAATAATCAAAATCTATAAAACTTTATAAGCATAATCGAAAAAGAAAAAAGCGACGATATTGTCGCTTTTTTCTTAAAATTGATAAACTTTGTTTACACTGTAAAGTTTGTTACAAATGCTGATGCAGTCTCTGTTTTTTGAATTCCAAGCCCATCTGTTATTGATTTCATAACATCTGGGAAGAAGGTTGATATAACGATTGCTGCACATATAACTACAAATACCAATCTTGCAATACTGCCTTTGTCCCACACTGCGCTAAGACCAACTAGTATCATCAATGATATTGGAGCATATATGCCTATGTATTTCAATATAAGGGCTATTGTTCCTTCTGTTGGCAAAAATCCGCCTGGAACATAACCATTAACAATAAATAGAGCATAATACAATATCATAACCACAGCAACCAGTTGCCCAAGCCCATTCAGCATGTCTTTGAAAGAATTATTTTCATCACTCATATTTCACCTCTCTTTTATTATAAATATAATATCAAAACAAAGTCAAAAGTGTCAAACTTTTCAATCAATTTTTTTGAAATTACATCAATTTATTTGAAAATTTTTTGAAAATGCTCAATTTTTGTGGACATAAAAGGGTTTTTGGAGTATAAAATCATTGTATGCAGGGATGATTTTGCCTTGCATAGCGAAAGTTTTTATAGTTTACTATTAGGATAAGGAGAAAATATGAAAGATTGTATTTTTTGTAAGATAGTATCAGGGGAAGCCCCTTGTTACAAAGTATATGAAGACAATGATGTATTAGCATTTTTGGATATTGAGCAAAAGGATTATGGTCATACAATAGTTATCCCAAAGGCTCATTTCATAAACTCTATAGATTGCGAAGAAAATGTATATGCAAAGGTCGCTTTGGTTGCAAAGAGGCTGGCAAAACACTATGTAGAACATTGCAATTTTAAGGGTGCTGTAATCTTTAATCTAAACAACAAAGAAGCATTGCAGTCTGTTTTCCATTTGCATTTTCACGTTGTGCCAAAAGTGGATGCAACAGGCAATGACAACCCAAAAACTCCCCTTGAAGAACAAGCAAAAAGGTTGTTTATGAAGTAAAATTGTAAATTTATTACACATTCGACAAATAAAGTTGTTTTGAAGCAAAAATAGAAGTTTTGAGGCAAAAATGAATATATTTTTTGAAGACTTTTGATTGCAATAGTCTTCATTTTTTTTTACACTTTTTTTAATGACAAAGGGGTGTTTTGTATGAAAACAAAGGTATTAAAAAGGTCCTCCAAAACTAAATCTTCAAAAGAAAATATGCTGATTTTTATAGCAAAAATCATAACATATTTTGGCTTATTTTACTTATTTTCTAAGGCAAAGGTTATGGGGAGGCTGAGCCCTTGTTTTTATGGAATGTTTTTGGGTGTGTGCTTTGCCGGAGAAAATGCTTTTTGCATTTTGCCTAGTTATTTTTTTGCAAGCATTTTGGTTGATAGTTCTGCCAGTTCACTTATTTTCTCTTTACTTTGTGGTTTAGTGGGGCCTTTGGTTGCACATATCTTTAAGCATAAAGGGAAGCAAGTTCCAATGTCGTTTTCTACAGTTACATCTGTTATCTTGGGCTTGATATATATTTATCTCAAATCTTCTAGTTGGGCTGATGCTTATTATTGTTTTATAGACATTATGCTAAATACATTATTTATGTTTTGCGCATTAAACTTTGTCAAAGTAGTTTCGGCAAGAAGACTTAATCTAAATTTGAATGTGGACGAAATAGTCTGTGGTTGTTTGGTGTTGGCATTAGCATTTTGCGCTTTGCAAAATATCAATTATTTCAAATTTGATATAGTAAAATTTATAGGGTTTGAGTTGATTTTATTTGCCACAGCCATTGCTCCCAACTCGTTTGCAGTTGTGATGTCGATAGTTATGGGGTTGGGGTGTTTTCTCTCCGCTGGCCAGTTGGAATATACTACATTATTCTGCATAGTTTCTGTGTTTTGCTATATTTTCAAAAAGCAAAATAAGGTGTTTAGTGTAATAGCATTGCTCTCAGTTGATGTTTCATTGGGGTTGTTTTTGCATCTTTTTGGCGAATATAACATTTGGAGCATTATGTCAAGCGTCCTTGCTTGTGTTGTTTATCTTGCAGTGCCAAATACACTTATGTCTAGGTGGAGTGCAAAATTATTTGTAAAAAAGGAAGAAAATACACTAAAAACTATGCTCAATCAAAACAAATTGCAAACTAGCAAAAAATTGTTGTGGACTGCAGAAGTTTTTTATGAAATGGACAGAAATTTTAGAAATATGGTAAAGGGTTCTTTGGATAGCAAAAGTGCAAAGCAAATGATTGCAAGTGAATTGATAAGGAGCAACTGTGATAATTGCCCACAACGGTCTAGATGCCTAAAAGGGTTTGCTGGCGAACACAAAAAGGTGTTTGATTCTCTGACTAATGCTGGCTTTGAAAAGGGAAAGGTGGGACTGATTGACTTTCCAAGTTTTTTGACCAATCGTTGCACCAAACTAAATCAAATTATTACTGGACTAAATAGTCTTTTGAGTGATTATCGGTCATATGCAAAGGTTAATCAAGATTTGGATAGTAGCAAACTGCTTATTGCAGAGCAACTAAAAGGGATATCCAATGTGTTGACAAAGTTGTCCAAGGAATCCAAAGAGATGGTTTGTATGGATAGTCGACTCGAAAAGCAAATTGTAGAAACTCTTACATACAATGATATTGTTCCAAGCGAAGTAGTTTGCTTTGAAAAAGATGAGAAAACAACAGTTGTTTCTATGATTTTGCGTGCAGTAGATTTTGACAATGAAAAAATTTCCAGAATATTAACCACCATTTTCCCAAGCAAAATGGTGCTGGATGAGGTGTTGCCTAGCGAAGAAAGTTTGCTAACTTATGTGTCCTATAAGACTGCCCCTACATATGATATGGCGGTGGGCATTGCCAGTGCAACAAAAGGAGGAAACACAACCAGTGGGGATACCCATTCACTAACAAAATTGGGTGGAGAAAAATTTATGCTTGCCATTTGTGACGGAATGGGTTCTGGCGAACAAGCACACAGAAAGAGCGAAACTTCGATAAATATTATAGAAAACTTCTACAAAGCGGGATATGATGACCAAACGATATTGTCCAGTGTAAATAATCTCCTAAATCTTGGAGGAGATAACATATTTTCTGCATTGGACGTTAGTGTGGTGGACTTAAAGAATGGCGAAGCAGATTTTATAAAACAAGGAGCAACGGTTGGTTTTATTAAGGGAACAGATGGAGTGTCCAAAATAGAAAGCAACAGTTTGCCATTAGGAGTGCTAGAAGAGGTTAGTCCAAAAGTTACAAAAACGGTGCTTGGGGCAGAAGATTATGTTGTTATGCTAAGTGATGGAGTGGTGGATAGTCTTGGAGAAGATGGTGTAGTAGAATTTTTGAGAACAACCAATGCAAAAGGCGCTCAGGAGATGGCAGACAACCTATTGCAATGTGCAAAAAAGGCTCAAAAGAACTACCCTCAAGATGATATGACAGTCCTTATTGGCAAGCTTTTTTATACTTATGCATAATCGCTAGAATTCAGAATACATCAGTGTTTTGTAAAATATAAATTACTCCAATTTATGTAATTAGGACAAAAAAAGTTATATTTTATAAGATTTTTATGTTTTACTATTGAAATTATTTTGTTTTTGAGTTATACTCTAAATTATGGAAAAAGAAGTATTTGAAGCAATAAAGAAAACAAAGATGTTTCAGGCAGGAGATGTAGTGGGTGTCGCCGTATCTGGTGGGGCAGATTCTATGGCACTTTTGCATTTTTTGTTTGAAAATAAAGACAACTTGGACATAAATGTTATGGCAATAACTGTGGATCATATGCTTCGTGGAGAAAGATCCATTGGCGACACACTTTTTGTAAGAACATGGTGCAAGGAACATGGTATTCCTTGTCTAGTTTTTACTGTAGATGCAGGGAAAATTGCCAGTGAGAGAAATGTAGGCATAGAAGATGGGGCAAGACAGGCAAGATATGAGGTGTTTGGTAGATTGCTTAAAGATAACAAGGTTGACAAAATTGCCTTGGCTCATCACAGGGGTGATCAGGCAGAAACAATCCTTATGCACATCTTACGTGGTGCAGGGTTAAGTGGTGCTGGCGGAATGGACTATGTTAGAGATAATTATGTAAGACCATTTCTTGATGTATCAAAAGATGAAATAATTAGATATTGCGGAGTCAACTATATAGAATACGTTGAGGACGAAACAAACAGCGATATTGCATATAATAGGAATTATCTTAGGAATGTTGTTATCCCAGAACTTAAAAAACGTTGGGAAGGGGCAGAAAGCAACATTGTTCAATTTGGCAAAAGTTGCAAAGAAGACAACGAGTATATCCTAAGCCAAGTTAGCCATGACGGGATAATTGTTATGGGAGAGGTGGCAAAAGTTCCTCTAATATACTTTCATTATTCAAAGAGTGTTTCGTCAAGAATTATTTTTGATGCATTGTCTAGGATAAATGTTACCAAAGACATCGAAAGAAAACATATAGATATGATATTTGAACTGGCAGAGGGTGAAAACGGCAAAAAGATAAATTTGCCAAACGGACTTATTGCTCAACGTGAATATGATTATATAACTCTTTACAAAACACAAAAGAAAATTATATCCGAGGTGTTTCCACTTAAGACAGGAAAAACAGATTTTGCAGGCATTTATGAAATAAGTGTAAAAAGGACAAGCAAATTAGATGCAAGAAATAACGCTCTTATGATTGACGCAAAGAAAGTGCCAGAAGGTGCTGTATGGAGAGTGAGAAAGGCAGGGGACACATTTACAAAATTTGGTGGCGGAACAAAAACCCTAAAGAATTACCTTATAGACAAAAAAATTCCATTGCGAATAAGAGATAGTTTGCCAGTCCTTGCCAGTGGGAACGAAATATTATGCATTTTGGGAGTGGAAATAAGCGACAAAGTAAAACTTGACGACACAACCAAATTTGCATACATAATAGCAGGCAAGCCATTAGCAGACAAAAAGTAACAGAATAACTTTTTTATCTAGGAGTTATCAACAGTGTCAATTTTGAAGTAATATACACTCTTTTGCATAAAGTAAAACACAAAATAAACACCTATATGCAGTCCAATTGAATTTTTAATCAATTTGCTGAATAAATAACCAGTTATACACAAAAGTTATCCACTTATCCACAATTTGTTGATAAAAACATTGTTGCAGAAGACATTTTGCGCAATCTTTCGACATTAAAATTGTGGTAGATGTGGATAATTTTTTTTATGCTTTGACATACTAATGATATGGACAAATTAGATCCTGCCAAAAGAGCAGAAAAATTAAAAAAATTAAATTGTGGAAATGAAGATATTATAATTAAAAATATCTTGGTTGGTGGCAAAAAGGTGGCACTTGTGTTTGTTGATGAAATTGCAAACCAACAGGAAATAAACAAAAGCATTGTAGAACCACTATCCTTGTATAAAAGCGACAAAACATCTTTGGAAGATTTGCAAAAGAATGTTGTATTTTTGTGCAATGCAGAGATTTTGCCAGAAGAGCAAATAATGGACAAGTTGTTGCGTGGCTTTTGTATTTTATTTGTAACTGGTGAAAAAGACGCATTGTGCTTTAACACTGTTTTTTATGAAGGGAGAAGCGTAGAAGAACCTCCAACATCAACTGTAATCAGTGGACCAAGAGAAGGCTTTACAGAAGTCCTTAGAACCAATGTTGCCCTTATTCGCAAGAGATGTCCATCACAAAACCTCAAAATTGAAGAAGTTGTTTTGGGCACAAAAACAAAGACGAGGATAAACATAATATATTTTAAGGATATTGCAAAGGGTGAAATTGTAGAAGAAGTAAAAAAGAGATTGCAAAGGGTGGAAATAGACGGGGTAATAGATAGTTATTATGTTGCCAAATTTTTGGAAGATAGACCAAACTCTATATTCAATCAGGTGGGTAATAGTGAAAAGCCTGATATTGCTTGTGCCAAACTTTTGGAAGGGAGAATAGTAATTTTGGTTGACGGTTCTCCTATTGCTCTTACTGTGCCATATTTGTTTTTTGAAGACTTACAAAGTTGCAATGACTATTATTCCGACTCTCATAGGGCAACCATTTTGAGAATTATAAGGGTTATGGGAATTTTTATTTCTATTTTTTTGCCTGGTATGTATATCGCATTGCATTTGTATCACTACAAAGTTCTGCCAATAAAGTTTCTAGTTACCATAGTAAACACTACTCAAAACCTTCCATTAAATCCTTTTTTGGAAATATTCTTTATTATAGTGCTGTTTGACATACTATTTGAAGCAAGCGTGCGTATGCCTAAGTATCTTGGTATGGCTATATCTATTGTTGGGGCTCTTATATTGGGGGATACAGCGGTTAAAGCAGGTCTTGTTAGCCCACCGGGAGTTATGATTATAGCACTAAGTGCCATTACTGTATACATCATTCCAAACCAGAGTTCGCAAATATCTATGCTTAGGATTGTGTTTGCAATAATAGGTGGAACATTGGGCTTCCATGGGGTTGTTTTGGGGCTAATTTTCATAGTGTCTTATCTTTGCAATTTTGAGTGTTTTGAAACTCCATACTTTGCTCCATACACACCATTTATCCCTCAAGACCAAAAAGACTTTATACTCAAAGATTCGCTAGTGGATATGAAGACTAGGCCAAAGAGTATCCCACACAAAAACGATGTTCGCCTTGCGATAAAACAAAAGGGTAAAAGGGGTGAAAAATGAAAAGACTTGTTACCACTCGTCAACTATCGTTGATTCTTATCATAAGCCTTATCACCTTAAAGGGCTTGCTTCTTCCTCCAATTATGGCAAAAGATTTGGGGAGAGATAGTTATATTTTTGCATTTATCCCTTTAATTTTGGACTTTTTGGTTTTGCTAGGGTTTTTGTTTATTATGAACAAATACCCGGGGCAATCCTTTTTTCAGATACTGCAACAACTTTTTGGAATAGTGATAGCAAAAGTTATTATGTTTTTTTTCTTTTGCTTTTTCTTTATAAAAAGTTGCATAATTTTCCAGGCAAACTTTGTCTATCTAAATGAAAATTTATACACTACTTTCAACTGGCTAATATTTGCAGTGCCTATTCTGTTTACTGCGGTTGCATGTGCTATGCGTGGTGTAACTGCTTTTGCTAGGCTGGTAGAGTTCTTCTTTCCGGTTATTATTGTTGGTGTTTTTACTTCTGTAGGAGCAGGGGTCTTGTCTGCCGATTTTTCCAATCTTCTACCATTTATGGAGTTTGGGCTAAGCAAATTGCCCAAAGTTTTTTCGTATGCATTGTGGTTTGGCGATTATCTTATTATGATTGTTTTTTTGGGCAATGTAAAGACTACCCAAAAATTCAACCTACGCATAATTTTGTCTATTGCAGGGGGGATAATCGGAGTGGTCTCATTCTTTGCCATATTTTACAGTATCCACAACTACAGTGCCATTTGCCACACCAATGCCATATCAGATATGCTCCAAACAATGCCATTGTCTTCTGACGTGGGGAGTTTTGACTGGATACTAATTATCCTTTGGGACATCTCTTTGTTTTTGTTTTTTACAATGAATGTCTTGGGAGCATTTTATTCTTTTAGAATGGCGTTTTTTGACCAATTGCATATACCAGTGGCTATTGGAATAGTTGTCCTTGTGTATGTTGTAAATTGGCTGATAAATTTTGATATATACTTCACTATAGATGTTGCCCAAAAATACCTTTGGCAAGGGTTCTTGTTTGTTCAATATGGACTGCCTGCAATAATCTTTTCGTTTGCATTATTCAAAAAACACAAACAAAAGAAGCCAGCAGACCTATCTGTCAAAGATCAAAAGTCTATGCCAGAAAGCAAGCGAATAACACTAACTCGTGATGGAGTTTTGGATAAAAGGGGGCAAGCAGAATGAAATATCTTTGGAAAAATAAAATTTTGATTGTATTGCTTTTGCTACTTACTATCCTTTTCCCCTCAACAATCAGCACTCCGCAACAGAGCAGGACAGAAAACATTGTTACTGCAGTGGGTATAGACAAAAATGGAGAAGAATACGAAGTGTCTATACAATATGTTATCCCTTATGCTGACTCTGGCGAGGGAACATTTAAGATGTCGTCTGCCAAGGGCAAAACAGTGGGCGAAGCGGTGGAAACACTTAGCGTTCAGACGGGGAGACTTTCGGGCTTTGCTCATTGCAGGGCGCTATTATTCAATCAAGAAGCCAGCGAAGATGATATGACATCAATCTTGGATTACTTTATCCGTATAAAACCAAACACCAACAACATAGTCCTTCTTTACACCAAGAAGTCTAGCAAAGACACTCTTTCTGCAGTCAAAAATTTTAATGGAGAATTCTATACAATACTCAATGCCAATGGCCTGTCCAACGACCAAAGGAGATATCAAGAGTTCAAAAACATAGGGGATTATTACAATTCCTATTTTTCTCCATCAAAGTGTATAGAAATAGGTGTTATAGATGTGATGGACAGTTCTTCTGAGCAAAGCAGTCAGAGTTCGGGTAGTAGTAGTGGTAGCAGTGGTAGTGGCAGTAGCAGTGGTAGTAGTAGTGGTGGTAGCAGTGGTAGTAGCAGTGGTAGTAGCAGTGGTTCTGGGCAAAGTCCCAATGCTTCGTCCAGCAACACTTCGTCCAGCAATGATATGTCATCAGGAAGTTCTGGAGGGGGAAGTGGTGGCGGAGAGAAAAAAGTATTTAATTCTGACGAAAAACTTATCCTAAAAAATGCCAAAAAGGTTGCCTTGCTTGATAAGGAGCAGTCTTCCAACTTATCCTTTTTCAATCCAAATATAAAAGATATGAGTTATTCGCTGGAGCATTTTAGTGACGAGTTGTGCAAAGATGTATCAATAATCTTTGACATTCACGACAAAAATTGCAAGGTCGTTCCTTCTTTTGAAAATGGTGTCCCACACTACACCCTAGACCTGACACTTAATATGCGAACAACCGAAATTTCAGGTGGAAATGTAGGGGAAGAAATGTATTATATCCTCAACAAAAAGTTTAGTGAAACACTAAAACAAACCCTAAAGGACAGCGTAACCAACAACCTTCGCCAAGCAGAACAACACTTCAAACAATACAAATACGATGTAATAAAGTGTTACGAAACATTTTACAAATTCAAAAACAAAGAATTCAAACAATATCTTTCTTCATTGCCAGAAGGCAAATATTATATGGAAGATGTGGTGTTTGACTACAAAGTTACAATAATCCAGCAACTGTGATAAATTCTGCACAAAAAAGAAAAAAGTTAAAAAGAGAAAATCAATACCCCCAAAACCCAAAACACACAACACACAATGAATTTAACAACATAAACATAATACACAACACGCAAAAAAAGATAAGAGAAAAGATAAAGCAACTAAAAAATTACAATATAAAATTAACTAAAAAATTACAAAATGTTACAAAAAACAAATAAAATCCAAAAACTACCCAAAATCTTTTGACAAAAATAGTTGTGTAAAATATAATGAGGGCA
>CAMENR010000022.1 GCA_945928645.1 uncultured Clostridia bacterium | reverse complement strand
TTATACTGTTTCTTTTGATGGGGCAGAAGCAAAGAATTATAGCATTGGCTATCAAAATGGAACTTTGATTATTAAAAAAGCCACTTATGATATGAGCCAAGTTGTGTGGAGCGAATCTGCAATAGAGTATGATGGTATGGTAAAAGAAGTAACATTGCTAAATCTTCCAAAAGGTGTAAAAGCAAGATACATAGGCAACGAAGCCACAAATATTGGTAATTACACAGCAACTGCAGAACTTGATTATGACAAAGACAATTATAATAAACCAGAATTGCCAGATGGAGTAGAATTGACTCATAATTGGAGCATTGCAGAAAATGTTAATTATATCAAGGTGAATATGCCAGCAGAAGGAACAACAACATTTGTTTACAACGGACAAGACCAAACATATTTGCCAACTGGCTTTGATGAGCAAGGAATGGTTATATCTGGAAACAAACAAAAAGATGCTAATACATACACTGCAGTAGTAACGCTTAAGAATGGTTATGCTTGGGCAAATGCTGAATTTGGACATGGAAAAGATCAATTGAATTTTACCTTTGTTATCAACAAACTCACAGCGCAACTTGTTTGGGGAGGAACAACATTCTATTATACAGGTGAGCAACAAGTCCCAACTTGCACAGTAAATAATCTTTGCAGTGGGGATACATGCAATGTAACAGTAAGTGGTGGGCAGATAAATGCCAATGCAAATAATGAAGGAGATCTTTATGGTGCTAATGTAAGATACACTGCCACAGCAACTGCATTGGACAATGGTAATTACAAACTCCCAGACGGAGATAATACTACCCAATTTGACATTCGCAAAGCGGAAAATAGTTGGATAACAACTCCAAATATAGAAGTATCATATGTCAACGATACTCTTACACCTACCTACACAGGTGATGCTAAATTTGGTTATAATAATGTAGTGCGTAAGTATAAATTATCAACCGCAGAAGACTCTGAATATTCGGAAACACTGCCAACTGAAGACGGAGAATATATTATGAAATCTGTCATAGATGGCACAGACAACTATACTGGACTAGAATCAACTTGCACATTCTATATAAGCAAAGCAGGCGTTGTGAGTATGTATAGTTATCTTCTAGCAACAAGAGCATCAACCCTTAGGGGAGAAAGTGAAAACTTTGAAGATAAGACACGACCAATCTTTGCCGGTCAACAAAATTATTTTGACTTCCAAATGATTGGTAATGTTGAATCTGGATTTAAGGAAATTGTAGGTTTTTCAACCACAATAAAGGCTTATATCAAAAATGAAGATAGCAGTTATACAGAACTTGATTCCACATTATTTTCAACTTATATCTCAAAAATAGATAACTTTAACAATAATGTAGAATTTAATAGTAGTGCGATTGGCAAGACTTTCAAATTTGAAATTACAAAAGCAGGAACTCCTAGCAAAATAACAATAGAGGTCCAGGTTGTAGACGGATACAATGTTTACACTGCAGATGACTTGTGTGTAATAAATAACAGAGTTGATGAAAGCAAAAACGAAGTTCGTGGTTGGGAAAGTAAAAAAGCAGGAACAAAATATGCGGATTTGACAGTAAATTCTATCGTTTTGCAAAAAGATATAAATATAGCAGATAGCAATATTCCTAGCGAATTCTTCTATACAGAGGAAGAAAGAAGTGGAGTAACCGCAACAACCAACCTTACAATCGTTGGCTCTATGAAAGACGGAGATGGCAATGGCACTGGTGGAACTGAGAGAGCAATATACGAAAGAAATGTAGCAGAAGGGCAAACGTTCTCCATTTATGGCAACTACTTTACAATAGACTATTCAGGTCTTACTCGTTGTGTGGTAGAGAGTGGAAATAAGTCCGCAATCAACACAGATGATGTAAATGGCGAAAATGAAACCCTTATCACAACTCATGCAACAGTGTTCAAGTTTAATGGGTTGGACACCACTACCAATCAAACAGGCGAAAATGCAGGCACAGTAAATTTCTTTGACTTGAGAATAATTGGAAATGGTGAAAGAAGTAACAGGTCGTTATACAGTGGCGGAATAATGGCAGGCAAACTTTTTCACATCAATTCCAATGTAACTAATAGCATTTACAAAAACACATTTATTGGCTTCCTTGTAAGTGACGCTTGCGCCAATGGCTCTAAAACCACAACAACATTCCTTAACACCAAAGGCTATGATTGCTACAACACTCTTATCTATTCATATGGAGTTTCCAACTTTACAATAAAAGGTGGCGAATATCTAAGAGCGGGTGGCCCTGTGATGATAGTTGACCATGTTGGTGGCAGCAAAGTTGATGGCTCTGGCGGTGTTCCATCCAATATTACCGTGATAGGCGCAAAGATGGAAAGTTTTGTAACAGGCAACGAGCCTTGGTTCGTTAGTTATGGCGCCAGTGCACTAGTTGCTCAAATTAAGGAATTGGATTCTGCCTTTACTCCTTTTGGAACAACATTTATGCAAACGAAAGATGGAATAGCCGAACTTATGAATCTTAAGGTTGTTTACAAATCTTCTAGTGCAGAAGGAATAACTGGACAACCAGTGCGAGGAAGTGTTGTGTTCTATGATTCCGAAAGTGAATATGAACAAAATAAAGCAGAAGGAGCACAAAAAACTTCTTATGCACTTGACATGACAACCAACTCAATTGCTGCAGCTTCTGCAGGAGAACATATTATTCAAAACAGCAAAAATAACGGTTTGTTCAAAGTGTCTGCAACAACAGGAACACAAAACCCAAGCGAAACATATGGTCTAAAAGCAACAGAGGGAACAACAAATCTAAACTTCTATTTGGCAAACGGAATGGGCGCTGTATTTGAATTATATGCAAAACAAAGTTAATATTTATAAACAAAAAACAAACTCGACATATTGCCGAGTTTGTTTTTTGTTTGATTACATTATAGTTTGATTACATTATAGTTTTTGTTGGAAATTGCGCTTTGGTTAATCTTATTTGGTTGTATTTGTGCATATTTGTTAATTGTATCATTATTTTGCATTTCTATCTCATTGTTACTGTTGCTAGTTGTTAAATGTTTTTATTTTCAGTTTCCACAGAGGCAACAAGAACAAGGGATATTGCCACTACAAAAAATACAAGAGTGCATGCTGGGTTGAGTATGCCTTCCAATGCTATACACAACACACAACATAAGCAACAAAGTTTGTTAAGGTTGTATTTGCCAAAGAATGTTTTGTATTTTTGATAATAAAATGGAATCATAAGCACTGCCCCAACAATTCCCAGCGAGGTAAACCATTGGAGTATGGTATTATGAGCCATAACAATATTAAGTGTAAGGCTTGGAGGTGGCTCACTGGTCGCAAAGCCAACACCAAATATTGGACTGGATCTAAATTGCTCTATGCACCATGCCCAAAGTTCATCTCTGCCACTGGTGGACAACCCTCTCTGGACAAAGCCTAGGGCAATTTCTCTTAAAGGTGGGATAGCAAATATCAAAATTCCAACCCCAACAAATACACTGCCAAAAGTTATTGCAAGAACCTTTCTCTTGGGAGATTTTGCAATAAGATATATGCAAAGACCAAGTATAACTAGACTGCTGGTAACGATAACTCCACGACAATATGTCAGAAGCATAAAGACAAACGCAACTGCAGAAAGGACAAAATATATGTAGTTGATTTTTTCTGACTTCTTGGCAAGGTAAATGCCACCAATTGCACCCAGTGGATAATAGAGCGCTGCAACATTGATAGACATATCCCCAATAGATTGAATTCCTCGAGTCAAAATACAGTTTAGTATATCCCCACTTCGCACAAGCAGAACACTATGTTGCACCATAAGGCACATTGACACCACCACAAAGCACAGCATAAGGTAGGGAATAAGATTTTTGGTGTAATTTATAGCCACAAAATATACCAGATACATAGCAACATTCAACGCAAGTATTATTAAGAATATTTTTATATCAAAATGACCAATAACCCCACCCAACAGGAAGGATAAGTCAGCAATCATCAATCCCCAAAACATCTTGCCCTTGGTAACTGGTGTTTTGCGATGTTTTATAACATAGAAAATGAAAGAGGAGAAAACAAAAGCAAAAACTATGGCGTATGTTGTCAATTCTGCTGGATTTTGAACATCAACCGAGAAGAATGGAACAAGAAGAAAAGGACCAAAAAGAAGTTTTACATCATCACAGGTTAAAAAGCATAATATTACACCAACAGCAAGCACCGTCACTGCCCCAACAGGAAGCCCAAAACACCAAAACAGTGTAGCCAGCGAGCAAACAGCGACTACACCCCACATAGACTCCAAAAAAATCTTTGTATTACTTATAATTTTTTCAAAAAACTTCATACAAAGAGTATAGATAAATTTATTTTTTATGTCAAATAAAGTAATTCAAAAAGACGTTTTCCTTTATTTTTACCACAACAAAAATAATGCACATGTTATTGCAATCCCAAAAAAAATATTTGAAAGTTTATATAAAAATAGGATTATTGCCATTCAAACTGCTTATAAAAATAATCTGTGTTAATTATTCTTTTTTATTATTACTTTTGAGTAATTTTATAAATTATTATTTAGAGTTTTTACGCATTCGATTTGCTAAGAATAATTTGAATAGTGGGTATGTTAGAGGAACAAAAATTCTCCTATACAAATGATTTCTTTTGCAAGAAACAATATATTTCATATTAGATTTTAGATTATATAGCAAATCTTCTATCGTTTGCTTGTCAGAGTATTCACTTTTGTAGATATAATAAAGCATCTCTATACTTACTAGCCCTTTAAGGCTCTTAATGTATTTCTGAACTTGGGGAAATTTGCCTTCATATCTTTTTATTGCATTGTTTATGCCAATAAATGTAGTCAACCTACTTTCATTAAAGTCGCTATGAACAATACTAGACTTTCGTTGTCTATAGTAATATAAGTTGGTCGTTGTGTAGACACATTTTTTACAGAACATAAGATATTTTGAGTTAAAATCTACATCTTCTCCATAGATAACTTTTTTGTCAAAAACATTTGGATAACTTTCAAACTTCTTCAAAATATCGTTTTTATAAAGTTTGCACCAGACATTAAGGTCAAATTTCTTGCAACTAAAATACTGACACATTGCAGATTCTTGGTCAAAAAGTTGAATTTTTTGAGAATTTTTTGGGTTTTTGCAATTTTCAAAATGGAAGTTTTCTTTAACTTTTTTGTAATTGCATATAGATATGTCTGCATTATGCTCCACCATATTTCTATAAAGATATGTGAGTATATATGGAGATGGAATGTCATCTGGGTCACAAAACCATATATATTCTCCCTTTGCTTTTGCTAGCCCATTGTTGCGAGCCATACATAGTTTTTGATTTTCTTGGTCAACAATCATGCAGTTGTCTTTATCCTTGCAAAATTCTTGCAACAGTTGTAAAGTATTATCCTTTGAGCCATCATTTACAAATATAAACTCTGTGTTTGGATAGTCAAATTGCTCCAAACTTGCAAACAAATCGGGCAAATAATTTGCCACATTATAACAAGGGAATATTGCTGATATAAGAGGATTTTTCATTTTTTCTCCAGTTTTTTCAAATTTAATTGCTAAACAAAAATTATGTAAATATATTTATTAGTTTACGCACCATTAGCGGTTATTGTAATTTATAATTAGCAACTTAGGCCATTGCAGTGGATAGCAATAGTTATATTTTGTGGTTTACGTATTATTAGTGAAGATTATCATTTATTTTTCTTGGTGTTTTTTACATAATTCTAGATATTTTTCGTAAGCCAGTGGGACAACTTCATCCCAAGTTATGTATAAATCTTTTTTGCAATTTTGTTGAACTTTTTTATAACGATCTTCATCTGCAAAAATTTCTTCTATCTTTTGTGAAAAGGCTTCTGGCGTGTTTTGAGTAATATATCCATTATCTCCATCTGTTATTGTTGTTGCAGGCAATGATGTGTCAACAAAAACTGTTGGGAGGCTAAAAGCCGCCGCTTCTATTCTAACAATTCCGTCTGTGTCATAAGTAGAAGGGAATAAGTGAAGGTTGGATATTGCAAAAAGTTTACCCTTTTCCACAGGGTCAACCACCTTGCCTACAAACACTACTTTGTCTTGTAAGTTCAATTTGGCAGTTTTATTTTCAAAATATTCCATATCTCCGCCATTACCTACTATTAGCCATTTGAAATGGAAGTCTTTATCCTTCAAAATCTTGCAACAATCAAACACAACATCAAGATTTTTCAACTTGTTAACTCTGCCAATGGTGATAAAAACTTTGTCGTCTGGCTGAATGTTATATTTGGCAAAAAGTTGTGATTTAATATCAATTATATCTTTGTCTGAAAAATTGTTTACAAGGTCAGTTGCGTTGGAGATTATGTCTGTTTTGCCTTTGTAACCATAATGGTGTGCCAACTCAACACAGCCAGGGCTCATTGTCCACAATACATCACATTTATTAAAGACTTTTGCAATAATATTAAGCATTATGCGAGTTATTGCCTTGCTTTTGGTCGCACGTAGAAAGTCTTTTTCAAATTGACTGTGTAATGTGCTTACAAGGGGAATATTGTGTTTTTTTGCATACTTTGCCCCAACTTTGCCTATGGTAAAAGGCGAGTGAATATGAACCAAATCTAGTTTTGCATCTTTTACCGCTTGCAAAAATTGTTTGTCGAATTTGGGCGTAGGCAAGTCATAATCCAAGAAGGGTAGTGAAAATTTCTTTTTGCACCTAACTACCTTATATGGCAGACTGCTATCGTCAAAACTTTTTCTGCCCACTGGGGCAAATACTGTTACATTGCACATCTTGGCAAGGCGTCTTGCATAATTATCTACAACCATAACAACGCCATCTACCATTGGAAAATATGTGTCAATAAATAGTCCAACATTCAATTTTTTGTTTGATTGTTCATTCATACTTTTACATTATCACAAATAAATGAAAATTCCAAATAAATTTTGATATTTTGAAATTTATGAAATATTTTTTTAATTTGAAATTTTTTGTTGACAGGCTCCTTTTGGTGTGTTATGATAAAAATATCCATAGAGAGTGTGCGAGGGACAGCCCCTTTGACCACACAGCAACCTGCAATGGCAAGGTGCTAAAGGCTGAATGATGGGAACATATCTTTGTATTTTATCCCATCAATGCGATGGGATTTTTTCTTGCAAATCTTTCTGTGGAAATATATTTTTGGAGAAAGATTATGAAAAAACTTAGTGAATTATTAAAAGAAGAAGAAAGAGTTCGGTTCTTGATAGATGATGAGAACAAGAAAGATTTTCTAAATTTTGCAACGCAATATGGGTGCAAATGGGTTGGCGGAGAGGAAATAAATATAAACGAAGACAAGTGTGGATATATTATGGATATAGACAGAACATTGTCCATCGGTCGCATTGGGACTACATGTGCTTTTATGGGCAAAAATCAGCCAATTAAGATAAATTTTGCCGATTATCTTGCAGAAAACAGCGAAGTTGTTACAAGTGAAAGTGTAAACATAGGGCATCCAGACAAGACCTGCGATATGATAGCCGATGCCTTTTTGGACGAAGCGCTACGTCAAGACCCAATGTCGCAAATGGCGGTGGAATGTGCCATAAAGGACAACAAATTATTTGTGTTTGGTGAAGCAACCACCAAGGCAAAGATTGACTATGACGGCATAGCAAGAAATATATTAAAGGATATTGGTTACAAGTGCCAGTTTGAAATAATAAAACAGATTAGCGAGCAAAGTGTGGATATTCACAATGCTGTGGTTACAGAAGAGGTGGGTGCCAATGATCAGGGTATGGTGTTTGGGTATGCGACGGATGAAACTCCTGAATTTATGCCATTGAGTATTGTTATAGCCCACAAACTTATGAGGGAATATGAGACTTTTCGCCAACAAAACAAAGGGTATTTTGCAGATGCCAAAAGTCAAGTTACTGTGCAATATTTAGACGGAAGACCTATTAAAATATTAACAGTGTTAGTATCTGTTTCGCACGCAGAAGAGGTATCATACAAGCGCCTTGCTAGCACAATAAGAGAAAAAGTTATAGACAAAGTCCTTAGTAATTATCCACAATATGTGCAAGATGTTGACGTTATAATCAACCCAAGTGGAAGATTTACCATTTGGGGAAGTTTTGGAGATAGTGGTTGTGTTGGCAGAAAAATTGTAGTAGATAGTTATGGTGGAGTTGGTAGAGTAGGTGGAGGTTGTTTTTCTAGCAAAAATGCAACCAAGGTAGATAGATCAGGGGCGTATTATGCAAGATATGTAGCCAAAAATATAGTCGCTCATGGCCTTTGCCATAAATGTGAAGTTCAAGTTGCTTATGGCATTGGTTTAAGCCAGCCTATCGCCATAAACATCAATACTTTTGGCACAGAGCAAAAACCTTTGGGGCAAATACAAAAATATGTCAAAAACAACTTTGACTTCTCGCCAAAAAACATAATCAAAGAGTTGGATTTGCTAAAACCTATTTATTCCCAAACTGCTAGTTATGGGCATTTTGGCAGAAATGAATTTTCATGGGAAAAAATAAAAGACTAAATATTTATTTCAAAATCAATACATCAAAAAAAGGAGATATCTATTTGATTACCTCCTTTTTATTTACAACTTGAAATTATACTTTGTCTACCCATTTTTGAGGGATATGTTTGTCTATCAACACCCATTTTGCAAGATATGTGAAGAAAATTGTTACAAATGAACCAATAAGAACGTCTGTAAAATAATGTGCACCAGCAACAATTCGAGAGAAGCAAACTAGTGTTGTCCATGTGATTGCTGTTGCAAGGAAGATAGATTTCCATTTTGTTGTATTTGTCTTTTCAAAGCAATGTGGCAATAATACTAGGGAGAAAACACTTGCACCAGCACACGCATGCCCAGAAGGGAATGATTTGAAGAACTCGCTTGCAAAAGGTGCAGTTGATGAAAATTTTTGTGTATTTATCACATACCATGGTGTGTAATAATCAAAATTTTCCATATCCTCATAAACCATTGCTCTGTATCTCGTCCTGCATGCAATCCTTTTATATACTTGAACGACTAGATTGCTGGCAATAGCAATCAAAATCATAACAATAGCCCACACCGCCAGTTGTTTTAGGCTTTCATCTTTGCATTTTGCAAACAATAGGCAAGCAACAAGGGTTGTTGCGCAAGAAAGTAATAAAATGACAACCTTGCCAATAGTAGATTTAATAAAACCTTCCACTCCTGCAACAGAAAAATCAGCCAAATAATTTAGAAATTTGCTCACCCCAAAAATTCCTACCCCAATACTTAATATGGCAAGTATCACAATTATAAGATAGTAATACCATTTTTTGCTGGTATTTCTTCGTGCAAAGTAATTTATTAGGATAGAAAGTGAACAAACAAGGAGCAAATAGAGAACCATTTCGCCTACCACTTCGCCAGCGATTGCATAGAAATTGGTCGTATAATATTGACCCCAGGTTATATCTGCCAGAGCCTTGCTTATTTGCAGGTCAAATATTGTCCCCAATACAAGTGCAAGCAAGAACCCACCCAAAACAATGCCAAATGTTATTTTTTTTGCCTTTTCCATTTTAACCTCTTTTACAGTTTATATTTTTTACTTAATTATTATTAAATTTCTTTACTTTTGATATATAATTTCTAATTTTTCTTTGTTCTTGTTGTCTTTGTTTTTGCTTCTTTATTTGAGATTTCTTTTATTTGTTCTTCTTTTGAATGTGGTACAGGAGTCAAACATTCTGGAGTTAGACTTTCTATTTCCACTGGAGCACCACAATGAGGGCAGTTGTCATTGGTGCAAGGGAATCTAGTTTTGCAATATTTGCACACAATTTTGTGTTTTCTTTGGCTAGTAGTTGTGTTTGCCAAATGGATATTTCCCTTGTGTTCGTGATGTTTTTCTTCGCTATTGTTTGTTTCTTCACTTTCTTCAATAGAGGCCTTGTTGGTTTCTTTTTCAAAGGAAGTTGGTAGCGAAACGAACATACTGCATATGGTGCAAATTATGCCAATAAATAGCAGAACAATGGTAGTATATCTCATTCCCACCGCTACAAGTAGTATAAGTCCAGCGATTAGTATTCCTAATGAAGCAAACAAAAATCCATATTTTTTGAGCATAATTCCCTCCATTTTATTTTTGTAGAAACAAATAAAATATTCTCAATGCCGATTTTTAGTATAAATTTTGTAGTTTTGTAAAAAATGCTTAAATAAGTAATAAATATAGCCTTACGATAGAGAATATAATTGTTTGTGATTTTGTAATGGGTTTAATTTTCTTGCAATAATTCACACTTTGATATATTGTAATATGTTACAAAGTTGATGCTATAGACAGTGCTAGTTCAAACATTTTGAAAAAGTTCTTTTCTCTTTCAGAGGAAGTGGTGCTTTTGCCGGAATATATTTCGTCAGAAACGGTGCAGATGCACAACGCGTTTGCATTGGCAAGTTTTGCATTTAGATAAAGGGAAGCCCCCTCCATCTCTACACCAGCGATGTCAAGTTTTTGCACAAGTGATTTGTTTAGCGAGGAGTAAAATGTGTCTGTTGTCCATATGTTACACAAGTTGTCCTCTATGTTGGATTGTTTTTCTAGTGCTTTTTGAACAAGTTCTTTGCTTGCTTCAAAACAATTTACTCCCCTTGTCCCACATATAGTTTTGCCATTTTGATATATGTCCATAAGGTTTGTATTTGTGTAGCAATTCTTTGCTATCAAGAGGTCGCCTATTTTATGCTTTGGACTAAGAGAGCCTATTGTCCCCACACGAATAGCGTTTTTTACCCCATAATAGTTGAACAGTTCATAAGAATATATTCCCATACTGGCAGGCCCCATACCAGTGGACATTATGGATACAGGCTTGCCATTGTATGTGCCTGTATAGCAAAAATTGTTCCTTACGGAACTAACCAGTTTTGCATCTTTAAGATATTTTTTTGCCATTCTTTTTGCACGAAGGGGATCTCCTGGCAAAATAACTGTCTTGGCTATTTCTCCAAGTTTTGCTTCTATATGTGGAGTTGGTGTTTTATTCATATACTTATTGTAAAGATTTGTAAAAAATTAGTCAACATAATTTGGCAAATTTTTGAAAAAATAAAAAAGTTTTGATTATTTTGTTTGGAATAATTGCTGTGTTTTTGTATAATAAATCAAAACTTATCCACAAATTATGCCTAAATTGTGGAAATATTGAGGTGAATTATGTTTTCTGTTGCTATTGACGGTCTTGCTGGTTGTGGGAAATCTTCTTTGGCTCAAAACCTTGCCAAGAATTTGGGTTTTAGATATTTCAACACAGGGGCAATGTATAGAGGAATCACTTGCGAGTATATCAGAATCTTTGGAGAAACAAAGCCAAATGATGAAAAGATATCAAAGTTGTTAAAAAATTTGAATGTAAAAATATTATTTGAAGGTGAAAATCAAAAAGTTGTAGTTAACGGAATTGACCAAACTCCTTTTTTGAGGAGGGAAGTAGTTAGCAATACAACTCCACTGGTATCTGGATATGAGGTCCTTAGGGATAAGGTTAGGGAAATTCAGCGAGAGTTTGCCAAGGAATATAACTGTGTTATGGAAGGTAGAGATATAGGCAGTGTGGTTCTTAAAAATGCAAATGTAAAAATTTACCTCACAGCAACTAGCAGAGAAAGGGCAAAAAGACGATTTGCACAGATGGCAAATGACCCAACAAGACCAACCTTGCAAGAAATATTGGAAGATATCGAAAAAAGAGATAGCATAGACAAAACTCGTGAGCATGGAAAGTTGCTAGTATCTCCAGATGCAATAGTGGTTGACAATTCCAACTTAACATTGGAGCAAACAGTTGCATTTTGCGAAAAAATAATCAGAGAAAAGATGAAAAAAAAGGGATTGTAATTCCCTTTTTTTGATTAAAAATTGATTAAAACTTTATTGTATTTTAATCGAATTGTAATTGAAATTTGGCTAAAACATTTGGGCTTTATACAAATGTTATTTTTCTAGAAAAACCTTAACAAATGTTTTTTTGCCTTTTTTGATAAGCACTCCTGTTTCTAGGTCGGCTTTGCAAATTTCATAATTTTCGTTTGTTACTACTCTGTTTTCTATGGAGATGCCATTTTGAGCAATAAGCCTTCTCCCTTCCCCTTTGGAAGAAGTTAGTTTACATTCTACAAGTAGCGAAAGTAGAGAAATTTTGTTGTCATCTATCTTGTCTTGGCTGATGAAGTATTTTGGAGCATCAACTTCTGATTGACCATTGCCAAAAAGTGATTGAGCCATACGCTTGGCTTCTTCTGCCTTTTCTTTGCCATGGACCATACTGGTTATTTCGTATGCCAATATGTCTTTTGCTTTGTTCAGATCTTCTCCTTGCCACAAAGACATTTCGTCAATTTGTTTAAGTGGGATAAAGGTAAGAAGTCGCAAGCATTTTATTACATCTTCATCAGAAGTATTTCGCCAATATTGATAAAATTCAAAAGGAGTAGTTTTATTTTCGTCCAGCCACACTGCACCTTTTGCTGTTTTGCCCATTTTTTTGCCCTCACTATTTAGTAGCAGTGTGATTGTCATTGCATAGGCATCTTTACCAAGTTTTTTGCGGATAAGTTCTGTGCCTGCAAGCATATTGCTCCATTGGTCATCACCGCCAAACTGCATATTGCAACCATACTTTTTGAAAAGATAATAAAAGTCATATGACTGCATAATCATATAGTTAAATTCCAAGAAAGAAAGGCCCTTCTCCATACGTTGTTTGTAACATTCGGCACGAAGCATATTATTTACAGTAAAACATGGGCCAACTTCTCTTAGCACATCAACATAATTTAGACTTAGTAGCCAATCAGCATTGTTTGCGACTATTGCTTTGCCGTCAGAAAAGTCAATAAATTTGCCTATTTGTTTTTTGAAACACTCGCAGTTATGCTCGATTGTTTCTGGGCTCATCATGGAGCGCATATCTGTCCTTCCCGTTGGGTCACCAATGTATCCTGTGCCACCTCCAAGCAAAACAATAGGTTTGTTGCCTGCCATTTGAAGCCTTTTCATAAGGACCAAAGTCATAAAATGCCCAACATGCAGAGAGTCTGCTGTAGGGTCAAAACCAATATAAAATGTCGCTTTGCCATTGTTTATCAAATCTTTTATTTTATCTTCGTCAGTAACCTGTGCAACCAGCCCACGAGAAATAAGTTCGTCATATATCTTCATAATTTTCTCCAATAATGCTTATAGTTTAGCATAAAGATTTTTTTAGTCAACTTTTTGTTACAAGTTATAACTTAAAAAAAAGGCAAGTTACTCAATGCAACTTGCCCTAGTTTTGTAATTTGTTAGTCTTCTTTGTTTGGTTCTACAATTTCCACTTCAATTTTTTCATCTTTTGATGTAGAATTGACTTCTTTTGCTTCTTTCTTTTTGTGTTCAAATACTGTAATTTTTACACCAAAGAAAGCGAACAAACCAAGTATTGCGAAAGTGCAAACTTTAGCAAAAGTAACGATTGATGTGATAACCGAGATAAAAGAGTATCCGTTGATACCAAAAATACCATTAAAAGAAGAAATCAAGGTAATAACCATCTCAAGTGCCAAAAATATAAGTGTAACCCAAAGGACTTTCTTACATTCTTTTTTAAGTTCCTCTCTGTCTGTATTCAGCCAATAATACCCTCCAATAATGGCAAAGAGAAATGCACTGACATAACTTCCTGCCCAAAGGATTAGTTTTGCCCATCTATCACTAATTTTGTCCATAACAACCTCCATAGTTTATTACAAATATTATACGACACACACAGCAACTTTGTCAAGAGTAGAACACAAAGTAGTTGGCAAGACTTTGTTAAAGAGAAGATATAGTTATAATGCGAATACCAAAGTCCTAATGTTAGACGAGTGAAAAAGTTAAAAAAAATTGTATACAATCAGGGCATACTGTGATATATTTATATCGTTATGAAAAAAGTTATAAAACGTGATAAAAGAAAGTGGATTATAGCAACGATGTTGCTTGTTATTTTTGCTGTTGCAACAGTTATTTCAATAGTTTTTATAAAAAGCAATGAAAGGGCTAGAGAACAAGAAACCATAGCAAATGAATTGTTTGAAAAAAAGATCAATGCCACCTCAAAAATAGGCGTGTCATATTCAGTTGTGGGTAGAACAGAAAGACAAACTCCACAAGTTGATGATGAGGGGCTGGTCAGATATCCAGTTTATGGTCAAAAGTTGACAAAAACAACGGATGAAAGTGATGAAGAATTTACTGCGTTAAAGCAAGCAATTTTGAACGAAAATGCCTATCTAAATTCTGACCCAGACGCAAGAATAACAGGTGAATGTTCCAATTATAACAGAATGGATAGCGAAGGATATTTGTATCTAAATGACACTCCTGTTTTGGATAGCGAAGGCAACCAACGTAAGTTATACAAACACACAGCATCACAAAATATGTATTTTGGAAATGTAGAAGATGACGAACCAGCAGTGATAAAGCAAATAAAAATTATCCCAAGACCAACGGGGAACTATATAACAGGGCTTTATGCTCCTGCAGGCGAAGTAATAAAACTAAAAATATCTGCAAAAGATTTGGATAGTATTGGTAGTTTTTATGTGTATGTTGGGGCAACACTTGCCAACGGGCAAGCCAACAATATTTGGATGGCAAGAGATTTCAACCGTATGCCAGTTATTGCCAACAAAATGCCTGTTAATAGAACTGTTTGTAGTTTTGACGAAAATTCTCAAACATACACTTGCTTTTTTGGCTCTTATCTTGGAGGTCCAATATACATAGGTTCGCCAAATACAAAAAATGAATTTGCAGTAGAGATTTCTGGTGCAGTGGAATATCCACATTTTATATATGGCCTGACAACAGAGGAAGAATACAACAGATTGCTCCAATCTAGTGCCCCATATTTTGATATGGAAATTTATGACAACGCAGTTCGTTTTTCTGGACCAAGGACATATTCAGATAATTATTCCTATGCAGAATTGTGTGATTCGGCAGAACTTTGGGATAAAATTTCACGAGTTTCCAAACAAGTCCCAACCGATTCCTTTGGTACTTATGGCATAGACTTTCTGTTTGACCCTTTTGTTGCGGCTGGGGCAGCAGTTGCATTTGTGGGTAGAAACACAGTTAATTGTCCTGTGGACTGGATGAATAGTTGTTTGAATGTGGAAAGTTTTGTTACAAATGGTGCATGGGGAAATGTCCACGAGTTCAATCATCACTTTCAGGGTTTCGGCTTGCCAAATGGTGGGGAAGTAACCAACAATGCAGTAAGTTTGGTGGAGTATTCGTTGTTTACTAAAATATCTGCAAACAGAAGCCTAAACGACTCGTCCTTGAAAGATTGGAATATATACACAGATGCGTCAAGAGTCCTAAGAAAATTGTTGCAAAGCACAACTAGTGGTTCTGCGGTGGAATCTCTTGAAGCATATGCAACCATACTTCACTCCTTTGGACAAGAGATCTTTATTCAGTCGACCAAAAATGGCAGTGGAGTAGACAAGTGGTTTAGAAATTTATGCAATCAATCACAACACAACTTCTATTATTATTTTACAGAGCTTTTGCACGAAAGTGTGTCGGCTGAGGTTGTTGAAGAAATAGAACAATACAATTACCCTATGTATGTTCCTGTCGCTTGTATTTATCAAACAGGGACAAAGTTTAATTATAACAACACCAAAAAGCATATAACAACAATGCAACCATTTGAGTTTTCTGGCGGTAGTTATGACTTTAACATTAGGTCATTGATTCAAATTCCGTCTGGGTTTACAATAAATGATATTACTGTGGGAGATTCGCAATTTGGTCACATACAAAAAATCGGCGATGACCAATACAGGTTTACCCCTTCAACAGAGGGTATTTCTGGAGATATTGATGTAAATATTTCAATTTCAAAAGATGACAACGCTTTTGAAGTAGAAGATGTTACATTGGTGCTTGGATTCAAGCAACAACAAAAGAGGATTGCCGAACGCACAACCTATTATTTTGATGGCAACTTGCTAGACAAATTTGAAGATATAGAAGATGCAGTTTCCAAAAATTATGAAGGGTTTATTTCGAGTGAAACATTTGATAGCAAGTTCAATGGCAACGAGTGCGCTGCTGTTTGGTGGAGTTCGGAGGGAGTTGAATTAAACTCTATATCCGAATATAATTCAAAAATATATATTACATCTAACAATACATATAGGTTTAGCATCAGAGGGAAGAATGCCAACTTATATATTTCTCTTGATGGAGTTAATTATCAACTAGTCGCCAAAGCCGATTCAAACTACAACAACAGTTTTAATGTTAGTGTGCAAAATGGGGAATACAGAGATTATGACCTCAAAAAAGGGCAAACAGTATACATAAAGGCAGTAGTTCTACACCTTGACCTTGACAGATGTGCTTTTGTAGTAGGTATGGCACCTTGTTCCAACGGAAGTTTTAGCCTAGATGACATAACCAAAAAGACCACAGTTTACAACATAAATTATGTTAAAGAAAGTTTCAAAAGTGATTACTTTTACAAAAGGAATTATCCTGCACCAATCGTTGTAGAAAAGACCAATAGCACTTCAACAGTCCTTTCAACCAACTTTACTCCATGGGATGAAACCACTGGGATTGAAAATATGTTTGACAATAATCTGTCAACATATATGCACAACAAACAAAATGAATATGTTACACAAGACGCCCCATTTGAAATAGTTGTAGATTTGGGCAAAGTTATCAAAGCCAACAAAGTGGTTATGTATGGCAGAAAGAATAACCCACAAACTCCAACAAGTTATCAACTTTTTGGTGGACTTGACAGAGAACAACTGACCTTGCTGTGCGAATATACAAACGAACCGTTAAAAAATAGTTGCAACCAAATTGGAACATTTGACTCAACAGAAATAAGATATTATAAACTTGTGGTAACTAAAACAAGTGCCAAATATATATGCCTATCTAACATAGAATTTTGCTATGACATCGTAGGCGCCAACCTAATTTCTCCCGATGATAGCAAAATAAAATATTATGGTCAGTGGGAAGTTAATTTTGACTTGTCTTTGTTTGGTCATAGTTATATTTCAAGCAAAGGCAGGATAGAACTTGAGTTTTCAGGAAGTCAATTTGCAATATTATCAAAAGAAGGCAAGTCGGCAACATTCTCCATATCTATTGATGGACAAAATTCCATAGTAACCTTTGATGGTTCAAACGACTATCTATACCTAAGCAATAATCTTCAAAACAAAACCCACAAAATCATTATCACCCCAATAACAACAACAGAAATCACCGCCTTTGTTATAAAATAACACTCTTACACAAAAAAAAAGACCCCCTCTGGTCTTTTTTAACCTCTATCTTGGCGGTCCAAAAAGGACCTCTCTGGTCCATTTTCTTTAATCAATATTTTGGTGTTTCAAAAAAGGACCTCTCCAGTCCTTTTTCTTTTAACATTTATCTTGGTATTCCAAAAGGGATTTGAACCCCCGACCTTCCCCTTAGGATGTGGTGCTCTATCCAGCTGAGCTACGGCTACGTGATTTAAGGACTACATAGAGTATTGCAAACTTCTTGAAATTTTTCAGAATTGCTATCATAGTAGGGAATACCATTGTTATCAATTATGCCGTATTTAATATTTTGATCTAAAAACGACATTAATTCTTCTGTTGTTTTGACTTCTTGAAAAGTCATATTGTTCCTTTTGTGTATTGTAGTATTAAATTGACAATTCCTTCATAAAAACAAAATGAGTATACCATAATTTAATTTTTAAACTAACTATTGAGATATTTTATATGTAACAATGTTATAAAATATAACAAAATAATAAAAACATTAATGAAGTTGAAAGAAAATCACAAAAATCACTTTGGTAAAATTGTATTTTGTGGTAATATGCTTAAGCATCTAGAAAAGGAGTAAAATGGGTAGAGTACATTCAATTGAAACATTTGGTGCTGTAGACGGACCAGGTATAAGATTTGTTGTATTTTTGCAAGGTTGTCCTATGCGTTGTCAGTATTGTCATAATCCTGATACTTGGGATTTTGCTGGTGGTAAAGAGATGAGTGTAGACGAACTTGTAAATGAAATTACAAAGTATAGACATTACTTTGGAGATGATGGCGGAGTTACTGTTTCGGGAGGTGAACCACTAGTACAGATTGACTTTGTTATAGAGCTATTCAAAGTGCTAAAAACCGAAGGAATAAATACCTGTCTTGACACTTCTGGAGTGTTGTTTAATAGAAAAACAGAAGTGCTTAAAAAATTTGACGAACTTATGTCTTACACGGATTTGGTATTGCTTGATATAAAGCACATTGATGACGAAAAACATAAAGTTTTGACACAACATTCAAATGAGAATATTTTGGATTTTGCTAAATACCTTGACGAAAAAAATATTCCTATGTGGGTAAGGTATGTTTTAGTTCCTACTATTAATGAAGATGAAACAACTCTTATAAGTGTAAAAAATTTTATTAATACACTTTCAAACGTTGAAAAAGTGGAAATTTTGCCATATCATACATTGGGTGTATCAAAATATGATAAATTAGGTATCGAGTATGCTTTGGAGGGTGTAAATACGCCTACAAAAGAACAAATTGATATTGCTAATAAAATACTGAAAGGAGAAAAATGATGAGAGAGGAATGGTATAGTTTTAAAGAAGGTAGCTGGGTTAATGAAATTAACGTAAGAAGTTTTATTAAAAGAAACTTTACTCTTTATGAGGGTGATGAGAGTTTCTTGGTTGGCCCTACAGAAGCTACAAAAAAATTAAGCGAAAAAATTGCAGAATTAAATGCGAAAGAGAGAAGTGCTGGCGGTGTTTTAGATGCTGATACTAGTGTAATTTCAACTCTTACTAGTCATGGCGCAGGATATATTGACAAAGATTTGGAAAAAATCGTAGGTCTTCAAACAGATAAGCCATTTAAAAGAAGTTTACAACCATTTGGTGGTATTAGAGTTAGTGAAAGTGCTCTTAATTCATATGGTTATGAGTTAGATCCAAAGGTAAAAGAAATCTTTACAAAGTATAGAAAAACACACAATCAAGGTGTATTTGATGTTTATACTGATGAAATGCGTCTTGCAAGACACGTTGGTATTATTACGGGACTTCCTGATGCTTATGGCCGTGGAAGAATTATTGGTGACTATCGTAGAGTAGCTCTTTATGGTGTTGATAGACTTATAGAAGACAAACAAGCATTCCTAAAAACTGAAGTTAATGATTTTAGTGAAGATGCAATTAGAACAAGAGAAGAAATAGCTGATCAAATTAGAGCTTTGAATGATTTGAAAACAATGGCAAGCATGTATGGTTTTGATATTTCACAACCTGCTAAAAACGCTAGAGAAGCTGTTCAATGGTTGTATTTCGGATATCTTGGTGCTGTTAAAGATCAAAATGGTGCTGCAATGTCAATTGGTAGAAATACTACTTTCCTTGATATTTATATCCAAAGAGATTTAGATAATGGTCTTATTACTGAAGAGGAAGCACAAGAATTAATTGATCATTTTGTATTGAAATTAAGACTAGTTAAGTTTATGAGAACACCTGAGTATAATGAACTATTCTCAGGCGATCCAACATGGGTAACAGAGTCAATTGGTGGTGTAGGTTATCATGGTAAGCCACTCGTAACTAAAACATCATTTAGAATACTTCATACACTTGATAATCTTGGACATGCTCCGGAACCAAACTTAACAATTCTTTGGTCTGAAAGACTTCCTGAAAACTTCAAAAAATACTGTGCAAAGATGTCAATCAAAACATGTGCAATTCAATATGAAAATGACGATCTTATGAGAGAATTCATGGGTGATGATTATGCAATTGCATGTTGTGTAAGTTGTATGAAAGTTGGTAAAGATATGCAATTCTTTGGAGCAAGAGCTAACCTTGCAAAATGTCTTCTTTACGCTATTAATGGTGGTGTAGATGAAAACAAAAAAGTTCAAGTTTCTCCAAAATTTGAAGCTGTTAAGAGTGAATATCTTGACTTTGATGAAGTAATGCAAAAATATGACCAAATGATGAATTGGTTAGTTGGGCTATATGTTGATACTCTAAATTGTATTCACTACATGCACGACAAATATTGCTATGAAGCTTTAGAAATGGCTCTTCATGATAATGAAGTTCATAGATTTTTTGCTACAGGTATTGCAGGTCTTTCTTGTGCTGCTGATAGCTTATCTGCCATTAAATATGCTAAAGTTAAAACTGTTAGAGATGAAGATGGTCTGGTAGTTGATTATATTGTAGAAGGAGATTATCCAAAGTACGGTAATAATGATGATAGAGCTGATAAAATTGCAGTTGAAATTGTTGATAGATTTATGAAAAAATTAAGAAGTCATAAGACTTATAGAAATGCAGAACCTACAACAAGTATCCTTACAATTACTTCTAACGTTGTATATGGTAAAAAGACAGGTAGTACACCAGATGGCAGAAAAGGTGGTCAACCATTAGCGCCAGGTGCTAACCCAATGCCAGGAAGAGATACAAGCGGAGCATTAGCAAGTTTAGAGTCTGTTGCTAAAATCAAATATGAAAATGCTAGAGATGGTATTAGTAATACATTCTCTATTGTTCCTGCTTCACTGGGTAAAGATGAAAATACTCAAGTATCAAATCTTTGCAATTTGATTGATGGATATATGAGAAGTAGAGGACATCATTTAAATGTTAACGTATTTAGTAGAGAAACATTAATTGATGCTCAAAATCATCCAGAAAAATATCCACAACTTACAATTCGTGTTTCGGGTTATGCAGTTAACTTTATTAAACTTACTAAAGAACAACAAGACGACGTAATAGCTCGTACAATTCACGAAAGAATTTAATAAAAAGCACCAGTATATAACTGGTGCTTTTTACTTTCTAAATATTGCTATATAAAGCTATGTTTTTACATTTTGCATAATACTAATTATTACATAATTTTGCAAATATTACAACCTACTATACATCCTATCAGACACAGGAGAAGGGTTTCTCGTATATATAAAGCATTTCAACTTTGATACTACAAAAATCACATCTGACCATTTAACATCAAAACAATTACAGAAAATTATAAAAGCTTTGGATGAAACTCGCAAAGAATACGAAGACGATGGTAATCATCAATTAGAAGTTGCTAGTCTCAAGTTCAAAATACTTTATCATAAAGCAAATATCGACAAAATGTCAGGAAGAGTAAATTAAAAATTTAATGTAAATATCATATAAGGACATCTAATTGGGTGTCCTTTTTCTATTTTATCAAGGAGAAATTATGGCAACATTAAAAGAATTAGAAACTTATATTGATTATGAATTTAGTTCTGGTGCAATTACAGGTAAAGATTATTTACAATTTCAAACTAAATACATCAACTATATCAAAGCCATTTGTAAACAAAATGGTTGGATTGTAGAGAACATTGGAAGAAATCACTATACCTTCTCTTTGTTTTTTACCAATAACAAAGGTAAATATGTTTACCTATCAATCTCTGATGTTCGTGGTTGGTATAATGAGTGGTATGAGAGAGTTTTAGTTAGATATGCTCTTCACAACAAGCATTACTCAGGTGGGAAAAATCAATATACATCTCTACCAATGCTAGAACAAAAATTACAACAAATGTTAGAGAATTAACAAAAATAAAAACCCGTTTACCCCTAGAATTTAAGGTATAAACGAGTTTTTTTGTGGTGTTCCCAGAGGAATTTGAATCCCCGACCTTCCCCTTAGGAGC
>CAMENR010000021.1 GCA_945928645.1 uncultured Clostridia bacterium | reverse complement strand
GTGATGCCACGATTTATCGTGGAGTTGCGTTTAGCAACATAAAATTTGACTTGTTCAAATTTTAACATCACGTAGTTTATATTATGTATAGGTCATATATTTCCTGATTACCGTCAATCTCATATATTTCTATGTCATAGTTTTTAGACAGTATGTATTCTCTAACAACCTTCCTTTCGTCTAGTGTAAAATTTTTTCCAAATATCAAGACTATATCGTCTTTTGTGTCCTGTAACATATTATCTAGCAAATCGAATACTGCCCTTATTCTGATGCTATTTGCTGTAACTATATTGTTGTTGATCAAGCCAATATAGTCCTCTTTAAGAATATTCACTCCTTTATATTTTGATGATTTGTTTGCTCTGGTTATTGCACCAGTTGTTGTGTTGCTTATTTCTTTATACATATTTTTTACTATCTTTTCTTCATCATCTGATGTAAAGTCTAGCATTGACAACACAGCATATCCTTCGCCTATATTTTTTGTTTCTATTATGTGGATTTTTGATGAATTAAAATTTTTTGCAGATTGCTTTGCAGTTAAAATAACATTGCTATTGTTTGTTAGAACAAAAATGACTTCACTATTTGTTTTTTCAAAAGCCTGTATAAAATCGTTGACTGAAGGATTGTTGGTTTGCCCACCATCAATAATAACGTCTGCACCAAAATCCTTGAATAATTTAACAATACCCTCTCCACTTGCAACTGCAACCACCCCATATTTTTTCCTCTCCCTTTCTTCTGGCATATTAGGGGAAAAATTATTCTCAATATGTATGTTGCTATGTTGGAGAGTCATATTTTCAATCTTAACCTGCAAAAACTCTCCATATCTACTGCAATACTCAAGCAATTTATGAGGCTCAAAAGTATGAATATGTATTTTTATTACATAACACGATTGAAACACCACCAAAGAATCTCCGATATTATTCAAAAAATCTTTTAGCGCCTGCAAATTAAAGTTGTCTATATCCGTTTTTGTCCTTGTTAGTTGCAACATTATCTCCGAGCAATAGCCAAACTGCATTATGCTGTCCTCATTAAACTGGGAATAGTCAACATCTTTCTTGGTGTATTTGTTAGAAGGATTGTCTTCAATAATCTCTCCTTGCAAATATCTACAACAACCTTCAATAATATAATACAAACCGGCTCCGCCAGAATCTACAACGCCATTAGCCTTTAGTATATCCAATTGGTCTGGGGTTCTTTCAACAGATTTTTTTGTTATTTCCAAAATTATTTTTGCAAATTCCTCAACCTCTATATTTTTTAAGTCTAAATTACACAAGCCCTGAGCCAAATCTTTGGCAACAGTCAACATCGTCCCTTCCGTTGGTTTATCCACAGCCAGATAGCCCTGTTTAACTCCTGTTGCCATTGCAGATACCACATCACTAATGCTTGCAGAATACAGCTCTTTTAATCCTTTAGCAAAGCCAAAAAACAACTGGGATAAAATTACTCCAGAATTGCCACGGGCAGAATTTATCATACCATCTGAACATATTCTTGCCATTTCTGAGATATTATCAGTAGATTTATCCTTTATGGCGTTTAACCCTCCTTCAAGGGTCAAACACATATTATCTCCAGTATCTCCATCTGGGATTGGGAATACATTTAATTCGTTTACAATTTTTTTATTCTTCATTAGGCAGTTAAACCCATATTCAATCAAGATCCTAAAAACTACCCCGTCAATCCTAATTTTTTCCATTTTTTTTACCTAAGTAATAATCTTCTTTGCAGTGCTATCAAAATAATTTTTACAATAGAAATTATTTAATTTATTTATCTTACAATCAGTTTTTACTGCATATTTTTAATATACACTACAGCATCATTTTCGTCAACAAAATATTCTTTTGGGTCATAATATTTTCCGGGACTGGTGGATAAGGCGTTTGGACAAAGTTCTTTTACCAAAAAGTAGTCTGCTGATGGGTCCTCTGCATAGATTATTCCAGCTGATTTCCCCTTTACAAATCCAAAATGCGCATACAAATCTGGATCGCCCTCTATTGCCAAAATAGTTGCCCCAAGGGTTTTTGCTTTGTTCATTGCATAATCTAACAATATTTTGCCATAACCTTTGCCCTGTTCTTAAGGCAATATGCTGAATGGACCAAAGGTTAAGACAGGCACAACCTTATCTTTGCAGATAATTTTGCTTTTTGCAAACATAATATGTCCTATTATTCTCCCATTTAGTTCCAAAATCAAGCTGAGTTCCTTGACAAAATTTTCACTTTTTCTAAACTGATGCAACACATATGGCTCCAGGCATCCTGGTCTATATTTATTCCAAAAGGCATCGCGAGTAAGCCTTTCGACAACAAAAAAGTCTTCACTTGTTTCCAAGCGAATTGTTAAATCGTTATTCATAAATCCTCCAAAATTGTATTTTCCCAAACGACCAAAGCAATTGAATTAGGATTATCAATCGCTCTGGCATTAGGCAATCTCCAGAATAAATGGTTTCAAAAAATCTCCAAAAGACGAATGCGCCTTACCTTGTTTAATAAATTACAATGAATATTAACATATTTTTGCTATAAAACAAAATCATTTGATCGTTTTGCACAAAATTTATCCACAATTTGTCTTTTTTTGTGGATATATGCTATACTTAATTTATGAAAAGAAGTAAAGAACTTAAACTTGCAATTATACTAACCATTTGCATAAATATTATATTTGCCTGTAGCGTAATTTGTGTTGCAGTTTCTGGCTGGAAATCTCCTCAAATAACAATATTTATTATAAGCCTTATGTTTGCCTATCACTGCGATATTAGAATCTTGGTGGGATATGTATTTAATCGTTTTATCAAGAACAAAATTCGTGTGCAAAGCCCCCTTTTTGTAATAAAAGAAAGTGAATACAAAAGACTACAAAAAGTTGGGGTAAAAAGATGGAAAGACAAATTTATTGCATGGAATAGAAGTCTTTTTGTGCTAGGTAAAATGGATAAGGATAGGTTAAACATTGTCCTTCAAAATAACATAACAGCCGAAATCACTCATTGGGTATGCTTTTTTGTAGGGTTTCTTGCCATGCCAATAGGGATAATGCTCTCCAGTGCAGAGTGGTGGATCTATCTTTCCACAGCTCTAATTACCTCACTAGTTGCCGACCTGCCCCCTATATTTATCCAGAGATACAACAGATATCGTCTGCAAAACATTTCAAAGCAGACATCTCAGCCGACCAAAACACCTATTACCTAATTGACATAAAATATAAGCCCAATAATACTTCTAGTGGTTTACATATAATGGCTATACCCACTGCTACTCGCAACAAAAATTGTGTTTTGCTTTGCAATACCTTCTTATTTCCCTATATCTTTTTATTTTAGTTGCTATATTTTAATACTTTTACTATTTCCAAAAAATACTCTTTTTTAATATTTGACTCTTATTTTGAAATACTTTTCTCATCAGTAAAAACAAAACCTCGAACTATCTGGGGAATAAACAAAAAAACTCAAATCTTACAAAAAGAACACAATTTTAGCAATAAAAATAGGGATATATACACGCAAAATAAGTTATAAATTTCCAATCATCACCACCATATAGCGATTAAAAACCCAAAACAACCTCAAATCTTACAAAAGAAAATAACTATAGCAATTAAAAAGGGGATATTTACACGCAAAAAAAAGTTATAAAACATCATTTTCTAACACCTATAATGTAATTAAATATCTAAAATAACCTCGAGTTTTCAAAAAAACTATAAGATTTTGGTAGTAATAAAAGGATTTTATTCAAAAAAAATTCTAGTAAAACTTTTTTCTTACCATTTTTTTAATAAAACAATATAAAACTACTTGCAAAATAGAAAAAAATAAAGTATAATCAAAGTGTTTGGAGGATTGGCTGAGCGGTTTAAAGCGGCGGTCTTGAAAACCGTTGAGGTGAAAGCCTCCGCAGGTTCGAATCCTGTGTCCTCCGCCATAAAAATTGCGAGTTCGGACTAAGTAGTTTAGCCCGAATTTTTTTATTTTTTTGTGGGGTCGAATCCCTCTTGACATGGCTTTGGGAATTTAAACTTTCATAATAAAATGCCCAAACGGCCTGGATGCTGTAATAAAAAAAATTCTAAAGAAAATCAGAGTTTTTTTATACTCTTAATTCTAAATTATAACAATGTTCAAACAAAGAACAATCAAATATGATTGATATTAAGGTAAATTAGCACAACACATTCAAAGAAAAGAAAAACTAGATATGCTTGAATTGGGAATTAAATATTATGCTTAAAAGTAACTATTTATTTAAAAGAAACACTTGATAAACGACAAAATGTTTTCTTTATAGAAATAACCGACATCAATCAACCCAAAAATAAGGAACACGCTACTTATCAAATAAGACTTTTTTGATGGCGAAAAATTAGAATATTTGTGCAAGACTATCAACTCTTTCATAGCTCTTGCTCAATATTTCTCTAAATTCGCATGGTAGTTTTGACAATGCTTTTCTTTGTAATTCTTCATTTATTCCATACATCGCTTCAGCCATACTACCCACTATGCAGGCATTAGTATCCGTATCTCCTCCAAAAGATATAGCTAATTTGATACTATCTTCAAATGTATCTGAGTTAAATAAAGAATATAGACACACATCGATTGTATCTGCACACGTGTAATTGAATGTTTTAATTTGAGGTTCTTTTATCTTCAAATTTAATTTTTCTATGATATCCCTTTTAGATAAGCCATGCCTAGCATAAAAAATAATCAATGATACCAATTTGGCGCACTCTATTGCTTCAGTTGTGTTGTGAGAAGGAATTGTAGCTAAATATGACTGGGTTATAACATCTTCTTCGTTGTCAAAAAGAAAGCCCACAGGAGAAATTCGCATCATTGCTCCATTGCCACAACTTTTTCCTTCTGTGTTGCTCTTTGCCCATTTGGTAAAACCTGGTGAAAACATTGTTTTGAAATATGGAATATTTTTTGGAGTCATATCTCCGTATTTAGAGGCAAACTCCTTTAATTTTTCTTCATAACTTGCATTATGAATTATTGCATCTGCAATAGCAATAGTCAAGATTGTATCATCACTTATAAAAGATTCATCTTCAATAATGTTTTTTACTTTAATAGGTGTTATTCTTTTTATTTGACCAAATTCATAAATAGATCCTGCAAGGTCGCCAATAATTGCTCCTAACATCTTTTTCTCCTTTATTTATCATATAATAGTTTGTAATAATTCTAAAAGATGCCTATAACAAATAATACGAACCTATATTATAGGTCCGTATTATTCTCCGCTGGCGGAGAGTTATCGTTTTTATACCAACCTTAGTTTTTTACTTACTTTTATTTATCTTTTTATATTTATGCTTATACATTAACGCTCTTAAACTATTTAATATTGCAATTAGTGTCACACCAACGTCTGCAATTACGGCACTCAACATTCCCGTTACGCCGCATGCTCCCAAAGTTAAAAATGTAATTTTTACAACTGCTGATAAAATTATATTTTCCCAAACAATTTTTCTAGTTTGTTTAGATATTTTAATGGCTTGAGGAATCTTTGCAGGATTATCATTAGAAATTACAATATCTGAAGCCTCAATGCTTGCAGAAATTCCTTTAAGCCCCATACTGAAACCAACATCTGCTAATGTTAATGAAGGAGCATCATTTAAGCCATCTCCAACATAACCAATTTTGTAATTATCCTTGTTTAACTTAATCCATTCAAATTTATCTTGTGGTAAAAGTTTATAATATGCTTCATCAATTCCAATTTCATTTGCTACATCTTCAACTGTTTCTTTGTTATCTCCAGAAAGCATCACGCTTTTTATGTTTAACAATTTCAATATTTCGCAAGTATTTTTTGAATTTTGTTTAACACTATCTTTTAAAGTTATTTGACCAATTTTTAAGTTATCTTCAAATAATTCTACAACAGTTTTGTTAATATGTTCGCTTTTTTTACCAACAAAATATGGTTTGTTTTTATATGTGTAATAAACGCCTTGCCCCGCAATTTCTTTAACATCTAGTGCTTTTTCTAAGGTCTTCGCGTTTGCATTTGTTATAGATATAGCAAGAGGATGTAATGAATATTGTTCGCCAATGCTTGCAATATAAATTATATCTTCCTCGTTATAGTTTTTTGTAAAACTTTCAATTTTTGTAATTTCAAAATTACCTGTTGTTAAAGTTCCAGTTTTGTCAAAAGCAATTAAATTAAGTTTTGCACACGCATCCAAATAGTTTGAACCTTTAATTAAAATACCATTTTTTGAGGCATTGCCTAAACCACAAAAATAACTTAATGGAACAGAAATCGCAAAGGCACAAGGGCAAGACACAACCAAGAAAATTAAACCCCTGTAAAGTGCCAAATCAAAGTTTTTTGTAATTGACCAAATTATAGCCCAAACACTTACTGCCAAAATAATAACACCAAATGTATACCATTTCATAATTTTTGATATAAAAGTTTCTGTTTTTGATTTTTTCTCAGTTGCGGTTTCAATAAGGTTAATAATTGTATTTACGGTGCTTTCTTCATATTTCTTTGTTGCTTTTATCTTTAAAACTCCATCTAACACTATTGCGCCAGACAAAATTTCATTATCAACATCTACTGTTGTTGGCAAACTTTCACCTGTTAAACTTTGTAAATCTAGGGAAGCCTTACCTTCAACAACAATACCATCTACAGGAACTCTTTCGCCAGGCTTTACAATTATAATGTCATTAATGTTAACTTCGCTTGGAAAAACTCTAATTTCTTCATCACCTTTTAATAAAGTTGCATATTCTGGCTTAAAATTAGTGAGTTCTTCAATTGATTTCTTTGATTTGTTTAAAGCAAAGCTTTCCAGTATTTTACCTATTGAATATAGGGCAATAACCATTTGTCCTTCTGTGTGTTCACCAATAACAATTGCGCCAAAAACTGATATTGTTATAAGCAAGTTTTCATTTATAACACCCTTAAAAATTAATTGAATAGCCTTATAAAAGGTTTTATATCCTAAAAGTAAAACACTTACAATCAATAATGTCCAATATGCCCAGGTTGGCAAATCTATAACAAAACAACAAACTCCAACTATAATTCCAATAGACAGAATTAAAAGCTCCAATAACCATTTTTTATTAAATTTAACCTTAGTTTTGTTTGTGACAATCTTAGCTTCCGGCTCTATCTTTTTTGTTATTTCAATAATATCATTTATGGCTTTTTCGTTATCATTACTTTGAAATTCTATGTATGATTTTAAAAAGTTTATCTTAGCGTTATAAACGCCATCAATTTTATTTATATGATTTTCAAGTGTCTTGGCACAGTTAGGACAATCTAATCCTTCTATCTTAATCTTCATTATGACAGCCTCCTAAATGATTGATACTTATGCTTAAAATTTGTTTTACATGTTCATCTGCAAGAGTATAAAAAACTTCTTTACCAGTTTTCTTATTCTTAACGATATTCATTTCTCTTAAATATTTTAATTGATGAGAAACAGCAGACTTTGTCATATTAAGCAAAACGGCAATGTCACATACACACAATTCATTTTCTTGTAAAATGTTTATAATTTTAATTCTTGTGCTATCTGATAGCGCTTTATAAAAATCGGCTATCAACAACAAACTTTCTTCATTCATCATAGTTTTCTTTACGTTTTCTATGTGATCTTTGTGAATAATATTACAATCACATTCTAATTCATTTTTTCCCATAATTTTATTCCTTTTAATTGAACGGATATTCAACTGTTTGATATTATAATTGAATAATTGTTCAATTGTCAATCATTTTTATAAAAACAACTTTGAAATTATTAAAAAGAGTTCGAGGTTATGCACAATACAATATTTAGTTATAAGTGTCTAAAACAAAAGAGCCACGATAAACGTGACTTTTTTATTTGTTTATATTATAAGGTATTGCTATACCAAAACATTCTTGTAAAAAGAAAAATACGCTAGCCCTACGATTATTTCTCATAGGGTGCGTATAATGGTTTTCTGGCGGAGAGGACAAGATTCGAACTTGCGGTGGGTTGCCCCACACGCGCTTTCCAAGCGCGCACTTTAGACCACTCGGACACCTCTCCATATCCAAACGATGTTATTATACTTGGAATTTTATAAAAAGTCAACTACCTTTTCCCTTTTTATTCCAAATGAAATTTTATACATGCACCACAGTTGCACTGCATCCATTTTATCTTATCTTTTTTTTCTGTTCCATTTACCATGGCAGATAGTGCATACAAGGTAGAACTATGTGCCATTACAACGATTGTTTTGGCAGATTTATTACTTTTTATTGCGTCACTAATACCTTTGATTGTTCTATCTACAAAAGCTTTACAAGTTTCATACTCTTCACTTTCATCTGTCATATCAAAATAATTTTCTTGATATCTTTCCCTTAGTTTGTCGTCATCTGTAATCAAAATTTCTCTTTCTCTTAAATCCCTAGAAATAAGCAGAGGGACATCCCATTTTTTATTCAAAATTTTTGCTCCCTCCAACGCGCGCAACTTGGGCGAAGATAGGACAAGGTCAATCCTTTCATTTTCAAGATATTTCCTCACAAAAAGCATTTGCAATTTGCCTAGCAGAGTCAATTTTTCTGTTTTTGGATTGTAATCTCCATGTCTTATAAAGATAATCTTCATATTTTCTCCTTTTCGCTTATAGAGCGAGTTTTGTTAAATAAAATATATTGAAACTGCAATCAATATTTGTGCTAAGTAATACAATGAATGATTAAGTATGATAAGTGATTTTACGCCTTGTTTTCCGCCAAAATATTGGAGTGATAATACAAGGTCACTTGCCAAAAACAACAAAAATCCCACTGCCATAATAAATAGTGAAGTAAGCATAGTTGAAAATGCTAGATATATTGAAAAAACTGTTGTAAAAAGCAACCCCCCTGCATAAATTGTTGATAAAAGTGCGTGCTTACCATAATCTAAATGCATATAACGGCTGGTAACAAACCAAATTCCTACTGCAAAAATAGCAGATATTACTACAATAAAAATAATAGGGAATGTTATAGCCTTTGTCGCATTACCTGCAAATATTACACCCATTGAACCAATGAAAAACAAATGCCCAAATAGGAAAGATAACATTCCAAAAGTAAGATATTTGTCCTCATGAAAAGGATAGACAACCTTTAGGTCAAGCAAAACATCTCCAATAAGCCCACATACCAAGCCACAAAGTATAACTATTGATGAATACCTAGAAAAATCATTTTGACCTGCTTTTGTCGCCATCAAAAAAAGTCCTAATGCGACAAAACCAAAAGAGGCCAGTGCCTTTGTAACAATACCATCTACCCCACCCTTTTTTACCCTAACTACAATAAACAACGATGCAAGTGCCAAAGCCACACAAATTCCAACTATCAATGTTAACATATTTCCCCTCCCTATCATATTTTACTTTGTAAAATCTTACAACACTCTTTAGATTTTCATTACTATTATAATGGTTATTTGTAAAAGTTCAAAATGATATTGTAAAAAAAATTTTTAATACTTCAAATAAAATTTTTAATCTCCGTCATTTTCAATTAACAATCTTAGCCATAAAACAAATATCTATTTGCCAACTAAATAAGATTAGTGGCATCTCTAAAAAAGAGTGAGGCTGTCAAAATACATAGGAAGGTATATATAATATTCAATTAGTAATTTGAGAGAAAATTATCTAATTTTTCACAATATTTATATTTGATTTTGCACAATATTTATATTTGATAAAAATCGCATTATAAGCAATATTTATAAATTATATGGGGGACTAAAAATGTTGAAAGTGGGAATAGTTGGCTATGGAAATCTTGGCATTGCAGTTGAAAGAGAAATTATGGCAAATAATGGCTTTGAACTTGTAAAAATTTTTTCTAGAAGAAATAAAAAAGTGCTTTATAGTCCTTTTGGATCTCAATTTGAAAACACAAAGAATCTTGAAAGGTATGTGGGTAAGATTGAAATATTGTTTTTGTGTGGTGGAAGTTTTAGTGATATTGAAGAAATAGGAGTGGAGGCTATAAAACACTTTTGCACAGTTGATGCATTTGACACACACAAAAAGTTACTTTCTCACAAGACTAACTTGGATAAAATTGCAAAAAAGACTAACCACGTAGCACTGACCGCTTTTGGCTGGGATCCTGGCATTTTGAGTGCAGTGCGTGTATTATTTTCCGGAATAGCGGGAGAAAACAACCTTGCTACCTTTTGGGGTGATGGTGTCAGTCAGGGGCATAGCGATGCTCTTAGAAGACTGCCTGGCATCGAGAATGCAATACAATTTACCATTCCAAACAAAAAAGAAATTGCAAATATACAGAAATATCCAAATTATCACCCAAAAGAAGAAAATAAACATAAAAGGATATGCTATGTTGCTACACAAATAGTTGATAAAAATAGCAAACTGGATAAAGGTTATAATCTTGAAAAAAAACAACAAACAAATGAAATCAAGCTTAAAAAACAAATAAAATCATTGCCCAATTATTTTGCAGGGCAAAAAACTGTGGTGCATTTTGTCCAAAATGATAAAGTAATAGAGTTGCAAAAAGATATGAAACATAAAGGATTAGTAATATCCCACTGGATGCAACCAAATTGTTATGAAGCAAAGATGAAATTTGAAGTAGAAATGCAGAATAATCCTTCTTTTACTGCAAGAATAATGATTGTTGGAGCAATTATTGTATCAAAATATATTGAAGAAAAAAAATATGGGGGATACTCCATATTGGATATACCCCCAAGATATTTTTTTGATGACTATAACAAATTGCTATAACAATGATTAGAAAAATAGGTAAATTGATTTTATAACAACCTAAGATATTTTCAAAACATGATTTCTATTTTACAAAAAGTAGTTGTAAAAATAATCAATTGCATTTTGTCTTTGATATAATTGCTAAAATATGCAATATTAGTGATGTATAGCAAATATAATATAACTTTTGGTTGCACACAAAATTTGCACAAACAAGTTTTGTATTTTGTAAATTATATTTTACAAACTTCACTTATAATGCAATAGTTATCAATTATTCTTCTTTCGCTTAGAAATGGCTCTGGTTATACATTTTTCTACTTCACATATAGGAATAATAAACAATGAAAGCCCTAGAGTCAATATCCATTGCAGAGGTGTCAGTGTAGCCAAGCCAAACACCCACCTAACTGTAGGTATAAGTGCGAGGGACAACAATATAGATATTCCAAAAAATAGAGATAACAAAAGGACTTTGTTTTTGAAGGGATTGGAGCAGAATATGCTTTTATGAGAACGCACATTGAACATATGAAATAGTTGAATTAAATTTACCGTCAAAAATGACATTGTAGTTGCAACTTGTGGAGAATGAAAAACATATATCCCTAATAAATATGTAGCTATAACTATCAGTGTTTGAACAATTCCTTGATACAATATATCAAACCCCACCTTCCCACCAATAATTGTTGAATTTTGGTTGCGAGGAGGAGAAGACATCAAGTCATCTTGTGCCATATCCACTCCAAGCGCTACTGATGGCAAGGTGTCTGTTACTAAATTTATAAAAAGTATTTGAACAGCATTCAAAAAAATGTTTGCAGGAAAAAGTATTGTAACAAGGAATAATGCCAAAACTTCTGCAATGTTGCAACTTAACAGAAACTGAATGGTTTTTTGAATATTTCCAAATATTCTTCTTCCTTCTTCCACCGCCACAACTATAGTCGCAAAATTGTCATCTGTTAGGATAACATCTGCCACTTCTTTGGTTACTTCCGTTCCATTTTTACCCATACCAATGCCAATATTGGCAGATTTTATGCTAGGGGCATCATTAACCCCATCACCAGTCATTGCCACAATTTTTCCGTTATTTTGAATTGCCTTAACTATCCTTACCTTATGCTCTGGCGTAACACGAGAAAAAACAGATACTTTGGATATTATTTTGCACAATTTCTCGTCAGACATTCTTTCTAACTCATCACCGTTTAGAACCTCTTTTGGAGAGGAGATAATACCCAACTCCATAGCTACTGCAGTTGCAGTTGCTTGATGGTCCCCGGTTATCATAATAGTTCTTATCCCTGCTCGCTTACATTTTTTTATTGCTTCAAACACTTCTTCTCTTGGAGGGTCAATCATTCCACAAAAACCCAAAAATGTTAAATCACTTTCTTCAACGTTATCCACGCATATATTTTCTTTTTTTGCAAATCCCAGCACTCTATATTCCTTGGAGCAAAGTTCCCTGTTTTTGACCTCAATTTCCCTAATAATTTGCTCTGTTAGTGGCATTTTTTGATTGTTTAACATTATATGACTACAACTTTTTATCAATACGTCTAATGCTCCCTTAGTCCATTGGGTAATTTTGTTGTCTTTTTGCACTACTGTTGTCATCAATTTTCGTGAAGAGTCAAAAGGCTTTTCGGCTAGTCTGTTTATATTATTTTGCAGATATCCCTTGCTAACAGCAAAACGTAACAGCGCTGTTTCTGTTGGATCTCCAACAAAATCATTTCCACTCTTTCTGGCATCATTGCACAAGCACATACATCTTAGTATGTCGTCAAATGTCTGTTCACTATATTCCCCCTTGCCACAACAAACTTCCCTAACCGTCATTTGATTTTTGGTTATTGTCCCTGTCTTATCAGAGCAAATCACTTCACAACAACCCAAAGTTTCCACTGCATGAAGTCTTCTTATTATGGCATTTTTCTTTGCTAATTTTGTAACACCAATAGAGAGAATAATTGTAACTACTGCCGGCAAACTCTCCGGGATTGCTGCAACTGCAATAGCAATGGCTGTGAGAAAGGACTCTATAAACCCCTGCTTTGCCACAAAGGCATCAACAGAAAAAATTACTATTGCAATGCTTAATACAATAAAAGTGATTATTTCACCTAGGTGATTAAGATTTTTTTGCAGAGGAGTTTGACTTTTTGTTCCATTGTCTATCATTGTTGCAATTTTGCCAATCTGTGCATTTTTGCCAGTGGCAACCACTACCCCAACACCTCTGCCATAACTTACTATACTTGAAGAAAAGCACATATTTTTTCTGTCTGCAAGGCTGGTTTTTTCTGGCAAAACTACATTGCTCACCTTTTCTGCAGGAACACTCTCACCAGTTAGAGCAGATTCATCACACTTTAGAGAGTTACTTTCCAAAAGATAAATATCTGCAGGGACAATATCTCCTGCCTCTAGCACTACAATATCCCCAGGGACGATATCCTTGGTTGGAATTTTTTGAATAGAGCCATCTCTAATGCAAAGAGAATATGGTTGTGACATTTTTTTGAGGCTGTTTAATGCGTTTTCTGCCTTAAGTTCCTGAACAAATCCTAATGTGGCATTCAACAAAACTATTCCAAATATAATTATTGAATCAATCAACTCTGTTTGGCTATGTTTAACTATGGCAAAAATAAGAGAAACAACTGACGCAATCAAGAGGATTATCACCATTATGTCCTTAAACTGTCCAAAAAATCTTGACACATTGCTTTGCTTTTTGCCAGTTTCCAATATATTTTGACCATTTGCCAGGCGAGCGCTTGCGACCTGCGAAGTTAATCCGTCTTTTGAAGAGCCGAGATAAGAGAGCACCTCTTGAGATGTTTTGTTGTGAAATATCATTATGTTTTGTTCACCTTTTCAAAAAATAAGTTATCCACATATCTTCCTACATTGTGGATAAGCCTTAATATATAATATTTAATCGGTCTTTTGGATATGATAAAATATCTTTTATAATATCTTTTTGAAAAATTTCCATCGCCATAATTTCACTTTGAAAATTACACACAGTATTTTTTTGCTGAACTTTAACACACATCTTCCTTATCTAACAATTATTGAATAAAAAATGCACAGGCTTTACCCATGCATTTTACTTGTAAAATATTTTATTATGTGTTTTATGTAATCGTTCGTTTTATATTTCTAATTACATTATTTCTAAAATTAACACATTGCACATTGCAATGGAATTTCAAGTATATATTGAAAAACTTTATAAAATAAGCCTTCTTTTTATATATTTCAAGCCAACAGCTACATTGATAAATCGTCATCAAGAGAAAATTGTTTGTCTTTTACAAAAATTATGTTTTCTCCATAGTTTGCTTTGCAATGCTTTGCCTCTATAATTTGACTAGACAAGTCTTTTATTTTACGAGGGTCCAGCATTGCATTTTCGTAGAAGATTCCCGAGGTATCCACTTTCATAGTTGCTGTTTTGTCAAAATCTCCTGACTTTATAAACACATCATTCAAATCTTTTTCGTTGACAAATTTTTCCGAACATATGCCATCGCTTGGTGGAAGTAGACTAACTACAGTATCAAAATCTTTAAGGGCATTTTGGATAATATCAAAATGTATTTTGTCAAAATTGAACATTGTTTGCATTCTCCAATTGGACATATAACGGTTGTTTGATGCTCTAATATTCTCCAAAACACGCCCATATTCTTCTTCTGGACAACAAGCCATTCCACCCCCAAGGTCCAAGATACATGGAAAATCCAACCTTTTCACAATTTCTTCCAGCAACATATTTTCATATTGCTTGTGATACATATGCCAAGCCATTGGTCCATAGGCATCCAACAAAAATTGTGCTGTTTTTGGGTCGAACCCCATCATTTCATAATTTGGCAAATCTGGGAACATCTCTCTGTGAAATTTGAAGTTTTCATATCTCCAAATCTTCTTATTGCACTGATCAATTTGAGATTTGAACTGTTTTATCCTAAAAGCATTTGGTTTGGCAGTAGGAAATATTCCCAGTTTATTCTCTTGTTGTTTTCCCAAAATTTTTTCTTTGCAACTTTCAATTTGAGGTCTGATATTGTTAACCTTGTCATCAATATCAAGAGCTCTTTCGTATTTTTCTTTTTGAGCCTTAATCAAGGATAATTGATACTCAATTTCTTCCAAAGATTTTGGGCATTCTCTAAAAGAATCCGCCCAAATATGTGGAAGACCAGTATCTTTGGATAATTGCTCTGCAATCAAACTTTTGCCAACGCCTATAGGCCCCTGAAGGACTATTGACTCTCTCCTTGCTTGTTCCTTTTTCTTATCCATTTGCATCTCCCTTATTGTTCTGGATGATTCTCCTTCTTCACTGCTACTACAGCCAATTCACTTTCTATCTTTTGAAGCAACATATATCTATTTTTATCTCCCAGTGGTTTTCTAACATACTTGGATTTTTTTTCATCCTCTGTCCAGTTTGCAGTCATTGCAGAGTTGTCAAAATCTTGCCTTGAATCCTCATCTGTCCTCAATACTTCAAGACATTTTAATATTTCATCTCTTCTATAGCAATCCTCTTCTTCGATATCATTGCATTTTTGGAAAATATATTGCGATACATAATCCATATAATTGCCTGTATTTTTAGCTAAATACTTTTGCCATTCTGTGCTGTATTTTACAAGAGGCCTGCTTACAAATGCCTTTGATGATTCGCTATAAACTTCTCTTAATATTGTAAATGATAATGGAGTTATTTCAAATCTAGCAAGGATAGGGACTCTGTGATTTGCCAAAAAGAGCCAATCAGGCTTATCTCCATAAGGAACCCCCTCCTCATCCCCTCGCTCTCCACATATATATCCATTTTCCTTAAGAAAATTATCTATTATTCCATTTCTATACAGAAATTCCTTAAATTCGCTGTCGTTCATTCTATCTCCTATTTTTATGCCTACACGATAGTTTATCACAAACCCTGACAATGTCAAGAGCAAATTTTCTGCCTATAATCCCATATAGTTGTATTATGTGCAGTTGTGAGAGCGACCAAAAGTTTACTTTTGAACATTTGAGCAACAAGCATAATATATATTTTTATATTCAATTCAATGCCCTTTTTGTCCTATCTAGCCCAGTGTTTTTTGGCGACTAATTATCAAAATTATCTTTACCCAACAAGTTTTTATTTTTATCTTTCAAAACATTGCTAATAAAACTACAAACCATTTGCAACTTGTTGACATCTCAACAAGTCAAGTGGTATATTATATTATTGATAAAACTTCAACTTATGCGGAGAAACAGAAATATGGAGGGTAGATTTAGAGATTTTACATTGCTTCTGTTGAGTGCAGAAAGGTCAATAAACAAGATTAAAAATGCTGGAATGAGAGAATTCGGGCTAAGAGGAACTCAAGTTAATTGTTTGCTTTGCCTGTATAAAAATAAAAATGGACTGACTGCCAAAGATATTTGTGCCATTTGCAAGGAAGACAAGGCTTCTGTATCTAGAATATTAAAAGAATTGGAGCAAAAAGAATATGTTTGCTACGAGCAAGAACTCTCTAAGAAAAAATATAACTCTATCATAAATCTAACACCCAAAGGGAAAGAACTTGCAGAACTTATAATTAGCAAAATTAAGGAAATAGTAAGATATGATGAGGACTGTATTTCAAAAGAAGAAATTGCTGTGTTTTATCAAACATTTTTCAAAATTTGTGAAAATTTGAAAGAAATTAGTAAAAAATGTGAGGGAAAAAATGATTAAAATTTTAGTTGATTCTTCAAGTGATATAACCGCTGAAGAATCCAAAAAACTTGGTATAGAATTGATACCTATGGAAGTGCTGATTGACGGTGTAGTCTATCACGATGGTGTAGATTTGTCCCATGAAGAATTCTTTAGATTGCTTGGCGAAAGCCATTCCTTTCCACAGACTAGTCAAATATCGGAATATAGGTATCACGAAAAATTTGAGGAACTAACAAAAAACGGAGATAGCCTTATTGTAATCTGCCTATCGTCAGGATTGTCTTCTACATACAATCAGGCAGTATTGGCGAGCAAAGATTTTGAAAATGTATATGTTGTAGACAGTTTAACTGCTAGCATAGGGGAAATGGTGCTTATTAAATATGCTTTGCGTTTGGTCAAAAAGGGCTTACCTGTAGAAACTATAGTTGAAAAATTAAACAGTAAGAAGAAGAAAATTCGTGTTTTTGCATTGATGGGCACACTAAAATATCTAAAAAAAGGAGGCAGAATATCCTCTTTGATTGCCCTTGCAGGCACTGTCCTTAACATAAAACCAATTATTAGCTTTCAAGATGGGCTAATAAAATTTGCAGGCAAAGCCATTGGGTTTAAGAAAGGCATTAGCCTACTAAAAGATTTGGTTATAAAAACAAACGGAATAGATTTGGATATGCCATACACAGTGGGATACTCCTGCCCTGACAAAGAAACTTTGGATAACTTTGTTGCAGAATGCAAAGACCTTTGGAACGGGGATTGCGACGTTTCAAAAAGAATGATTGGTAGCACTATTGGTGCTCATATTGGACCTGGTGCAGTGGCCGTGTCCTATTTTGAAAAAGATAATTAAAAACAAAATGGCACACTAAAATTTTCACACTACCACTTTACAATTTATGCATAAAGATATATAATAATCTAAATTTTCTACAAAGGAGAAAAATTATGAATTGGGAACAAATATGGAATAGCATTGTCAATTTCTTTTCAAACAACATTTGGAATATTGTAAGTTTTGTTTTAGTGTTTGCTTTTGGTCTTTTGGCTGTTAAAATCTTAATCAACATTGTTAGAAGGCTTTTTGCAAAAACTAGATTAGAAAAAATTACTCAAAACTTTTTAATGGCTTTTATAAAATTAGCGTTATATCTAATCTGGGTGCTAACACTCCTTGGTATGCTTGGTGTACAAATTACAGGTATAATCACCGCACTTAGTGCCTTGCTTTTGGCTGTTGGTATGGCTCTGGAATCAAACATTGCAAACCTTGCCAACGGAATTGTTATCATCACCTCTCATCTGTTCAACAAAGGTGATTATATCAGTGTTGCTGGTGTGGAAGGAAGTGTTGTGGATATCAACTTCTTATTCACAACCATCTATACAACAGACAACAAAAAGATTACATTGCCAAACTCCTCAATAGTCAATGGTTCTTTGGTCAACTATGGTGCAAATAAGACAAGACGTGTAGATTTTACATTCTCCGTTGCATACGAATCTGATGTGGAACTGGTCAAAAAAATAGTTCTAGACGTTATGCAAAGCGATGGCAGAGTTCTTCTTGAACCAAATGCTCCTTTCTGCAGATTGAAGAAACTAAACGACAGTTCCATAGACTTCTTTGCAAATTGCTGGTGCGACTCTGAAGATTATTGGCCTGTGTATTATTATGTAATCGAAAATGTTTACAACGAATTTAAGCGAAACAACATCTCAATCCCTTACAACCAACTTGAAATTAGGACAAGAACAGACAATGTCGTTATGCCAGTGATTGGCGAGAAATTGCCAGAAAGAGTAGAAAAAGAAAGAGTTCAAGAAAAACAAAAATTTAATCTTGAAACAGACGACCTTGCACACCTTTTGCATAGAAAACCAAAAAGAAATAAAAAAGCAAAACAACAATAATATATCAAAAATACAACCAATTATCTTTGATTGAAAATATCTATTATTGACAATGGTTTTATTTGACAATACCTACAAGAAATTTTAATCTAAAATAATACTTATAAAAACAAAACGAACTCGAAAGTGTTAACTCTCGGGTTCATTTTATTTTTGTTTGGTGCAACGATTGATAACGAATCCGAACTGAAAAGTATTTATCGGATATGGTTATTTTGTGGTTAGAGTTAAATTATAATTCTCTAATTCCTTCATCTAACTTAGAAACAAGAGTGGCTAAATCTTTTTGCTTATCGCTTCCTAATATTTTATCTAATTCATCCAATTTGGCTTTTATACCAATGGGTAAATTTAATTGGATAACTTCTTTTTCTAAACTTACAGCATTGCTATATCTGTATGTGTGTGTACCATATTCAGCAATAATCTCACGAATTAAGTTTACCATATCACTTTGTTCGGTTTCATAATAGTCAATACAATCGTACATGATTTTAGCATATGGTTGACTGCTTACATATAATTTCTCTGTTCCAATAAGAGGCCTGCTATACGGTAAATCATATTCATTATAAAGCAATCTTTTTATAAGTTTAATTCTTTCATTTTCTCTATGTTGCCTAATCTTTTCTACAATTTTCATTTAAGGAACTCCTTTCAATGTGTGTAGCATAGCATATTACAAAACTTTTGTAAATACCCACTTAACAACAAAACGAACTCGAAAGTGTTAACTCTCGGGTTCGTTTTATTCTTGTATGGTGCGGATGGTGGGACTCGAACCCACAAGGTTTCCCACACGCCCCTTAAACGTGCGCGTCTACCAGTTTCGCCACATCCGCATATATTCGTGCTTTTGAATATTTATTTGTTATCAACTTACTCAAAACTTCAAAGCACGATTATTATATCAAATAATTTTTTATTTTGCAACAACATTTTTACATTTTTTTATATTATCAGAGCTTGTCGGCAAACTGTCCAAAGGGATACTTGCCAGCAACTGATGATAATTCATACTATGATGACACAATTTATTGTGGAGTTTCGTTTAGCAACATAAAGTTTGACTTGTTCAAATTTTAACATCATATAGTTTATATTATGCACAGTTGTGAGAGCAATCAAAAGTTTACTTTTTAATGTTTTAGCAACAAGCTTAACTATATCATCTATAATTTAAGCAATTTGTTTGGCTTGCTTGCTTTTTTAGTTTTATAATCACTTTATATCTTATTTACTGATTTTCTTCTCTTTTTTCGTGCCTTTTTCATTTCTTTCTTTTTGCTCTGCTTTCTTTTGTGAATGCCCAACTTTCTCTTTTTGATGTTGAATATGCAATGCACTTTTTTCTATTGATGAAGCATTTGGTTGCATTGTAGATTGTGGTGCTTTGGTTGACATATTTGGTGTGTTTGGTGTATTTGTTTCTTTTGTAATATTTTTATTAGCAACTGAATCGTTATATTTTCCTTTAAGAGATGTCAACAAAAGCGAAACGCTCACCGCTCCCACTATAAATGCAAATACAAAAAATATTATCCCACTGGTAAGAAGCGAATTTTCTATGTTAAATATAATTAACAAAAAGAGCACAATGCTTACGATAAACATCACAGCAGAAATTCCCATAGAAATAAATCCACTCAAAATAAGTTTTTTTTGCAATGAGGCATTTAACTCTTTTTTGTCTTTCTGTTGAATTTGAGAGCCTGCTACTTTTTGATGTGAATTTGCTACATTTGGTTGCTGAGTGGTGTTTTGTTGGATAGCCATTTTTTGTTGTTGAGAATTCTGTAATCTAGGTGTTAAATTTTTTTGTAAATTTTGGGCAGGTCCTTGTGTGCGAGGGATTGATGGCTGAACCGTTTTTTTGTTTTGCTCTTGCATAGTTTTCTCCTAATATTTATATTATAACTCACAATAACTTTTTTTGCACGCAAATTACACACTTTTTTAGAGCAACTTTTCATTTTATTTTGTTTTTTTATTTGCAATTATCAACAAAATTTTCCGAGAGAATTATTTTTTTGGCCATATAGCCTGTTGACTTTTTATTCATTCTGAAATAAAATATACATAAATAGGAGGGAGAAATGAAAAAATTTTTATCTTTTTTACTAGTTATCTGTATGACGGTAACTTGCGCAGTGGTTTTGAGTGGTTGTGGCTCTAGTAAACCTGTGGAAAAGGACGAGGCAACCGCTGTGGTGGAGTTTAGTGTAAATCCTGAGGTTCAACTTGTGCTTGACCAAAACAATGTTGTTATGAATGTAAACTACCTATCTGAAGAAACACAACAAATTTTCAGCAGGTCCAACTTTATTGGTTCAACCGCAGAAGAAGCAGGGGCACTGTTTGCAAAGATTGCCAGTGATTGTGGGAAAATAGACATAGACAAATGTTATGATGAAGCAACAGAAGGAACAATAGTTAGTGTCAAAATATATTGTGCTGACAACAAACTTTATGAGGAGTTGAGCAAAAGTATTGTTGAGGCTACCAACAAGTATTTTGAAAATTATGGCATAGTCGCAGGTGCTGTAGCAAACAAAATGGAAAGCATAAAAGATTCACTTTGCAAGCTAGACAGCAGTATAACAACTGAAGGGTTGACAGAGGAAGAAGCTTTTGAATTGTTAGCTAAAAAATCTCAACATCTAAAAGACATCTATCTAACCCTTAGAACGAAAGTTTATGAAGGGATAGAAACCCTTAAGACCGAATCTGAAAAATATGTTGAAAACACACAAAAACAAATGGAGGAACTTAGGGTAGTAATTTTGCAACTCAGAAAGCAACTTAATGAATATCTAGACAGCATAGCAATAAACGAAGTTGCAGCAAATGAATTGCAATCTCGTATAGAAAAACTAGAAGAACAACTCAATCAGTTTGCAAAAAGTGTAGAAAATATCCAAACAACTCTAGAAGGTCAAATTGAGGAATATCTAAAAACGATTAGAGAGGAAAGCAAAAGTTATATTGAAGAAGATATAGAAAAAGCAAACGAATTGTTCAACAACTTTAAGGAAACAGTTCAACAACACGAACAAAAATTTGAAGAAAACAAAGAAGTAATCCTCAAAAAAATTTCTGACTTTCAAAAATCACTCGAAGAAGAATAAAATCTAAAAAACTCATAAACCTAAAGAATTATTACTAAAAACATCAAGCATCATATTACAAATTTGCTTGGTGTTTTTTTGTTTGTGTGGTATGATTTAATAGAGTATAAAAAGGTGCAGGTAAAAAAATGCTTTTATCCATAATTGTTCCCATATATAACATAGAAAACTATGTCAAAAAATGTATTGATAGTTTGATAAAGAACTCTCCAAAAGATTGTGAAATCTTACTTGTTGATGATGGGTCTACAGACAATAGTGGGAAAATTTGTGATGAGAAAATGTTAATTGATACCAGAATAAAGGTTTTTCACAAAAAAAATGGTGGATTGGCAGATGCAAGAAATTTTGGAATAAATAATGCATGTGGAGATTTTGTTTGTTTTGTAGATGGAGATGACTATGTAAATGAAAAATTTTCACAAATTGACAAAAAAATAGATAAAAATTGCCAAATGTGTATTTTTGGAATGAATGCACATTATTTAGACAGAGTGGTGTCTATCACTCAAAAAGACCAAATCTATTGTGGAGAAAAAATATTTAGAGCATTGAGAATATGCACAAAAGAGAATAGCGCTTGGATGAAAATTGTTAGTAGGAAGTTTATCATAGAAAATTGTTTATTCTTCAAAAAAGGTTTCGCCGAAGACTTTAATTGGACAGGTAGATGTTTTTTGAAGGTAAATTCAATTCAAAAATCATCTCTTACATATTATGAATATTTTGCTGAAAGACAAAACTCTATAATGAATGTTTATAAAAAACAAAGATTTTTCGATATAATTACACAAGCAAAAGATATATGTGATGAAATAGAAAAAAGTAGCTGTAGTAAGAAAATAAAAAAGAGAGTTTATCAATACATAGGCTTTAATATATTGTCTAATTTCAGACACATAAAAAAACTTAACAAAGAGGACAAATCAGAGTGTATTGCCCTATTGGAAGAAAACAAACACTTAATTTCTACACAAAAAGGGTTGCTAATGAATTTATGCTTGCTTTTTGGAAA
>CAMENR010000020.1 GCA_945928645.1 uncultured Clostridia bacterium | reverse complement strand
GCCCTCATTATATTTTACACTACTATTTTTGTCAAAAGATTTTGGGTAGTTTTTTAGACTTTTTTATTATTTTGTAAAATTTTTGTATATTTTATACATTTTTGATATTTTTTTGAGTTTTTATATATTTTGGAATAATCTTTGGGAATACTCTATAGTTTTTTTTATTTTTGCAATTTGTTTTGATAGTTTTTCATTTTTTAGATAGTTGTTATAAATTTTTCTAACTTTCCTACGAATTGATATTTCAACTGAAAAATAAAAAAAAAGGACTTGCAGAAGTCCCTTCTTGGTGGAGATAAGCGGTCTCGAACCGCTGACCTTTTGAATGCCATTCAAACGCTCTACCAACTGAGCTATACCCCCAAGTTTTGATGAGAATACCCACTTACTTGTATTATATCTCATCAAATGATTTTTTGCAAGTTTTTTTATATGTTATTTTGCCAATGTTCACAAAAAGATGTCAACCAAATTGCAGCAGGCATGATTATTCTTCTTCGTCCTCATCTGGAAGATTTACATTGTGATAGACATCTTGCACGTCATCAAGGTCTTCCAATGTGTCCAGCAATTTTTCAAATGTAGGGAATTGACTTTCTGGCAAATCTATGGTTGATTGAGGTATCATCGTTACTTCTGCAGAGATAAAGTTAAGCCCTTGCCCTTCAAGTGCTTCCTTAACCTTTGCAAAATCGCTTGGTGATGTGATTATTTGGAAAACATCTCCGTCATTTATCACATCTTCTGCTTCTGCCTCCAAGCACATATCGATAAGTTTTTCTTCATCAATCCCTTTATTTTCTAATATTAAAACACCTTTTGTGTCAAAAAGATAACCAACACAGCCCACAGCACCCAAACTACCACCGTGCTTGTCAAAAGCATGTCTTACATCTCCTGCTGTTCTATTTTTGTTGTCGGTTAGGCACTTAACAATAAGAGCACTCCCCCCAACACCGTAGCCTTCATAGGTTATTTCTTCATAATTCACATTGCCTAGTTCGCCACTTGCCTTCTTTATGGACCTAGTGATGTTGTCGTTTGGCATATTATTCTGTTTTGCCTTTGCAATAACTGCACGAAGGCTTGCATTGTTGTTTGGGTCTGCTCCTCCCATTTTAACAGCCACTGCAATTTCTCTTCCTATTTTTGTAAAAATCTTACCCCTTGCGGCATCAGCCTTGTTTTTGGTTGCTTGTATATTGTGCCATTTTGAATGTCCTGACATAGTTTATATCTCCTTAAAATAATAATCTTTCATCTCTCCGGCATCTTCAGCCTGTGTGCCACGAGATTCACAAATAATCACTGGTTCTAGCCCCAATTTTTTGATAACTCGTGCCAATGGTGGAAATTCTGGTCCAAAATCTCTATCCTCAAAGGTAAGATGTTTTATCTCTCCTTTTTGCCCATATTCAATTTTTGAGAAATGGATATGAACCTTTTTAACCTTTTCAAAGCCTATTTTGTCTATAAGGTGCTTGAAAATCCTTTCATAATCTTCTGCCCTAGTAAGACCTCCATGTGTTAAGGCATTTATATGCCCAAAATCCAAAGTAGGCACAAGAAAATCTGCATAGGTGCAAAGTTCTGCTACCTCTTCATAAGTGCCTAATTGCTGACTTTTGCCCATCGTTTCTGGACAAAGAATAAAGTCAAAATCGAAGTTCTCTGCCTTGATGCGTTCCACCAGTTTTTTCATATTTTCATTCATAAGTTTTACTGCTTCGCATCTCGGCAGACCTCCACAAGTCCCTGGATGGAACACCAATCTGCGAGCCCCCATAATTTTGAGGTATTTCAGGCTGGTAATTATGTATCCAAAAGACTTCTCTATCATCACTGGGTCTGGGTTGGCTAGGTTAATGTAATATGGTGCATGCACAGAGAGTTCTATCCCATTTTCCTTGCATTTTTCTCCCAAACTCTTTGCCATAAATTCGCTTAATGCAAACCCTCGAGAGAATGAATATTCATAGGCACTAAGGCCTCTATTTTTTAGCCATGCAGGAGCATCAAGACTACTTTTGAAGCCTTGGTCATAAAACAAATCACAATTACCCGATGGGCCAAATCTTATCATCTTTTATCTCCTTTTTCAAAAATAAATTTTTATCCGTAGCCAGCCATCATCTTTCACTTCGCCTAAACCAACTACTTTATTGTCTTTCCAAACACAAATATCTTCTTTTTGTCCAGATTTACCAATAAATTTGGCATATTTTATGCCATTCCTTAACTTTGAAAGTTCTTCATCGTTTACGACGACTCTTTGCAAATCTGTCAAAGCCTTTTCCAATGAGATAATGTGTGAAGAAATCTCATCATAATTTAGTTTATCAAATTTTATAGCATTTTCCAACAAAAATGGACCACTTTTTGTCCTAACAAGTTTAGTCATAGTCGCTACAGACTCTACTGACCTCGCAAGGTCCCTTGCCAGCGAGCGAATATATGTCCCTGCCGAACACAATATCCTAAACCTAAAAACACCCTGTTCCACCTCGTCAATCACTTCAAAACTGTATATTTCCACTTCGCATGGCGAGAGATTTACTTCTCCCCCACCACGAACAATATCACAAGCCCTCTTTCCAGCAATCTTTTTGGAGGAAAACTTTGGAGGAAGTTGCGTTATTTTACCCAAAAAGTTTTGCTCTATTGCCTTTTCCAATTGCTCTTTTGTGGGGATGACTTCACTTGTTTCCACAATTTTGCCTTCCATATCCAAGGTGTCCGTTTGCTCCCCAAAAGCAAAAGTTGCAATATATTCCTTTGTTTTTTTTAGATAAAGGTCAAAGAGTTTGGTCGCCTTGCCAATGCCTAGGGGCAAAACCCCTTCTGCCAATGGGTCAAGAGTGCCCATATGCCCCACTTTTTTTTCATTCAGCAATTTTTTTACTTTAACCACCACATCACTAGATGATATGCCACGTGGTTTGTCAACGACCAAAATTCCAATCATTCACTTCTCCCAAAAACATTTATCAGCAACATAAAATTTTGCAAATCAATTCAAAAAATTATAAGACATAACCCTCTTAAAAATATATAAAAGCAAAGATTATCTGCAAAGAAATTTGAATTCGCCTAGCAATGTCTTTTTCATCGCCAAAGGAGAACCAAAATACTCCCCTCCCGAAGCATTTTTATGCCCTCCGCCACCAAACTTGCGAGCAATATTCCCCACGTTTATATCCCCTATTGACCTAAATCCAAGATGAAAATATCCCTTCTCCTTTTCAACTGCAACAACAACTACTTCACAACCATCTACCCAATCTAATGTCTTTGGCAAGTTGTTATTCTCCCACATATCCTTATATTTTGAATACTCTCTGTGTCTTATTGTAGTGAAAAACACTTTCCCATCAAAATATGTTTTTGTATTTTTCAAAAACCGCTTTAGGAATAGTGGATAATCCTTGTCTTTGCGTCTAAAACAGTTAAAATTCACCTTATCCCTGTCTGCCCCAAACTTAATCATAAGACTTGCATGATTTAGGCTATCTTCTGGGGTTGATGAAGGATACAAAAATCTGCCTGTATCTGCAGTTATACCTGCATACAATAGAGTTGCCATCTGTGAATCAAACTCCACCCCAAGAAGAGATATAACTTCCACAACAATATCACTTGCGCTAGAGCAACTTGGGTCTTGATAGGCACAGTCAAATGTATATTCTTCCACTTGATGATGGTCAATGCACAACCTCTTGCTAGCCTTGTCGAAGTATGATTCAAAACTTCCTGTCCTATATGCCCCACAACCATCAACCAAACAAAATGTGTCAAAGTATTTTAATTCTTCCTTGCTATCACAAAGTTTTACCCCAAGGTATTCCAAATTGTCTTTAACCTTGTCCTCGCAAAAAATTTCTACCTTTTTACCTAACTTTTTAAGTGCAATTTTTAGCGCACCACAAGATCCCAGTGCATCTTCATCAGGATCTTGATGACAGAACAATGCAATATTGTTTGCCTTAAGCAATTCTTGTGCCACTTTGTTTAACTTTTTTTTATCAACACTCATTTTTACTCCATTTATGTTCAAAAAAATTTAATGCCAAGAAATATCTTGGCAAAAATTTCAATCACTAATGTTTTCATCTTCTTGACTGCTGTATGTTATATTTTTTAGCAACTTGTTTATTTTTTCGCTATAGTCTTCGCTGGTGTCTAAAACAAAGTCGAATGTAGGCATCATCCTAAACTCCAACTTACCAGCAAGCAATTTTTTTATGTGTCCCTCTGCCTTTTTTAGAGCAGATATCACTTCTTGGGGATTTGTTTCTCCATAAACACTAACAAACACTTTTGCATATTTTAGGTCACTGGAAAGTGAAACCTTTGTAACAGTAACCATATTTTCCAAAATTCTTGGGTCACTTAGGTCATAAGAAATTATCCCAGATAGTTTTTTCTTTAGTTGAGAATTTCCCCTTTCAATCCTACTGTTCATTTCTCACCTCACGAAAAAATTTGTTCCCTTACAATACTCTCGATGATATCCCCTTCTTGCACATCATTAAAGCCATCAATCTTGATACCACATTCGTAACCACTTGCCACTTCTTTTGCATCATCTTTGCCACGTTTTAATGTAGCAATCTTGCCAGAGAAAATTTCCTTGCCACCACGAGTAATCTTTACGGAAGAATTTCTAACAATCTTACCGTCCAAAACATAACTTCCTGCAATAGTCCCCACACTGCTTATCTTGAACAAAGCCCTAACTTCTGCATGCCCAACGACTTTTTCTTCAAATTTTGGAGCCATCATAGATTTTGCTAGTTTTTCGATATCTTCAATTACCTTGTAAATAATATCATATTGCTTTATTTCTACCTTATTTTGTTTTGCATAAGTAGAAATTTTGCCCAAAACTTTTGTATCAAATGAAATAATTATTGCCCCAGAAACCTTTGCAAGTTGAACATCATTTTCATTGATATTTCCAACTCCACAAGATACAATTTTTACTTCTACTTCTTCGTTTTTGATATCTCCCAAACTTTGCTTTAGTGCCTCTGCCGAGCCTTGACTGTCTGCCTTGATAAGCAAATTAAGAGTCTTCATATCTTCTTTGATTGGAGTGGCTAAGAATTCATCCAAACTCTTGCCTGCTCCATGTTCAATCTTCTCTTGAGCCATCTTGATACGTCGTTCTTCAATAACATTTTTACTGAATTTTTCGTCCACTGCCTGAATGCTGTCACCCGCTTTTGGAACACTGTCAAAACCCAAAACGGATACTGGTGTTGAAGGGCCTGCCTTTTGAACATTTCTCCCTCGACTATCCACCAAGGCTCTAACTTTGCCCAATGCAAAACCAGAAACTATACTATCACCAATTTTAAGCGTTCCATTTTGAACAATAATATTTGCAATAGGACCTCTATTTTTGTCCAAAGTTGCTTCTACAATCGTCCCAACAGCATTTCTCTCTCTGTTGCATTTAAGTTCTTGCATTTCTGCGACCAGTAATATTGTTTCTAGCAACTGGTCAATTCCTTGCCCAGTAACAGATGAAACTGGCACCACAATGGCATCTCCGCCCCAATCTTCTGGCAATACATCTTGTTCTGCAAGTTGTTGTTTTATTCTATCTATATCTACATTTTGCTTGTCAATCTTCGTTATAGCCACAATTATAGGTGCTTTTGCTTCTTTTATGTGTTTAATTGCCTCTATGGTCTGTGGTTTTACACCATCATCACCTGCCACAATAAGCACTGCTATATCTGTTATCTCTGTGCCACGTTTGCGCATGTTGATAAAAGCTTCGTGTCCTGGAGTATCAATAAATGTTATATCTTCACCTTTCCAGTTGATAGAATATGCACCAATGGATTGAGTTATCCCACCGGCTTCACTGCTTGTAACATGAGTCTTTCTGATATAGTCAAGCAGTGAAGTCTTGCCATGGTCAACGTGTCCAACAATAGTAACAATAGGAGCACGTTTTTCGGTGTTTGTTCCGTCATCAATGGCATTTTCTTTCAGTTTTTCTTCATAAGTTTTTTCAAGTTTTAATTCAAGAGTAACTCCCAACTCACTTGCAACCAGTTCTGCTGTTGCAAAGTCTATCGTGCTGTTGATTGTGGTCATTATACCCAAAATCATCAGTTGCTTGATGATTTCTGTTACAGGTTTGCCAATCTTTTCAGAGAGCATCTTTACGGTGAGGTTGTTGGTTGTAATAACTGCATTGGTAATTGGCGCACACACCACAGGGGCAACATCAGTTTTTGGCTTTTTGAGTTTAAGCTTCCTAGTGACCATTCTCTCCTCAATGTTTGCCTCCTCAATAAGCCCTCTCCTCAATAGAGATTTCTTGTTGATTCTCTTTTCTGTATCTACTCTCTCATTAGACTTTTTCTTATTCCCAAAAGTTCTTTCTTTTGAAGCAAAAGCAGTGGTTGCAGACTCCAATTGAGCATTTCTCCTTGGAATAATGCTTGTAAGCGCCTTATTTTGAGCACGAACTTGCCCACTTGCCCCCATAGGTTTTGCAAATCGCCCTTGACCTTGTCCTTGCCCTTGCAAAGCCCCAAATGGCCTTTGTTGATTGCTCCCAAAAGGTCTGTTTTGCTGGAAAGGTCTTGTTTTGTCATTACGCATTGGGTAATTGTTATAAGGTCTAAAGCCATTGTTTGAGCCAGCCCTTTGAGGTTGTCCTGATTGTTGTTGAGGATATCTAGGTTTGGTGCCTTGATATCTGTCTTGCTGGACAAATCTATTTTGTGTAACAGGCTTTTGCACCTTTGGCTGTTGATAGGTAGGCTTAGGTTCTTCCTTTTTCTCCACAACAGGTTTTTCAACCACCTTTTCAGCAGGTTTTTCTTGCACTTCTACCTTTTTCTCTTCAACTTTTTGAATAGATTCTTTTGGTTCTTCTGCTACTTGTTTATCTGTTGACTGTTCAAAGAGTTCTGCAAAAGATTTTTCACCACTTCTGTCTTGTTGCACTGTGGCAAGTCTTTTTTGCGCTTGAACCCTCAAAGCCTCTGCTCTTGCCTTGCCTTCTTCTTCACGACGGACTGCATTTGCTTTTTCTCGTAGAGAATTAAGCATATTAAGCACTTGTTGTTTTGCATATTTTACTTCACGAAAAAGTGAAGGCACCACACCTTCGTTGCTCAATTTGCTAAGCGATTTTATGTTGTTTATGTTTTGTTGTTTTTCTTCATTGCTCATTGGCTAAAATCAATCTCCCTATCTCTTCATAAATCTCTTGCCCAACATTTTGCTTAAATGCTCTTTGCAAGGCTTTGGACTTTTGCGCCTTCTGCACACACTCTTTACATTTACAAATATATGTCCCTCGACCATTTGCTTTGAATGTTTGGTCCACAAAAACTTTTCCCTCTTTGGTCTTTACGACTCGCAGTAGGTCTTGTTTTTCTTTCATTTCTCTACACGCAACACACATTCTCAGTGGCTGTTTTTTTGGCATACTATACCTCTCTCATTTATTCTTCAATAGAATCTGGGTTTTCTTCCTTTTTGCTATCTGCTTCAACTCCATTTTCTAGGTTAAAAAGCAATTCTCCGTCTAGTTGTTTGGCTACTGACTCATTCTTAACATCTATTTTCCAACCTGTAAGTTTTGCTGCTAGTCTAACATTCTGACCACCACGTCCAATAGCCAATGATAATTTATCATCTGGAACAACTGCTCTTGCACAATTCTGACCTTCCAAGGCATACACAGTTAGCACTTTTGCAGGGCTTAATGCTCTAGCGATGTATTCAAGTGGATTATCAGAATATTCCACAATATCAATTTTTTCGCCATTCATTTCGCTTATTATGTTGTTTATCCTCAAACCCTTGTTCCCTACACAAGTGCCCAAAGCGTCTATGTTTGGGTTGTGGCACACGATAGCAACCTTTGACCTATACCCAGCATCTCTTGCAATGCTCTTTATTTCAATATCACCTGATTTGATTTCTGGGATTTCCAGTTCAAAGAGTTTTTTTACAAAGCCAGGATTGCTTCTGGAAACCTGCACAAAAGATGTTTTTGAAAAGTCCTTAAAATCTCTAATATTCTTTACATACACCTTAACCCTGTCGCCTATTGCATAGTTTTCGCCAGGGATTTGGTCATGTTCCTGCATAACACATTCTAACGAACTTCCAGGAATTTCTACATAAACAATGTTGTTTTCTATCCTTTTAATAAGCCCCGTTACCAGTTCATTCTGTTTTTCTGATAGTTCACTCATTGCATTTTCTTGTTCCACTTCTCTCAATTTTTGAAGGACCACTTGCTTTGCAATTTGAGCAGCAATTCTTCCAAAATTTTTTGGAGTAACTTCTTGAGAGATAACATCTTCCACTTCATAAGATTTCTTTATAGCCCTTGCATCTTCCAAAGAAATTTCTTTATCTGGGTCAGTTACTTCCTCTACTACAGTCTTGTAACTGTAAACCTTAATTGTATTATTTTCTGGATTAAGCTTTACACTCGCAGACATTGCTTCCCCAAAATTCTTCTTGTATGCAGAAGTCAATGCTTGTTCAAGCGCATTTACAAACACTTCCTTGTTTATTCCCCTTTCTCTTTCCAAATCGTCCAGCGCTACAAAAAAATCTTTATTTACCATTTTATTCTCCTTAAACTTTTCTTTATACATTATATTTGGCACATTCTAACTGCCATTTCAAAACTGCAAATGAAGTTTGCACCTTGCAACCAAAGTTTTTGGCACTTCAATCTTTTCGCCACCGATATCAAAAGTAACTATTTTGCCATCAAAACTATCTATCCTTGCCTCAAACTCTTTTTTGCCACACACATTTTCAAACAACTTTACATCTACCTGCTTGCCAATATTCCAAGCAAAATCTTTATCCGACTTTATTGGTCTATCCAACCCAAGTGATGATACATTGAGAATGTATGGGGTATCTCCCGTAGGATTAAGTTCATCTAATACTGGGTCAACTGCTTTATGAACACGTTCGCAATCGTCAATGGTTACAATCCTATCTTTGCAAACAATAAACAAAGTTAAATTCATTCCATTCTGCTTTTTTGCATACTCCACATCATAGAGTTCACAGCCCACGCTTGCGACCACTTCACTAAGAGCATTTTGCACTATAGTTGCAATATTTTGCTTCAATTTCTCCTCCATCTCTAGATAGCAATTAAGAGTGGAAAACCACTCTTAATACTCATCATAATAAAGCATAGTTATTTTAACACATAAAACTGCAAATATCAAGTCCCAATATCACTTTTTTTCACTATTTTTTAATATCTTCGCTATATATTACCTATTCTTTATACAAAATGACCTATCTTATTAACTTTTCTGCCAATTTTCGACAAAAAAATTTATACTTTTTGTTCAAAGAAAGGTAAAATATTTGCAAAGTTCTGCCTAATAAAGTTTCAAAAATACTTCCGCTGTGGCAATCACATCATTCAATGCCCTATGAGCATCAATTAGGTTTACATCAAGATATTTTGCCACTGTGCCAAGTTTATAATTCTTTAATCCTTTTAACTTTTGCTTTGCCATAAGGAATACATCAAGCACAGGATTGTCAAAAGATATTTTGCTATTGTTCCCTGCCTTTTGCAAAAATAAATTGTCAAAGGCATTGCTGTTGTAACCCACTATCGTGCAATCTTTGCAAAAAAGGTAAAAGTCAGAAATAATCTGACTAATATTATAACAATGAGCAACCATATCATTGGTTATCCTGTTTACTTTGGTTGCATCAGGCGGAATAGGTCTTGATGGTTTGACAAGAGTTGTCCAAAATTCGCTAAACTCTCCATTTTCTATTTTTAATGCACCAATTTCTATTATTTCATCTTTTGCAGGGTCAACGCCTGTGGTTTCGAGGTCATAAACAACAAACTTACCTCTCTCTACTTGCTCAGACAACTTCCTTTCAAAAAACAAACTTGTCTGCCTTTCGCTAGTATATTTTTGAGGGCGGACATATCTATAATCAACAATTTCATCTTGACTAGCAATGGTAACCACTTCATTTTTATCTGGCAAGTCGCAAAGGGAGATTTTCTTTACAACCATATCAAAAGAACCATTCCACTTTTGGATCTTCCCTTCCACAACAACAGTGTTGCCATTGGACAACAAGTGCATTTTGTGATAGGCCTCCTTGCTTGGAAACACAACACAATTCATACTGCCTGTTTCATCTTTAAGTTGAAAGGTAAAACGTGGTTTTTCAATGTATTCTTCCTCACCCTGTTCGTTTGGTTTTGATTTTTTTCTTTTGAAAGTTTTTTCTGCAAGAAAACATATCATTCCACCCAAAACACAACTATCATATTCTTTTTTTACAGTGTTTATGTATCTTGGCGAAAGAGATATCTCCTTGCCCACAATCACTTTTTTATTTTTAACAAAATACTTGTCATGACTCTGGGCTACAAGACTGTCCAAATCACTCTTTAGCCTGATTGCTTGCAATCTGTCAGCCAACATCTGCTCGCTGTTGATCTCTTTTATCACTACTTTGGTTTTTATATCAAATTCGGTGCAAAAGTTTTGCTTCAAATCATTTTCCAATCTTCTTGCAATATCGTTTTTTTCAAAATAATCCACCAGTGATTGTTCCATTTTTATAATTATCTCTACAGGAAACAACAAGGATATTTCATAGTCTTCATCACTCAATGCCTGTGCAACAATGGGGTTGTTTTTGGACAAAAAGTTTTTGGTTTGCTCCAAGATAAGTGGAACTTCCACAAAACTCTTGTTTATCCTAACATTTACACTGCAAGGGGCAGTTATGTATTCCTTTACAGCATTTTCAATTTCACTTTTGTCCAACTCAGATAAAACCTTGTCTGACGGATAAATAAATTGTATCATACAACAGTTTTTTGTTGCATCAAAAAAAACCTGCTTCAGCCTAATAAAACTGAATTTATTGCAGGTTTTGTTGTTTATAAAATTCAAAAATTCTTGTTTAGTTGCCATATATATATTCTAAAGCACAAAATGCAATATGTCAATCACGAATATAAATGCCAGCAAAGCAATAAGCCCAAAGAAGTGAATATTTGCTTCAATTTTTCTGTTTATTGGCTTACCCCTAATACCCTCGATAGATACAAAAAGCATTCTCGCACCGTCCATTGCTGGTATTGGCAATAGGTTAAATACCGCAAGGTTTACAGATATCAATGGGAATAGTAATAGCAAATTGGCTAGGTTTGTGTGTGCTACTTGTGCCATGGTAACCACTGTTGTAATTGTCCCACCAAGGTTGGATATGCCAATTTGGAAAGTAATAAGTTGCCACAAAATAATAAGTATCTTCCACACCCACTTGCAACAGAATACTACCGAACCCCACAACGCCTCAAAGAAGCCATATTTGTAGTTTGCTGTATTTATTCCAATAATGGACGTTTTTAGTGTTAAAGCACTCAAACTTTCTGGATTTTCACTGTCTGGAACAATCAAAAATGTTTTATTTAATTCACTTTCTTTTACAAGATATCCATTTGCTGTTTCTTCTGCGTTGTATGTTGCCAAAATGTTGTTGTCCTTATCCAGTTTTACCAGTTGATATTTGCCGGAGAGTTCAGGCTTATACACAACAGCATAATTGAATGTTTCTCCGTCCAAGGTATATTTTTTGACATAAGAGGTTGATTCTTGTTCACTTCTCACATCGTCCCACATTTTTTTTGAGATTACTAAGTCCTTATATTCCCCATTACGTTGCACTGTTACTGTAAAAGATTCATCATAATCGTAACCAGCAATAAGGGTATGGAAATAATTGTCATAGACAAAATCTGTGTTTGTCCCATTAACAGCAACTATTCTATCCCCTTCCATCAACCACGACTCTGCAGTTACACCTGAAGGCAAATTTGCCTTTGCAACAACAACATTATCTGCATAGCCAAAGCACATCAAAAAAATGATAGAAACAAGTATTGCTGAGAGAAAGTTGAAAAATGCCCCCATAAATAGCACAATTAGCCTTTTCCAAACAGGTTGAGAGTTGAAAGATCCTTCCTTTTCTCCCTCTTCATCTTCTCCTTCAAAGGCACAAAATCCACCCAATGGAACCATACGAATTGAAAATTTTGTCCCATCTTTCATATTCCTTTGAAACAATGCTTTGCCAAAGCCAATAGAAAATTCGTTTATCTTAAATTTTAACAACTTTCCCGCTGTAAAATGCCCAAACTCATGCACCATAATCATAATCATCAGCACAAGAATTGCCAAGGCTATATACAAAACCCAACTAAAAAAACTCATCAATCTCCCCTTTTATGATATGCAACAATTTGTTACACAAAAAGAATATAAAACATTGTTTCAAAAATGCTTAATCATTGCTATTTTCCATTAAGACATTTACATTTATACCATAATAAATTTTACTATTACTCTTAACTACATATTACACAAAAATAACCCTTTGTATGTGAATATTCAAAACAGCAAAGATATTATTAACCAATATTAAAGGCTACATAATAATTTGACTGTAGCCCTTAAAATATTGCCAAATCTATTAACCAAATATAAATAGCAGGCAGATAAAAATATAAGGAACAGCGAAAATAACACTATCCAATCTGTCAAGCACGCCACCATGACTCCTAAACAAATCTCCAGAATCTTTCTCTCCTGCCTTGCGCTTGACAGCAGATTCGAATATATCTCCTAGTTGAGCCACCACAGAGCCCATAAAACCTACTATAATAAATTCCCACCAAGCAACATTAGCAAATATTGTTTTGTAAATCGCTCCACCAACGAAATACACTAACATAGCACCAAGCATACCACCAATCAACCCAAATATCGCACCAGAAATAGTCTTATTAGGGCTAATCTTTGGGCATAATTTCTTGCCCCTTATCAATGTCCCAAATAACATGGCAAATGTATCAGACATACAGCAAATTGCAAACACTAGTATAATACCCAACAAACCCATATTTGCCCCTTCTGTATTGGCAGAAAAAGCACCAAAACCCAAGTCTTGACAATGATTTAGCATGGTGATAAACAGCAACATAACTCCTGGATACAATATTGCAAGCAATGTATTGTTTGACTTAAAAAAGGCAAATCTTGTATTGCTCATTCCCACTGCTTGACGGAACTCATCTTTGCTTGTGTCTTCCTTCAAAATAAAGGCAGAACCCACAAATATTGCCAAATATACCAATCCAACAACAATGATCTCTATCAGCAAAATAACTATTGCACTTGCCGAGCAAAGATAACCAATTATGGCAGAAATAAATATCATTGCTGTGGCAATTTGAGGGGTCCACTTAAAGCATGGCATACCAGATTTCAACTGCAAACGTGCATATTCTGTAGAGGCAATCAGAGCAAAAGCCAATGCAATCAAATCAAATGCATAACTAGAAAAGTAGTCTATTACCAACACTGCACAAAGCACCAACAAGAGCAAAAGCCCAACTTTAACTTTTTCTTTCATTTTTCTTTCCTTCTGTTTTTTGTAGTCTGTTGTATTATTATCCGTTTTTATCTCTTTGTCAAGTTTTTTGTAATTCAAACAATAATTTTTTGGAAAGTCCGTCATAAACCTCTTTATTAAAGATTTTACAAAACTTCCAAATTTATCCATATTTTTAGCAGATATTTAAGAGATTTAGGATTTTATCCCACCAAAACGTCTATCTCTTTTTTGAAATTCCACGATTGCCTCGTCCAACTGTTTTTCTCTAAAGTCTGGCCAGTAGGTCTTTGGAAAATACAATTCTGCATATGCCATCTGCCACATCATAAAGTTGCTGACTCTATTTTCACCACTAGTCCTTATTACAAAGTCTGGATCAGGCAAATCTGGCTGGTCAAGATAGCCGGCAAAAGTTTTTTCATCCACCTCTTTTATTCCGCTTGCTATAATCTTATTGCAAGCCCTTACAATCTCTGCCCTTCCACCATAATTTAGAGCCACATTCACCACCATACCTGTGTGGTCTTTTGTTTTTGAAATAAGATTGGATATTTCATCAACCAAATCTTTGTCTACCTCAGCAATCTTGCTGTAATCTCCAATAACGCAAAATCTCATATCGCTATCTATATAATCTTGCATTTTCTTTTCAAGCAATTCTCGACAAAGGCGAAATATTTCAGTTACCTCTTCTTTTGACCTATTCCAATTCTCTGTGGAAAAAGCGAAAAAAGACACAACTTTTATCCCCAATTCCTTGGCTCTGCGAACAACTGCCCTTAGTGATTCCACCCCAATTTTATGCCCATAGGTGCGTGGCATACCACGTTTTTTTGCCCATCTACCATTGCCATCCATAATAAATGCAACGTGTTGTGGCACTCGTGTCATATCAACACAAACTTTTTCTTTCTTGCGAAACATATTTACCCCTTACACTTCCATAATTTCTTTTTCTTTTGTTGTGCAAAGGTCGTCTATTACCCCATTGTATGAATCAACTATTTTTTGAACTTTTTCGTTGGCAGTTTCCAGCTCGTCCTTTGTAAGTTTCTTATCCTTTTCTGCTTGCTTAAAAACTTCCAAAACATCTTTTCTAAATGTTCTTACCGAAATTCTTGTTTCCTCGGCTATCTTTTTTACCTCTTTGGCGATTTCCTTCCTTCTCTCTTCAGTAAGGCTTGGAAAAACCAATCTAATAAGTCTTCCATCATCAGTTGGAGTAACCCCAATATCACTTGCCAAAATTGCCTTGTTTATCTCTTTAACAGTAGATATGTCCCAAGGAGAGATAACAATCATTCTTGCCTCTGGCACAGAGATATTGGCCATTTGGCTGATTGGAGTCATAACACCATAATAGTTTGCACATACTTTATCCAGCATACGAGGGTTTGCTCTGCCCGCACGAATAATGGAATATTCGTATTTCATTCTATCAATTCTCTTTGTAAGATTTTCCTCAAATTCCAAAAAGTTTATATCAAAATCTTCTAACATACATAACCACCTTTAGTTTGATAATATATATCTTACAACAATTTTCAAAAACAATCAATCAAAAAACATAGTGAAAGTAATTTTTTTGGTTAAAAATTTTTTCCAAATAATTTTGCCAAAAATTGCCATGCAACAAACACATATCTTTACACAAAATAATTTTGCAAGGAGGAAAACTATGAACTGTGATATGTTGCTTGGAGTGGTAATTGGAGGGCTTATTGGTGCGACTGTTGTGGCTTTGAACAAGCCAGCACAAAATACAATAAGAAAGACAGCCGAAACCCTAAAAGAAGAAGCCCAAAATATTATCGAAAAAGCAAAAAGATAACAGCAAAACTTTATCTCTTGCATCAAAAAAGACCAGAATATGTTACCAAAACAACTATATCCAGGTCTTTTTTGCTTTTTGAAATAATTTATATCACAATTAAAAAAAGACTTAAACTTCTTTATGCTTAAGTCTTACCGATTTGTATTGTGATTTTTCCATATTTATTCAGGATATTAGTTTAGTTTTTATGTTGTTGTTGCCAAGGTAAACTTTAGTCCGTTGGTTGCATTAGATGTAAAAGAACCTTTGACTCCTTTTACAATTTTTACAAGCATATACACCTTGTTGGTCGCAGAGTTGCTCCCTGTATCCCCCAAAGTTATAGACTTGCTAGATAAAGCACTGTTTGCCACTCCATTAGTTTCAATCGCTGTTTTCTTATCTGCTAGGGTTGTAGCGGATAAAGTTCCAAAATAGTATAACCTTTCAAAGCCTGTTACAGTTGAAGTGTCTGCTAGTGATATGCTAACATGATAGGACGCCACTGGGTTTTTGTTTACAAAAGTAAACTCAAATATTACATAAGTACTTCCCTTATATTCATTTAGTGCAAGAGCAGAAGAATTGGCAGTAAGAGAACTAGTGGTTTGGTTTTGCAAATATACAAAATTTACATTATTACTAGAAAATGCCGTTGCGGAGGAGTCCTTTTCCCTTTGATATGTTGCACTGGCCTGGCAGACAACATTGTTAACTGGGGTATATCCCACATAGAGTTTGGAATTGATGCCCTGTTGTGTTGCAGCCAAAACATAAAAGACTGCTGCAAAAGAACACATTGCAACTAGACACAAAGTAAATATCAGTCTAACTACCTTTTTTTTGAACATCTCTACCTCTATTTAGTATTTTGTGCAATCAAAAAATCTTCTTTACAAATAATTATAAGAAAAAATGTTTATTTGTCAAGTAACCTTGCTATTAGTAAAGTAAATTTACAGTTTAATTACTTGAAAAATTTCAAACCAAAAAACACAATTGACTTTATATTCTAACATTTAATTTGGCTAAAATCAAACAAATATTAGTCTTTCTATATATTTTGCCAAATTTTTTTCTTCAAAACCCAATGCCCTGCACACATCCTCTTGTTTGCCACTCTCACCAAATCTATTTATGCCAAACACATAATCCTCTCGTTGACTATACTTATGCCATATATTATCGCTACTTGCCTCTACACAAATTATTGGTTTGCTTCTATCCAAGACTTTATCTTTATATGCTTTGCTTTGTTTGTCAAAAATCTCTACACAAGGCATACTAACTATCCTAATTGGTATACCCTTTTTCTCCAGCAATTTGCTTGCTTTTTTGCATAGACTTACCTCTGTGCCTGTAGAAATAAGAGTTGCTACATAATTTTTGCTTTCCTTTATGATATACCCCCCACGAAGAGCCTTAACAAAATTATCTTTTGCTCCTTCCACTGCACTGCGAGAAATAAGCACAGCACTTGGACCTTTGCCCAAAAGGTGTATTTGCAAACTTGCCAGCAGTTCCTCCTTCCCACAAGGACGAAATACATTTAAGTTTGGCATGGCTCTCAATGTGGCTATTTGCTCCACTGGTTGATGTGTTGGCCCATCTTCTCCAACCAATATGGAGTCATGCGTAAATACATACAATGCAGGGATATTCATCATTGCACTCAACCTAATTGCTGGAGTCATATAGTTGGCAAAAGACATAAATGTGGAACACAAAGCCCTTAACCCGCTTAACACAATACCATTGCACACAGCACCCATTGCGTGCTCCCTTATTCCCAGCATAATATTTTGCCCCAATCTATCTTCCGGAGAAAATTTTCCGCTATCTATTATATTCGTTTTGGTAGAGGGTGTTAAATCCGCACACAAACTGAGCATCGGCACCATTTGATACACTTCATTCAGCACTTTTCCCAACACCTTTCTGCCATCAAATATATTTTCTTCATCGTCATTTAGCAATGTGGACAACTCCACACTTTGACCACCTATCAGATTTTGATATTCCAAAAAATCTTGTGGAAACTTTCTTTTGTATTCATCGATATTTTGTTTGTATTCATCAACCTTTTTTTGTTTGCCCAAAAGAATGGTCTTTATTTCTTCTCTTTGCTGGCTATTCAAAGCCCAATCTGGCACAAAATATCCTATATTTTTGCGCAAAACCTCAATTTGAGTCTTGCTTAGAGGTTTGCCATGCACTTTGGCATCTCCCTCCAGTTCACTGCCAAAACCTATCTTTGTTTTTACTATTATTATTGTTGGCTTATCATTTTTTTTGGCTTGTAGAATAGCGAAGTCTATATCCTCTACACTATTTCCATCTTCCACTTCCAAGACATTCCAACCCATAGCAACAAATTTTTGCTTTACATTCTCTCTGTTGCTACACTTTGTAGATCCTTCTATTGTTATGTCATTTTTGTCATACAAAAGTATAAGCCTAGAGAGTTTTTGTGTGCCTGCAAAACTAATTGCTTCTTGCGCAACCCCCTCCATAAGGTCGCCATCTCCCACAAAACAATATGTGTAGTGGTCTATTGGACTGAGATTGCCATGCGAAAACTTTGTCCTAAGATATTCTTCTGCCACTGCCATACCCACAGCCATACCAATCCCTTGTCCCAGCGGGCCTGTAGTAGCATCAACTCCACAAATTTCCACTTCCGGATGTCCCTTGCATTTTGAGCCAAGTTGTCTAAAACTTTGCAAATCTTCCGTCTTTATGTCATATCCAAAAAGATTTAGGCAAGCATACAACAATGCACTGGCATGCCCAGCAGAAAAGACAATTCTATCTCTATTTTGCCAATTTGGATTGTTGCAATCTATCACTGCATTTTTGAAAATTGAAAAAGCAATAGGTGCTCCATCTAGGCACACCCCTGGGTGTCCAGAACCAGCCTTTTCTATCTCCAAACAAGAAGTTACTCTTAAATAATTAACTAATGTTTCGTTCATCTTACCCTCATTTTTTACATTTTTCTACATTTTTCGCCATAATTTACAAAAATATTTCCAATTATCATCTGTTTACAAAAGAAAATTGTCCAAAGTCCTTTTTACCCTTTTGTAAGCAGTTGTATAGTCCACTGTGTCAATATCCACCGTCAAATCACACAATTTTTCTGCATTTGCAGTCCTGTCTTTGTAGGCGAGCAGTTCAATTTTCTTTTCATCATCAGACAAACTCTTGTCCCTATCCAACAACTTTTGAAAAGTTGTAAGAGATATTTTTAGAAAAATTGTAGTGCCATATTTCTTAAATTTATCTGGCGTTTTACCCTCTGCAAATATAGAATATGGCAAATGAATTATGGAGTTTTCGTAACTAGAAATATCCCCAATAATTTTAGATTTTTGCTTATTAAGATATTGAATACCGCAGATTTTCTCTATTTCTTCCTCATTCATCAAGTTATACTTAACAATCTCTACCAAATCTGCAAGATACATATCAAGTTCACTAGCCAGTTTTTTTGCAACTGCCTTTGTCATTTTGTCATAAAGCCCAACAAGAACAATGTTTGTTTTCAAGTTGTTATCCTCCTTTGTGCCTTTTTATAGTTTAGCATACAAAATAACAATAAAAAAATGAAATGACTGCATTTTCTATACTTTTTTTCGACATTCTTCGCACAAACGATTATGCAACCTCTCTAAAATTTATCATAAAATTGAATATGTATTGTTGAGCATAACCAGCAACTTCTTTGAAAATATCTAAGAAATATTTGGAAATATCCTTGTCGCTTCGTGGGGTGGAACAAAAAAGATAGTATGCCTTGCGAATCCAAGTGTCCACTGGAAAACTATCACTCCTGCCAAAGCCAAAGAATAGAATGCAATCGGCTACCTTGCCACCTACACCAGACAAGAGTAGCAACCTTTCTCTTAACTCTTTTGTTGACAACTGAGCCATTGTGGATATATCAAATTCTTCCTGTTGCAAGCACTGTATAGTTTTTACCAAATATTCACTTCTATACCCTGCCCCTGCTTGCGAAAAATCTTCCTTTGTAGCCCCTTTTAGTTGGTCTAATGTAGGAAAGGAATATACCCCCTCCTCAATTTCTTGCCCAAACTTTTTGCTTATGTTGTTTAGAATCTTCTTTATCCTAGCAATATTGTTGTTGGCAGAAACAATAAAACTGATAATGGTCTGAAAAGCATCTTGCCTTAATATTCGTATATTTTCGCCCCCTTGCCAAAACTTATCAAAGTGTGGATAATATTCCTTGATTTTACCCCTAATTTTGTCATAATCTGTATCCAAATCAAAATAATGCCAAAAATATTCAACATCATTTGTTTGTATAGTTGTTTTGTTCCCATTACAAAAAATATGAGCAACCTTGTCCATACTTACAACAACATATCCACAATCTTTCTTATAAAAACTGAATACTTGTCCACACTCTAATATTTGCCCTATATCAAAGTCATTTTGACTTTCTATCTCAATTAAATTTCCCTTTCGCAATACTTTCATAACAACTTCCTTTGTAAAAGGATACAACATTATCACTCTTTTTACAACAAAAAATCTGGGAAAAACCTTCCCAAATTTTTCTAACTCTACCTAATTTTTGCAGTGAATATATCTTAATTGTTTTTTTTTACTTTCCAAACTTCTCTGCAGTGGATATAGAGTAATTTTTTAGCACAGAAGAGGAGAATTGTGTTACTTTTTTGTCTTTTTCTTCCTGCTCTAGTGTAGCATAATACTTCATCTTTTCCAACAACTCGCCAAAGGAATAACCCTTGTTCCCCCAAAGATAGTTTGCCAATGAGCCGGGGATAGAATTTACCTCATTTAGATAAACTGTTTCACTCTTTTCGTCCATCAAAAAGTCCATACGAACACAACCCTTCATTTTTAATGCCTCAAACATCTTTTTTGCATAAATTTCAATTCTGTTCAAAATCTTCTTGGAAAGACTTGCTGGCACAATTCGTTTTTGCGACTCCATACCCTTTCCACCACCAAGATATTTGTTTTCAAAGGTCAAAAAATCATTGTTTGGTGTAACTTCTTCCACCAAGGAACACTCGCACATATTCCCTGCACCCAGGCAAGCGATATTAACTTCTCTAAGGTTACTCACAGCCTCCTCACACAACACTTCTCTATCAAACAAAAAGGCAAACGACACCGCCCCCTGCAACATTTCTTGGTCCTTGCAAAAGGTTATGCCAATGCTACTGCCCAGGTTGTTTGGTTTGACTACAATAGGATAATTTAGCCCTTTTACCCTTTCAAAAAGTTCTTCTGCGGATATATTTTTATCCTTTTCACCCAGCAAAACCCCTTTTACCACTGGGATTTTCTGCTCTTTTGCCACCATTTTGGTCATAAACTTGTTCATACAAATATTGCTGGCATAACAATCACTGCTAGAATATCTTACCCCACAGCACTCCAAAAGCCCCTGAACACAACCGTTTTCTCCCCTTCCACCATGCAAAGCAAGATAAGCAAAATCTATCTTGCACAGCAACTTTGCCCTCTTTCCCTTTGCCCAAAACAACCTTCCACCCTCGCCCAATATCACTTGTTTTGCCTTGTCAAAATTATCTTCACCTGCAAAACTTTCAATATCCCAAAACTTCTCGTCAGTCAAAAACCTCCCATCTTTTGCAATATAAATGGGGATAACATTTTCTCTTTCCCTATCCAAATTGGCAAGCACCTGCAAGCCAGTTATCACCGAAATATCATGTTCCACACTCACTCCACCAAAAATCACTGCAATATTTTCTTTCATATATTACCTACCCTTTTGCTTTATATATGAAATTCCCCCTTCAAATGTTTAGACTTGCTCCCCCTCCCACAAAAAAAATAACCAAAAAATCAAAAACAAACCACCCAATCCAAATTCCCAAACCACTCTTTGTAGCAAACATATCCTTAAAATGAAATAAAATAATAATCAAAAATAATAATCAAAAATAATAATCAAAAATAATAATCAAAAATAATAATCAAAAATAATAACTCTATAAAACACAAAAACTCCCCCATACGAGAGAGTTTTTTGTATTTCTTTATAACTTTTGCTAATATCTCTATCTATGTTTGCAACAATACACATCAATATATCATATCTACCACATATTATTATCGTTTGGTCAATGTAACCTTGTTACTTGCTGTGGAACATGCTACCGTTCTGCCACTGGTTACAGTGCCTATGGTGTCATATGGTCCAGCCGAGCCATTGTAATATGTGCTGGTTGGCAATTTTGTTGTCTTTCCACTTTTCAAATTATATGGCAGGATTATACTAGCAAGGGCTGAACAACTAGATAGCATACCATTAACATTATTACAACTTGCTAGATTAAAGTTGCCAAGATTTAGACTGGTTAGGGCTTTGCAATAACTGAACATACTATACATAACTGTGACATTGCTGGTGTCAAAGTTGCTAACATCTAGGCTTTTTATGGATCTGCACTCGGAGAACATTTCATTCATAGCTGTTACGTTGCTGGTATTAAAATTTCTGACGTCTAGGCTGGTTAGAGCTGAGCAATACCTGAACATTTCATTCATAGCTGTTACGTTGCTAGTATCAAAGTTGCTGACGTCTAGGCTGGTTAGCGCTGAGCAATAGTAGAACATCCCTTTCATATCTTTTACCTTACTGGTATCAAAGTTGGTTAGGTCTAAATTGCTAAGTTTAGAAAGCCTACTGTTGCTACCGTAACTAGACTGTCCTATAGTAAACAAATAGCTACAATCTTGTGGGGCATATATTGTCACTGGAGAATAAATCACTATGGTAGATTTATCACTTCCCCAATAGGCTCGCACATCCTCCACCCATATGCCTACGGCGTCAGTTGCAGTTGCGCTGTTTGTACCCACTGATACACTATTGGATAAGCCGGATATTTTAGAGGAGTCATTGGTAAAGATTATAGACTTGGTTACAGTATTCAATGATGTATTATCCCCTATTCTACGAGTCCAGTCGCGTGTAAGAAATGCGGCCTGCACATTCTTTGCAACCAAAGTAACCTTACTATCTGTTGTAGAACATGCCACTGTTGTGCCACTGGTTTCTGTGCCTATGGCGTCATATGCTCCATCAGAGCCATTGTAGTAGGCACTGACTGGCAGGGCTATTGTCTTTCCACTTTTCAAATTATATGGCAGGATTATACTAGCAAGGGCTGAACAACTAGATAGCATACTATTAACGTAATTGCAACTTGCTAGATTAAAGTTGCCAAGATTTAGGCTTGTTAGAGATGAACATCCAGAGAACATATATGACATATCTGTTACATTGCTGGTGTCAAAGTTGCTGACATCTAGACTGGTGAGTGATGAGCATCCGGAGAACATACTTTGCATATCTGTTACATTACTAGTGTCAATGTTACTAACATCTAGGCTGGTTAGTAGTTTGCAATAGCCAAACAATTCATTTATAACTGTTACATTGCTGGTGTCAAAGTTGCTGACGTCTAGACTGGTTAGGGATGTGCACCCGGAGAACATCCTGCTCATAGTTGTTACTTTGCTTGTATTAAAACTGCTGACATCTAGACTGGTTAGTTTTGAGCAATTGTAGAACATATGAACCATAGATGTTACGTTGCTAGTATCAAAGTTGCTGGCATCCAAGCTGGTTAGGGCTGGACATCCGGAGAACATCACTTCCATAGTTATCACATTGCTGGTGTTGAAATTGGTTAGATCTAAATTTGTAAGTTTAGAAAAGTTGCTACCGTAACTAGACTGTCCTATAGTAAACAAATAGCTACAATCTTGTGGGGCATATATTGTCACTGGAGAATAAATCACTATGGTAGATTTATCACTTCCCCAATAGGCTCGCACATCCTCCACCCATATGCCTACGGCGTCAGTTGCAGTTGCGCTGTTTGTACCCACCGATACACTATTGGACAACCCGGATATTTTAGAAGAGTCATTGGTAAAGATTATAGACTTGGTTACAGTATTCAATGATGAATCATCCCCTATTCTATTAGTCCAGTTGCGTGTAAGAAATGCGACCTGCACATTTTTTGCGGCCAAAGTAACCTTACTATCTACTGTAGAACATGCCACTGTTGTGCCACTGGTTTCTGTACCTATGGTGTCGTAGGCTCCATCAGAACCATCGAAGTAGGCGCTGGCTGGCAGAATTATAACATTTTCATTCTTCAAGTTGTATGGTAAGGTTATGCTAGCAAGAGCAGAACATCTTGCGAGCATATCTTCAAAGTTAGTGCAACTTGCAAGATTAAAGTTGCCAAGATTTAGGCTTGTTAGGGATGTACATCCAGAGAACATATATTGCATATCTGTTACATTGCTGGTGTCAATATTGCTGACATCTAGACTGGTGAGTGATGAGCATCCGGAAAACATACTTCGCATAGTTGTTACTTTACTCGTATCAAAGTTGCTGACATCTAGACTGGTGAGTGATGAGCATCCGGAGAACATACTTTGCATATCTGTTACATTACTAGTGTCAATGTTACTAACATCTAGACTGGTGAGTGATAAGCAATCGCAGAACATATTTTGCATAGTTGTTTCTTTGCTAGGATTAAAATTGCCAAGTTTTAGGCTGGTTAGAGATGAACAACCACTAAACATACCATACATATTTCCTGCATTACTTGTATCAAAGTTGCTAACATCCAAAGCAGTTAATTTATTACAATTAGCAAACATCCAAGACATATCTGTTACCTTGCTTGTATCAAAGTTCTCCCCCAAGATTAGTGTTGTGAGATTACAGTAATAACCACGTGTATGATATACACTAAACATGCCGCTCATGTCTGTTACATTACTTGTGTCAAAGCCACTAACATCTAATGTTACCAAATCTGCAGCCTCGCGAAACATTTCTGACATATTTGTTACCTTGCTGGTATTGAAATTATCAAAATTTATTTCACTAGGATATGTTGATGATCCATAGTCTCCCGAAAACATGTAACTGCAATCTTGTGGAGCATAAATTGTTGCTGGCGAATAAATTACTATATTTGTCTTGTCATCACCCCAATAGGCAGTTACATCTTCCACTCCATCTGCTGGCACAAATGCTGATGTGTCAGTTTCACTATTTGTTCCTACCGACACATTATTTGCTAGGCCTGCAATTTTAGACACATCTTTAGTAAATGTAACTACCCCACTAACACTCCCCACCTTGCTTGGCCATTCCTTAGAAAGATATGCCACCTCTGTGCCACGTTCTGCACATGTCATTCTGAATAGAAAAAGATTTGTATTGTCAGAATTATAGTTTGCTACTATTCCTGGGGTGATTTGGAGCAACATATATATTCTGCCTGTTTCTTGGTAGCCAAGGACCAATTTTTGAGTTGAAAGACTTAAGTTATCTACACCGGAGTTGATTATCTTATCCTTTTTTGCAGAAACAGACAACTCTGCTATATCGTTGC
>CAMENR010000019.1 GCA_945928645.1 uncultured Clostridia bacterium | reverse complement strand
TCCGACAGCACCAACCTATTCATATTCAATATGACCTGTGCAGAACGTGGCACAGAGGTGGCATATCTTTCTAAGGAATGGCCAAGCAAGGTGGGGAGTGTTAGTGGGGTAGTTACATTTACTAAAGATGTGTCTAAAATTGCAGGCCTAGCAAATAATGTGTCGGTAGGAACAAATAGCGAAACTGACACATCAGCATTTGTGCCAGCTGATGGAGTGGAAGATGTAACAGCTTATTGGGGTGATGACAAAACCAATATAGTAATTTATTCACCAGCAACTATCTATGCACCACAAGATTGCAGTTTCATGTTTTCGGGACAAATGTATTCGAGCATGTATCCTACTGAAATAAATTTTGATAATTTCAATACCAGTAAGGTAACCAACATGTCATTTATGTTCAGCGAAGCTTATAAATTGGTTACACTAGATGTTAGTAGTTTTGACACCAGCAATGTAACAGATATGAGCTGGATGTTTAATGTTTATCATACTCGTGCATATAAATGTTATCTTGAAACATTGATATTGGGCGAAAATTTCAACACCAGCAAGGTAACAAATATGGAAGGTATGTTCTACTATGCTAATAAACTAACCAGCCTAGACCTTGGCAATTTTAATCTAGCAAGTTGCACTAACTTTGATGATATGCTATCTGGTTGCGACCAACTTACTAGTATAACCCTGCCATACAACTTGCAGAGTGGGAAGACTATAACCCTGCCAACCAGCACCTACTACAATGGCGCTGAAGGACCATACAGCACCATAGGCACAGCAACCAGTGGCACAACAGTGGCATGCTCCACAGCAGACACCAAGGTTACACTGACCAAGGCATCATAATCGTGCTATGACAAATAGTAAGACTACAAAAAAACTCTCCTTTTGGGGAGTTTTTGTGTTTTATACAATAGATACTTAATTGTTCATAGATTTAGTGATAGATTATATTTGATGTTTTTAGTAGTTTGGTGTTAATGTATTTTTGATAATATATGCTGTTGTTTTTGTTGGTGTTTTATAGATTAGTTAATAGGTAAGATAGGGGATATGGGCATATAATCACTGCAAAAAGATACTTTTGTAGCCGATGAATATTGGGCTGGTAGATTGGGTGGAGTTGCAGTCGGCAGAGATAGATTTCATAACGTCTTCTAGGTGTTTCCTTGTTTTTTGGTTTTTTAGATTGTTGATTTCTTCATAAAAGGCATTTTGCGAGTCCTTTATTTCTTCTATATAATAGGAGGTTAGTGGAGTGCGTTCTCTTATAAGTAGGGTATTGAGGCAGATAAGTATCAATCTGCACAAAAAATCTGTTTGACTATCCACAGAAGACAACTCATTGAGGGCTTTGGCATAACATTTGGTTGCTTCGAACTTGAGGTTGGCTAGAGAAACATCTTTGCTAGAAGAAAGTTTGTTGGTCAACATTTCTCCATAATTTTGATAAAAACATATGCGCACGTAAGCACTTTTGCCAAAAAATTCTGGAACAATTTCCTTTTTTACAAAGGACGATAATTGCAATTTTAGTGCATTTGTTTTTGCCAAAGGTTCTGTCTGAGGGGTGGGACTGACCAACACAACCTTTGGCTGAACGTCGGTATATTTTATTTCACCAGTGGCAAGTGATTGATAAAACTCAAAAAACTGATCTCCTACCAAATTTTTTAGCATAACGAGATATTTTGATTGATATTTTTTGTTTTCAAAAAGGCATAGTTTTGGTCGGCAGAAAAAGAGTTGGTCCATAGTTGCCTTTAGGTATTCGGTGTCTTTTTGATAGATATATTTTTTGGTAAAATCTCTGTCGGACGAAAAGTCTTGGTGGTCAAATTTTATTAGTTTTTTGCCACCAAAATTGTTTATTCTAACAATGCCAACTGGTCTAGAAAAACCATTGTCTATCACCTTGCAAATAGGGTAAATAACATCAAAAACCAAAGGGTATCTCTTAAAAATTGGAGGTAAGACCACAATTTCATAAGAAAATTCGTAGGCAAACTTTCTTTTTATTTGTTCAAGTATTGATTTTTTTAGGTATATTTGTTTCATAGTTTAATTATACATTTTTTGTAACAACTTGTCTAGACCCCAAATTTTTCTTTACTAATTGGCAAAGTTGTAGTAAAATTTTGATATGTTAAATGAAATTTTTGATGTTATTTTAGATGCAATCATAGACTCGGCAAAAATGTTGCCGATTATTTTTGTTTGCTATATGCTTATTGAACTTTTGGAAGAGAAAATTTTGGTAAAATACAAATCTTCTAGCCTTCTAAAAAACAAATTTGCACCTGTTGCAAGTGCTGGATTTGGACTTATTCCACAGTGTGGCTTTTCAGTGGTGGCAACAGACCTTTTTAGCAAAAAAATTATTACACTTGGCTCTCTTTTGGCTATTTTTATTGCCACCTCTGACGAAGCAGTGCCTTTGCTCCTTACTCGACCAGAGCAATATCTCAATTTATTTCTCATTCTTGGCATAAAGTTTGTGTATGCTGTTGCGGTGGGTATGTTGATAGATGTGATTTACCGCAGTATAAAAGTGAAAGGTAAAAATACTCTTACAACGCCACAAAACGTAAAAATAGCGAATGGCAGTGCAAAAAGTGGGGAAAATATAGATTGTTGTGCTGAAAAGGATTGCGAAAATGAGAATGACTGTTGTGATGAAGAAGTAGAAATTCATGGTTGTTGTCATCACGAGTTGGAGAAAAATCATAGCAAGTGGAAGGAGATTCTGTTCCACCCACTTCTTCACTCTATCAAGATATTTGCATTTGTGCTTGTTATGAATATAATTATTGGCATATTGGTGTTGTTCGTTGGGGAAGAATCTATCCAAACATTTATGATGTCGGCTGGCATATTTCAACCATTTTTGGTGGCTCTTGCAGGTATGATACCAAATTGTGCTTTGTCTATTGCTATTACAAATTTGTTTATGGATGGTATGATTTCTTTTGGCTCTTGTATTGCAGGGTTGTGTGTAAATTGTGGCATTGCAACAGTGGTGCTGTTCAAGTTGAACAAAAATGTCAAACAAAACCTACTCATTGTCGGATTGCTGTTTGCATTGGGTAGTTTGCTAGGGTTTGTAATAAACTTATTTTAGAGGTGTGATGTGAAAAAACGAGAAGAGATTGATGTAAAATACAAGTGGAATTTTGCAGATTATTATACAAATGACGAAGAGTGGCAAAAAGCATACAAAAAAATTGAAACACAGATAGCCAAACTGAAATCTTTCAACAACAAACTGATCAGCGAAGAAAATATCCTAAAATTTTTGAAATTGGACGAAAAATGCTCTATCGAACTGGAGTCGCTGTATATATATGCAAATTGCAAAAGAGATGTAGATGTATCAAATAATATCGCTCAGGCAATGGTAAACAAGGTAGATAACCTTGTTACACAATATGCTGTGGCGGTGTCTTTCGCAATGCCTCAACTATCACAATTGGATATGGCATTTTTGACAAATTTATTAAACAACGACAAATTTGCTGATTATTCCAGGACTTTGAAAGGTTTGATAAGGAAAAAACCTCATATAATAGACGAGTCAAGCGAAAAACTATTGTCTATGATGACCAATTTTTCTGATGATTTTTCACAAAATCACACAAACTTCTTGGACGGAGATTTGAAGTATAAAAAGGTTAAGGATAGCAAAGGCGAACTGCATTCTATGACAAACAGTATGGCAAGTATATACCTCAACAGTCCAGACAGAGTTTTGAGGTTAAATGCATACAAAGAGTTGAAAGGGGCTCTGGGGAGATATAACAATTTCCTTACATCCAACTATCTTGGCGAAGTGAAAAAGGAAGTGTTTTTTGCAAGGGCAAGAAAATACAGTAGTTCGCTAGAAGGGGCTTTGTATAGCGATGAAATACCTGTTTCTGTTTATCATAATGTAATTTTGAATGTTGAGAAAAATCTTCCATTGGAACATAGATATTTTGACATCAAAAAGAGATATCTTAAGTTGAAAGACTTTTCTTTGGCAGATGTATATTATAACCCTACAAAAGTTGAAAGAAAATATTCCTACGACGAGGGGGTAGATATTGTTTGCAAGGCACTATGCTTGCTAGGAGAGGATTATGTTGCACACATAAAGCATATTATTCAGAATAATATGATTGATGTCTATCCCTCCGAAAATAAGGTGTATGGGGGCTATCAAACTATGGCAACCAAGAAAACTCCAAGGATTCTCTTGAATTATACAGACGAATACGAAGATGTTTCTACCTTGGCACACGAACTGGGTCATGCAATGCATAGTGTGTATTCTGACTCTACTCAAAGTGCTACCAATTCGAAGTATCCTATATTTTTGGCAGAAATTGCAAGCACTGTAAATGAACTTTTGCTAAATGATTATATGATTGCACACTCCAAAACAGTGGAAGAAAAATTGGTATATGTCAGCGAAGCATTATCCAACTTTCATTCTACCATCTTTAGACAAACAATGTTTGCTGATTTTGAACTTAAAATTTACAACAAAGTGGAGCAAAATGAAGAGTTGTCTTCTGCAGTGATAAACGAAACTTACTTGAACCTTGTAAAAAAGTATTTCGGTGAAAATGTCGATGTCTTGCAAGAAGTTCAATATGAATGGAGTGGAATACCACATTTTTATAATAATTTTTATGTTTATCAGTATGCTACGGGTAAAATATCTGCAATAAATATCGTGGAAAATCTAAAAACAGGCAAGATATCTGTTCAAGATTATAAAAACTTTTTGAGCGCAGGCGGAACGGAAGCTCCAATAGAGTTATTAAAGACAATACAGGTTGACCTAAATAGCGAAAAACCTTTTGAAGTGGCTTTTGACTATCTAAAAACCAAGTTGAACGAATACGAAGAACTAACCACAAAATAATACAAAAATTTTTTGAAAATTATTGAAATTATTGTTGACAATTGTTGTTGCATTTGTTATTATATATGAGCATTGATAGTTACATTTTGAGAATAGCAATGCAATCATAATCCTCGGTAGCTCAATGGTGGAGCACTCGGCTGTTAACCGATAGGTTGTCCGTTCGAGCCGGACCCGGGGAGCCAAAAAGGCCAGTGAAAACTGGTCTTTTTTGATGATATAAATTTGATGATATAAATTTGATGATATAAATTTGATGATATAAATTTGATAATAAAAATTTGATAATATAAATTTGATAATAAAAATTTGATAATAAAGATTTTATAGTTCTGGAGGTTTTTCTTGGAGTTCATTCTCGGAAGGCTGGAAAGGGATTTTTGTAAAGGGAATAATCTTTTGTTTATAAAGAGATTTCCAAATAAATTCACTGTAGCCTTCATAATCTATATCATAACCAAATTTCTCATAAAAGGGTTTTGCATATTCATTTGTTGGGAGGTATTTACCCTCAATACAAAAATATCTTCTAGAAATTGATTCTGACTCCATAAATGAGAGTAGGGCAGTTGCAACTCCTTGATGTTGAAAAGGTTCATAGGTTTCTATTCTCCACAACCATGTTCGCTGTAGTTGGGGATTAAGACTGAAATTTATATATCCCATTTCCTCTTTTTTATCATTTTTCGCAAAAACGAGATACATCTTCTTTTCGTCTTCATAGATAACATCAAGGGTAATATTTTCAAAATAATCACTTTTTGCAAGAAAATTTTCTATCATATTTCAATTATATCAAAAACTGGGGGTATGTCAACCTCCAGTTTTTGTGTATGGTATAGTTTTATAGTAATCTTATAATAATTTTACAGTAATTTTACAGTAATTTTACAGTAATTTTACAGTAATTTTTGAACAAGAAATTATAGAGTAAGATAGTTGGTAATAGTTGTTATAATAGATGTGATTGTATAAATTTACGAATATTATTTTGAATACAAGTATATTTAGAACATTTTATTTCAAATATGTTAGTTTTGTTTTGTAAGTTTGTTCATAAACCTGCTTCCACACGTCATAATTTTGTTTAGATAGTTCATCTGCTTGAACCTTAGCTGGTTTTGTTGTGTCAGGGAAAATTGCTGGAAGAATATGCAAGGTGTATCGTTGATACATAGAGCCGTCTGGTGCTTGGTTATCGCTGTCTTGCATTGTTATGAAGCATGGCAAAATTGGGGCTGATGCTTGCACTGCTATTTTGAATGCTCCTGTTTTTAGAGGTCGTGGTTTTTTGTAATTCCACCACATTGCTTGTTCTGGATAAATCAAAATTTTTTCATTACGATTTAGCAGTGTCTTGGTTGCTTTCATAAACAACTTCATTGTATCATAATTGCTACTAAGGGGAAGGGTATTGCAATGCTTGAACATATAGCCAAATATCCCAGGAAAATTGGTATAATTTCCTTCTCTTATTACTTTGTAAAGATGTTTTTTGCCCAGTCTTTTTTGCAATGCCTTAAATACGACATAGTTGTCATATACATTAAAATGGTTGCAGGTTATTACCACTCCCATATTTGCAACTTTGTCGTAATTTTCTATGCCAATAATATTATCTATGATTAGTTTGCCTTGTTTTATCTCGTTGTCAAAATATTTTATGGCAACCTTGTTGGCAATCCAAGTTCCTATCTTGTTGGATAGTTTTTTGTTTAGATAGTCCACTTTGTTTGGCAAAAGTTGTGGGGCAGGTGGGTCGTCCTCCACATCTATATCCCACATTTCTTTTCGCTCATATTCTTCAATTCTTTTGATGATTTTTTTTCTATCTTCATTAAGTTCCATATTACTTTCCTACTAAGCCATTGATGTTAATTAAGTTTAACTTATAAAATAATTTTTGTAAATACTTTTAAGAATAAAATGCAACAGGGAGCCCCGTGTTGCATTTGTTATATTAAATACTTTTATTAGACTGTTGCGCCAGCGATTTCCATTTTGCAAAATGGCTTTTCGGAATTGGCTTCGTTCAGTGCTGTTTGTTTTAGCCTTACAAACCATTCATTGTCATGCTCTCTGTCTTTGTCTGTATATTTGCTTTTGATTGCAAGGATTCTGTCAAACATACCTGCTTCTTTTGCCAAAGCCCAGAATTTGCTTTCAAAAGGAACATTGTCATAGTGCCATGGTTTGTAGGTAAGGAAGAAGTGAACTATGCCATTGTTTTCGTCTTCACTGCATTTGCCAAAAGGTGTTCTATTCCATCTAAGTGGAAGGTAGTGAACCTTGTCTTTGCAAATTACATTGAGATAGTCTTGGTCCTGAGCAACTGTAAATTTAACTTTGTTCAAGAGGGCAACAAAGTCATCTTCGAAGTTTGATTCTCTTAGTTGTTTTAGATTCATAACAAGGATACCTGCGTTGAAATATAACTTTTCACAAATTCCAAGGTATTTGTTGGAATATTGAACAAATTCGTAAATGTTGCCCACTGCTTGCTCTGGCACTGCCCCAAGGAGATTATCTTTGATATCCACATTGTATAGGTTGGCGATGTCGTCAAGGATTATTATATCACTATCTAGATACAAAGCCTTGTCGTATTGAGGGAAAATGCGAGGGATAAACAATCTATAGTATGTGCTTATTGTAAAGTAATCTCTGGTGTGAAGTTTTGACAATACCGATTGTAAATCTTCTTTGATATCTACAAATTGAATACAAACATTTTTTCTAGCGTACTTGGAAAGAGTTTCCACACTTTCTGGGCTAAGCCCTGTGTTAAGCACATATACATTGTATTGATTAGTAGGTGATGAATGTTTTACAAGGGAATACAATGCCACAGCTAGCATAGGGACATAATTGTCATCTGTAGCAAAGAATATTGGTATAAGTTTTGACTTTTCAGATTGATTTTGATTGTTATTTGTTAAATTCATTTTTATTTTTCCTTTTTGTTTTATTTGATTGACTAACAACTTGTCAACATCTAGATTATTGCATAATAAATAAAAAAAACAAAGGAATACACACAAAATTTTTGTCTATTATTATTTTTTGTCCTGTAGAATATCGCTATGGTCAATTCTACAAATCGTAGAGTCGCAAAAAAAATGGGTTGACTGGTTGTAGCATAAAAAATCTATTTATTTAACTTGTGTGTTTTGTATTATTGTGCTAAAATAACTTCTGTAACAAAAATCTCTCCCTTGGCTACAATGGGAGAATAACGGAAGATAAATTATGGTTTTGTATTTAAGTATAGTTTTAGTAGCAATGACTATTATTGTCATTTGCAATATAACACTCAATCCTATGATGATCGGAGCATCTCCTCTTTGGATAATTGTAATGGTTGTGCTTACAGTTGCAGTGGAGGTTGTAATCAATCTTATTGCAGAAGGGATTATTCATATTATGCCAAACAAATGGTTTGATGTAAATAGTCGCTTTCATGTGGGTAAGGGGGAACGTAAATTTTACGAAAAACTGGGCATAAAGAAATGGAAGGAAAAAGTTTGGGAATTGGGAGCTGTGGGTGGCTTTAGCAAAAAGGTAATTGTTGACCCAAACAGTTCGGCGTATCTTAATAGATATGTGGTGGAATGTAACAAGGGCTTTGTGGGACATATTCTTATTTTGCCTATGAGTTTCCTTATTTTGCTATTTCCAGAGCCAAAATACTGGTTGTGGATTGGGCTTCCTGTTGCTGTAGTGAGTGTGTTTTTGAACATTCTTCCAGCAATGATACTAAGGTATAACTTGCCAAAACTTGAGGTTGCTTACAAAAGGGCTTTGTCCAAGGAAAAAATGAAAAAGGCAAATGAAAATGTAGATGTGAACCTAAGCATTCAAAAAGAGTCAAACCTATTAGATAAGCATAGTGATGAGGAATCCACAGAAACATTGAGTCAAGTAGGGAATGCGTAATCAAAGGGAAACTTTTAGAAAAATTTTGACAATAAACAAAATCTAGAATGATACAAAAAAGGAAAGTATAATGAAAACAACATCAGTAAAGGGGACTAATGATTTTTTGCCAAAAGATAGTGCTTTGAGAGATTTTCTTCAAAGTCAAATTTTGACCACCTATGTTTCACAAGGGTTTGGTAGAATATATACCCCTGTGCTAGAGGATATTGAAAACTTAGAAAAAAGTGATGGTGGCGACAATGTTAGCCTTATATTCAAAGTGCTAAAAAGGGGAGAAAAATTTAATTCTGCTATATCAAATGGGGATTTTTCAAATCTTGCAGATATTGGTTTAAGATATGATTTAACCCTTCCATTGTGTAGATTTTATGCCGAACACAAAGCTGTTTTGCCTAATCCATTCAAGGTGATTCAAATGGGAAATGTTTATCGCGCAGAAAGACCACAAAAGGGTAGAGATAGAGAATTTGTTCAATGCGACATAGACATATTTGGTTCAGAAAGCCCAAATTGTGAAGTGGAACTTATCGACACGACTGCCCAAGCCTTGCTTAAAATAGGCATTGGAGAGTTTTGCATAAGGATAAATGATAGGCGTATTTTAAGAAAAATTTTATCAAACTGTGGGTTTGCACAAAAAGACCTTGATAGCGTGTGTATTTCTTTTGACAAACTGGACAAAATTGGTTGCGACGGTGTTGTGGAAGAACTACGAGAAAAAAACTTTGACAATAACGCTATTGAGAATTTTGAAAATATATTGAAAAATATGCCTCAAAATGTGCAGGATCTCAAAAATATTTGTGGTGAACAAGAAGAAATAAAAAGCCTTGAATACATTATGAATTCTGTAGAAAGTTTGAGTGAAGGGAAATACTCTATAAGATTTGACCTTTCGCTTGTTCGTGGGCAAGGATATTATACAGGGGCAGTCTTTGAAATTGAGAGCAAAGACTTTTCTGGTTCTATTGGTGGTGGTGGAAGATATGACAATTTGGTGGGCAAGTTTACTGGTCAAAACGTTCCTGCAGTGGGATTTTCTATTGGCTTTGAGAGAATCTTTTCTATACTAAAAAACTCCGGAAAGATTGTTGATGAAGAAAAGAAAAAATTGGCAATAATTTACGATGAAGGAAACTTTGTCGAATGTATGAAATTGTCAAAACAACTTAAAAACAAATATAACATTTGCTTGTTTGAAAGACCAAAGAAATTTGGCAAGTTGCTATCCAAACTAGAGGATATGAATTTTGCAAATTACATTGTGCCAACAGAAAGTAATGAGATAAAAAGTCTTAAGGGGGATAGTAAATGATTATTATTGGGGCAGACCATGGTGGGTTTGAACTTAAGGAAAAGATGAAAGACAAACTCTGTCGCAAGGGACTAACGGTGGTTGATGTTGGGGCTTATTCATTGGACAATGAAGATGATTTTTCAAAATTTGTTAAATTGATGTGCAACGCTTTTGACAATGCGAATCAAAAAAAACAGTCTGAAAATGAAAGCCAAGAAACCAAAATAATTGCCTTTTGCGGAAGTGGTGTGGGTGTTTGTATCGGTCTAAATAAACACAAAAATATTCTGTGTGCAGTGGGACATAGCAAAGAAGAAGTGGAGAAGGCTTGCCTGCACAATGGAATCAATGCATTGGCATTGGGTGGCAGAGTGGTTAGTGTGGAACAGGCAGGAGAAATGATTGATGTATTTCTTGCAACAAAATCTCTTGGTGGAAAGTATGAAAGAAGAATGAAAGAAATTTGCGAATAAACATTTGTTAGGAAGACTTTTTATGGCAAAGATAAAAGAGAAGGATTAAAACCTTCTTTTTTTGCATATATTGGTGGTGTTTTTCATATATTTTTGTATGAAAAAAACTAAAAAAAACCCTGCAAATATTTTCAAAAAACTTAGAGTTATTGTCTTTGTTGCAACAATATTGTTTTGTTTTTTCTGCACAATGGCTTGTTCGAGTGTGGAGGAGGAAGTTAGTGCTCATATAAGCGAGTATGTTGACAATTATTATATGGGGATTGCAAATGACATTACAGCAGACTTTTGCGACGGGAAAAGAGAAGACCCTTTTTGTATGGATGGCATAGCCAATCCCCTTGTGGAGTATGGAGTGTTGACTGTGCGATCCAAAAGAAGTTTGGGCGAAAATGTAAAGTTTGCGTTGCAAATTGGCGAAAAAAATTTTGAGGGAATATTTGAAATAAGTCCTTTTGATAATTCTTATATTGCAGATATAGAAAGTTTGTGTGGTGAAGAAGAATTTGTTATTTTGAAAATTGGAGATATAGAAATAAAACTTGACAACTTATCAAAAAACTTTTCAATAAATTCTTCAAAAGCTCTTACAAAGTTTGCAAAAATACACAAAGGCCAATTAAAAAGTTATATGAACAAAGATTTTACTGCAGAGGTATTTGTAAAAGTGGTGTCAGATAGACAAGACCCCAATTCAATCTGTTTTTTTGTTGTAAGCAAAGGTCAGAATGGAGAGGTAATTGGGACATTGTTTGATGCAAACACAGGAGAAGTGCTACAACAATAATTTCTACCAGGGCAAACAAGTTTTGGCAATAGAAGGCTAGATTTTTGAATAAATCCTTGAAATTTATTTGTGTAATATAAAAAGCCACTGTTTATTGTGAGTAAAAAAAATATTTTCTATTGCACTTTAGTCGAAAGACACTTTTGTTGTCTAAAAATGTTTTTCAAAATTAGAATAATGTGGTATAATAAATATTATGAAGATGCAAGAAACGGAAAAGAAAAAAGAAAAAGCAATTTTGGTGGCGGTGGCTTGGAATAGGACTGGGGTAAACTTTGACAAGGAACTTGAGGAACTATCTAGCCTTTGTTACACAGCAGGGTTGGATGTTGTGGGCGAAACTGGTCAAAATATAAAAGAGAAAAATCCATCAACTTTGCTGGGTAGTGGTAAGATTGAAGAAATTGCAAATATGGTTGAGGAACTTGGTGCTGATGTGGTGGTTGTGGATACGGAACTTACCGGTTCTCAAATAAACAACATTATGAATGTGGTTAATGCAAAAGTTATAGATAGGTCAATGTTGATCTTGGATATTTTTGCAGGAAGAGCGACGACCAACGAGGGAAGACTTCAGGTCAAACTTGCTCAACTGAAATATACTCTGCCTAGGATTGCAAGTGTTTCGGGTAGTGCTGGTAGATTTGGCAGTGCTGGTGTGGGAATGCGAGGCCCTGGCGAAACGAAACTAGAAACAGATAAGCGAAAGATAAGAGATGACATTGTAAAACTAGAAAAAGAGATTTTGAAAATAAAATCGCAAAGGCTTATCCAAAAAAGTGAGAGAAAGAAAAATCAGATTAAGCAAGTTGCTATTGTGGGATACACCAATGCAGGCAAGTCAACACTTATGAACACTATAACTAAAGCGGGAATATATGCAGACAACTTACTTTTTGCCACACTAGACACAACGAGCAGGACTCTATGGCTAGGGGATAACAAAAAAGTTATCTTGGTGGACACGGTTGGATTTATTGACAAATTGCCTCATGCCTTTATTCAAGCATTCAATGCAACACTGGAAGAAACAGCCGATGCAGACCTTTTGGTGCATGTGGTGGATATTTCCGACCCTGACTACAAAAACAAAATGTGCGTTGTCAATGATGTCCTCAAAGAAATTAAAGCAGATAAAATACCTCAAATTGTGGTTTATAACAAAGTGGATAGAATATCAAAGCCATTTGAAGTGCCAAAAAATGCAGTGTTGATTAGTGCCAAGAACAATGTTGGAATAGACAACCTTAAAGAAATGATTTCTCAAAAACTATTTGAAGCAGGAGAATAAACTCTTGCTTTATTTTTTTATAGTTGTATAATATTAAATATGGAATATTATTCAAATTTTAGAGATAAAAGACCTTTGGCAGAAAGAATGAGGCCAGAGAGTCTGGAGGAGTTTGTAGGGCAAAAACATATTGTAGGCAAGGATATGCTTCTTGACAGAGCCATTAGGGCTGGAGTTTTGGGGAGTTGTATTTTTTTTGGCCCACCAGGAACAGGGAAAACAACTCTTGCTCATATCATTGCTAGCCAAAGTAAAGGGAAAATGGTTACACTAAATGCTGTTTCTTCTGGGGTGGCAGAAGCAAAGGCTTGCATAGAGGAGGCTAAAAAGGATTTTGAGTTGTTTGGGCAGAGGACATATCTTTTTTTGGACGAATGTCATCGCTGGAGCAAGGCTCAAAGCGACTGTGTGTTGCAAGCCATCGAGGAGGGACACATTATCTTTGTTGGCTCAACTACCGAAAATCCATATACAAGTATGACAAGGGCTATTGTATCTAGATGTAGAGTGTTTGAATTCAAGCCTATTGAACCAAAAGATGTAGTAGAAGTTTTGCAAAGGGCGATTATTGACAAAGAAAAGGGATTGGGTAATCTCCCAGTGGAATGTGGCAAAGATGCATTGGAGTATTTTGCTTGGGCATGTGGAGGTGATGTTAGGCAGGCACTAAATGGGCTAGAACTCGCAGTGTCCACTACTAATATAAACAAACAAAAGAAAATTGTAATCACAAAAGAAATCGCTACCCAAAGTATAGGAAAAATGGGCTTGAGTATGGACAGTGGGCTTTATTATGATTTGCTTAGTGCTTTTTGCAAAAGTCTTAGGGGTAGTGATAGCGATGCAGCGCTTTATTATTCACAAAGGTTAATAAGTGCTGGTATAGACCCAAAAATTATTGCAAGACGAATGATTGCCCATGCCAGCGAAGATATTGGAATGGCAGACTCCAATGCATTGTTGCTTGCTTGCTGTGCTATGTATTCTTGTGAAAAACTGGGATTGCCAGAATGTTTGCTTACCCTTTCGCATGCAATAATTTATATATGTGAGGCAGAAAAATCTAACTCGGTGTATCTTGCTATGAGTTCTGCGCACGAAGATGTAGAAAAAACTCGTGATGATGCAGTGCCAAATAATCTAAAAAATCATCCAAGCATCAATGACGATAAGACAGGAGGATATAAGTATCCTCATGACTTTGGTGGGTATGTAAAGCAACAATATCTGCCTAATAAACTAAAAAATAAAAGATATTATATCCCAAAGAAAAATGGAAGGGAAAAGGGAATGATAAGGAAAAAGGATATGTTTTAGAAAAAAAACAGTGTAGGAGATGCACTGTTTTTTGTTATCAAATCCTAGGTAAAAATCCTTCAAAAATGATGTTGTCGCAATGAGGGGCAACCTTCATATAACTTGCTTGGTTAGGCACGGCCCATACAATCAGAGGGAGTTGTTTGAATCGTCTTATATATTTATTTGGCACTTCATCCCATTTGTAGCAAATAAAATTTGGCTGAGAGTGAGATTTGTTAAGAGCCATACTTTTTAGGACGATACGCCTAATAAGTCCCATTTTTTCGCCCTTAAACATACTAGCCAGTTGCCCACGCAAAACTTCTGGGGCATTCTGTCTAAACCACTTTAGAGTGTAAGGATTAAAACTCATTATTGCATAGTCGCCTTTATATTTTTTGAGCATTTCATATACCCTTTGTTCAAACTTGCTGTTTGTATTGTAATCCTTAATCTCAATAAGCAAAGGGGCTCTGCCATTAACAAATTCTAGAGTTTCTTCCAATGTGGGTATCTTTTCGTCAGTATCCAATATGGTAAGGGTTTTTAGTTCTTCAACATTTTTGATTTTCTTGATATACCCGTCCTTACCTGTAAGACGTTTTAAGGTATCATCGTGGAACACAACAGGAGTCCCGTCTTCTATAGGATGTATATCCAGTTCTATTGCATAGTCGTGGTCTATGGCGTTTTGGAATGCTAAAAGAGTGTTTTCTGGGTGTGTTTTGTCATGAAGCCCACGATGAGCAATGTATTTGTGAACAAGCCAACTATTAAAAATTTCCATTTTATCTCCCCACATAATATATAGAAAATGTTATATGGTATTATAACACCTTTAATTCAATAAAACAAACTTTTTTGACATATAATCCAAAATATTTGTAAGCAAAGTTAGTTGTAGCAAAAATGTCTATATTGTTTGCCTTTGAAAAAGTTATGCAATTTTTTTTGCAATTTGTAACCAAATTTTGTTTTGTATAATAATATGAAGTAGAAGCAAAAGAAAAAAAAGTTGAAACACAAATGAACATACATATTTTCCACTTTGCACAAAAAAGATAAAAGTGGCAAAGAGGGAAATCGCACAAAATGAGAAAAATAAAGGAGATACACATGAACTTTTTTGGAAACAATGGCTGTGGTGGCGGTTCTTTCTGTGGGAATAATTGTTGCTGGATAATAATTTTGTTGCTTCTTTGCGGATGTGGATGTGGCAATGGTATGAATGGTTGCATTGATGTTTGCACACTTATTCTGTTGATACTCATTCTCAGTGCTTGCGGTGGATGTTGCGGAAATAAAAACTGCTAATAATCACAACAACAAAATTCGAGGACCAAAAATCCTCGTTTTTTGTTTGATTCAACTCTTGATAACTTTTTTTTTGCTAAATTCAACTCTTGAGAAAATTTTTTTTGCTAAAAGGGATAATTCTTATAAAAATTTACATATTTTGGAAATTTGTGCAAAAGATAAGATTGTCAACAAATAAATTTTTTGCAAACAAGTTGACAAATACGGTTGACATCTTCTTAACTTTGTTATAAAATTACTTTGCTTTAATTTTATGGCTTGATTGCAATTCTACATTTTTTTGCAAAATTAGTCACTTTTTGGGGCAAGTCAACAAATGTTTTTATGCTTTTTGTTTGACAAATATATTTTTAGGAGAGAGATTTTATGAAGAGACTTAGAAAATTGTTTGCTGCTGGACTTATGACAGTGGTCACCGGATTTGCTTGTGTTGGAGGTGCTATCGCAAACTTTACAAAGGCATTTTTCTCATTTGGTTCAGTGAATGCTGGGGTGGGCGAAAATATTGGTAACAATTCTGGCGACGCAGTTAAGAGAGGCAAGGTAGTTACAGTTAGCAACTTCCCATCAACAGAAAATTTGGAGAGAGGACAAAAAATTAATTTGCCTTATCTTGCTTCGGGTGATGTAAATTTTAGTGCGACAACAGGCGACGAACTTTATGCAGAGATTACCAACCCATATGGCGTTAAGCTTACAAAATACAACGCATCATTATCCACTCAAGGAGATTACGGCAAGACCGATATTACCACTGCTGGACAAGGCCAGGTAGAATACAACTCAACATCTCACAAGTTGGAGTTTACACCTGCTATCGCTGGCACATACAAAGTTCAGTATTATGTAAAGGGTTCTAACGGAGTGTGGACATCATCTCCTGTATATGAACTTTCTATCGCCCAAACAACATACGGATTGGAGTTTTTGGAAAACTCTGCAACTGTTATGCCTGCAACAGTTAAGGTTGAGGAAACTACTGCAAAGACAACTATCGGGCTTCCACTTGTTCGTGACAAGGAAGGCAATGTTGTAACAGACGACATTATTTTGGGTAACAAATTTAGTGTAGATGGCGAAGACTATTATTATGTTGCAAAATATGAAAGCAGAGCGACCAAAGCCAACCCAGTCAAACTAGGTGATGTGACCAAAGTTGAACTTCAAGATGAAGTCCAAAATACCTTCGAAGAATATCAAACATATTATATAAGAAAAGTGAAAGCCTCAGAGTATGACGCTTCTGCAGAAAAAGCAGATTACAGATTGTATATCGAAGTTGGCAATCAAATCAATGCAATCGTCAGCGGGAAAACTGAACTTCCATTCGTTGACGCAAGCAAAATTACATCAACAGGGATTGCTTATGACCTTAACCCATACCAATTTGACGCAAACAAGGGCATAAACAGTGTTCAATACAAACTTTGCTTGAACACAGAAAGTGCTACTCCAGACAAGCCAGAAACTTATCTTACAAAGACTGTAGAAGGCAAGTCAACATATTCTAATGTAGAGGTAGAATTAGGGGCAACTCCTGCAAAGAAATTTCTTTCTACTGACCTTGAATATGGCGAAAAGACCTATCTTCCAAAAGTTAGTGCTGTTGACCTAAAGAACAACAAAACATCGGTTAATGCATTCTATTATTATACTGTTAAGGTCAAAACAAAAGACGGATATTCAGTAAATAATGTTACAATGGGCAAAGACGAAAAAGGTTTCTACTTTATTCCACTTGCACCTACAGGTTCAACATACGAAATATACTACAATGTTCTTGATTTCGACGGGAACAAAGTGGAAGATGATGACAATGCAGATTATCCAAACCACTATCAAGTGTCAATTACAGATAGAAAAGCTCCTACTGTTTACTTTACAAGGAGTTTCAACGGGCTTGCAGAGGATATGTCTACACAAGATTTCACAGACTATTCATACTCTATCCCAACCAAAGTAAAACTTGGTGATACTATTGCTGTTCCTGCAATCTATGCAACTGACAACAGCGAAATAAGTTCTATTACTCGTTCTATTCAATCTCAAGACAAGACATTCAAGTCTACAAAAGCTGGCGAAAGCAAATCAACTATGATCAGTGGCACAATTTATATCACAAAGCAAGATGGTTCCACTGCAACAAGTGCTGGCTTTGAAATGAAGGCTCAAGATGCAACAATTGACGATATTGTTAAATTCTCCAACACAAGCAACGAGCAATTTAAGGTAGAAAACAACGAATTTACAAAGCAAAGTGGCAATTTTGCTGGCGATGAACTTATGAGAGCAAAAAATTCTCAAGTAGCATTTGTAAAGATTGATGAAAAAGTCTTTGGAGTAGGTAAATATACTCTTACACTTAATGCAACAGACAAAGCACTCAACTCCAACTCATCTTCCAGAACATATACATTTGAGGTGGTGGAAGACGATGTGGAATATGGAACTCCAACTGTAGAATTTGGCAAAACAACTGTAAACAATGTTACAGAAAAACAAGAAGCAAAGATTGCTGTTCCTAAAATTTCTGACAACGAAACAAAGAATTTGCTTGTTAGATATTATGCAGTGGTTAAAAATGGTGGAACAACTTACTATCACCCATTATCTCTTGACGATAGCAAGTCTAACATTGTTGTAAAAATGGACGAAAAAGTTGGCAATACAAACAAGACATTGTATGCTTTGACAGCAGAAACATCTGCAAAAAAACTGGAAATTAGAGCATATGCAATGAATTATGGCTCACAGTTCTACACAACAAATAGGGTAGATCTTGCAGGCAAAACTAAGACAGAAGCAGAACAACTTATCTTAAATTGGTTTAAGAATGAGTATGATGCAAAAGCTGAAGATGAAAAAGATAAATGTGTTGCAATGGCAAGTTATCAACTTTCTCTAAAGAATTTGGACGATAGTCAAGCCCCTGTGTTTATTGATACTTCATCAGACCCAAATACAATATTTGGACAAAATAATATTGGAGTAGAACAATTTAGCCCAGTAGAAGTAAAAGGTGTAAAATTTACAGACAACACAAGCAGTGCATATGTGTATGCAGAAGTTAGAGATACCAAGGGAAATCTTTATGACTACACAGAAAATGGTTCTTTGGAGGTTAAGCAGGTTAGTGATCACTTTGAATATAACTTCCCAGGTATCACATTCACACCAACCAATGCTGATAAGAACAACTATTATACAGTAACATATATGCTTCAAGACAGAGGAAATAATACAGTTTCTTACTCCATCGTTCTTGTTCAGGCTGAAGACAAGCAAGCACCTGTAATTTCGGGAGTGGACAACTCTGATGCAACTATTGAATTGGGCGAAACACTCAATCTTAACCAAATTATTGCTACAGACAACCAATCTGATTCTAGCAATATTACCCTTAGCTTTGAAGTAGTCGACCAAAACAACAAGTTTGTAAATTCTTGGTGCAATGCTTACGATAGAACATTCACTCCAGAGGCAGTGGGCACATACACAGTGTCTGTTACAGCAAAAGACGAAAATAACAATGTATCATCAAAGAGTTCATTTACTGTAAAAGTTCAGGATACTTTGAAACCTATTATAAACCTAGTTGGAGATACAACAGACGAAATAACATATACAGAAGAAGAAATATCCACTGCTTATCCAGAAGTTGCAATACCAACTTTCACAGTTTCTGACCAAAAACCAGAAAGTTCTACAATCGTTAAAGGCGGAATATTTGGAGCAACAGGTAGCATCAAACTTTCTGCACCAACAAAAGGTAGCGATTCAAAGAGTGAATATGAGTATGATATGCAAGGCAACTTGAAGGAAGGAAAAGATAGATTTAACTTTACTCTAGACGGAGATGTATTTAAGTTTAAGCCAGATGCAAGAGGCACATACACAGTAACTTATACTGCAACTGACCTCAACGGAAATAAAGCAGAAAATGAGAAAACAATTACTATCCGTGTAGGCGATACAGAAGCACCTCAAATCATCTTGACACAACGTCTTAAAGAACTTTTGGACAAGGGATTTGTTCTTGGGGAAAACACAGAACTTAAGATAAATACAAATGCAAGAATTTATAATGAAAATAAGTATGATTCTGAACACCTTTATCTAAAAGATAATGTTGTTGGAATAGAAGGATTTAACTGCAAAGAATACAAGAATCCAGATGATGACTCAGAAGTGCTTTATCACTATTACACTGTTGGTGTAACAATCACCGATGGCAACAGTTCAAAAGTTTCGTCTACATCAGACGACAATGGATACTTGACATTTAACTTTAAGTCTGCTGGCACATATACTCTTACACTTACTGCTACAGACAAAGCAGGTAACAAGGAAACATGGTCAAGACAATTCAAGGTAATTGCTCCAGACTCCTCTGCTTCCGATAAGAGCACAATAGTTGGAACAATCCTTATCACTGTGTCTGCAGTTATTCTTGCTGGTGTTGTTGTTTACTTTGTCAAAGGAACAAAGATTGCCAAGGATAGAAAGAAAGGCAAAAAGACTCCAGATAATAAGAAAAACGACAAAATAGAAGCCTAAAGTAAATTAAAAAAAATCTCTCAGTAAATACTGGGAGGTTTTTTTATGGGAAAAACATATGTTCAAATAGTTGTTTTTTTTGGGAATAGTGATATAATACTTTGGTAAGTATTATTTTAGGACATTTTTATCAAAAGGGGAAGATTATGGGATATGACCTTCACTCCAACTTTGAATTATGTGGAGATCAACCACAAGCAGTGGAGAGCATTGTCAATGGTATAAAAAATGGACTTAAGGAGCAAGTGCTTCAAGGGGTAACTGGCAGTGGCAAGACTTTCACTATGGCAAATATAATCAAGCAAGTTAACAAGCCAACTCTTGTTTTGGCACACAATAAAACACTTGCAGGTCAACTGTGCAACGAATTTAGAGAATTTTTCCCCAACAACAGGGTAGAGTATTTTGTATCATACTATGATTATTATCAGCCTGAGGCGTATATTGTAAAGAGTGATACTTATATCGAAAAAGACGCTTCTGTGAATGATGAAATTGATAAACTGCGACATTCTGCCACTTGCTCATTGTTAGAATCAAACAATGTTATTGTTGTGGCGTCTGTTTCGTGTATTTATGCCCTAGGCGCTCCACAAGAGTATTATGATATGAGCATTTCTATAAGATTGGGAGAAGATTATGATCGAAAAGAACTTATAAAAAAACTTATAGAAATACGCTATGAACGCAACGATGTCGATTTCAAAAGATCTACTTTTAGAGTAAAAGGTGATGTTTTGGATATTATTCCATCAAACTACAATGAAAAGGCGATAAGGATAGAGTTTTTTGACAACACAGTAGATAGAATTTGTGAATTTGATGTTGTTTCAGGCAAAATAATAAGTGAACTAAAACACGTTGCTATTTTCCCAGCAACTCACTATGCAGTGAAAAGTGAGGAATTATTAAAAGCAATCAAAAACATAGAAAAAGACAGGGATGATGAAGTTGCAAACTTTTTGGAAAGGGGAAAACTGCTAGAGGCACAAAGATTGAAAGAACGTGTGAGTTATGATGTGGAAATGATGAGGGAAATTGGCTATTGTAGTGGGATAGAAAATTATTCTCGATATTTTGACGGCAGAAAACCTGGACAAGCACCATTTACATTGCTAGATTATTTTCCAAAAGATTTCTTGCTTTTTGTGGATGAAAGTCATATTACTCTGCCACAAGTTAGGGGAATGTATAATGGAGATCATCAGAGGAAGGAATCTCTTGTGAATTATGGGTTTAGATTGCAATCTGCATTTGACAATAGACCACTGAATTTTGAAGAATTTAATCAGAGACTCAATCAAGTGGTTTATGTTTCTGCTACACCTGCAAAGTATGAAATGGAAAGAGCAGAAAATGTGGCAGTTCAACTTATAAGACCTACAGGTCTATTGGATCCCGTTGTGGAGGTTCGACCAACAAAATATCAAGTTGACGATTTGATAGAAGAAATAAACCTTGCCATAAATGAGGGAGGGAGAGTTCTTGTAACCACATTAACAAAGAAAATGGCAGAAAGTCTTACAGAGTATTTGACGAGTTTTAATATAAAGACAAGATATATGCACTCGGATATAGATGCGTTGGAAAGGCTAGAGATAATAAATGGGCTTAGAAGAGGTGTTTTTGATGTTTTGGTGGGGATAAATCTATTGCGAGAGGGTTTGGACATACCAGAGGTTATGCGAGTTGCCATTTTGGATGCAGATAAGGAAGGTTTTTTGCGAAGCGAAACCGCTCTTGTTCAAACCATAGGTCGTGCTGCCAGAAATAGCAAATCAAAGGTTATTATGTATGCAGATACAATGACAGACTCTATGAAAAGGGCAATAGAAATAACCAATGAGCGCCGAAAAATACAACAAAAATTCAACGAAGAGCACAATATAACACCAAAAACCATCATTAAAGACATATCTTCTACTCTAGAAATTACATCAAAAGCAAAAAAGAAGGAAGATAGTAAACTTTCAAGAAAGGAAATCTCTCAAGAGATTGATCACCTTAAGAGTCTTATGGAAAATTGTGTGAAGAGCTTAGATTTTGAAAGTGCAATAAAGTTGAGAGATAGAATTGGGGAATTGAAGATGTTGCTTAACAACTAGCAACTTAAGGAGAAAAATGGAAGACAAAATTCAAATTTATGGAGCAAAAGAAAATAACTTAAAAAATATAAATCTAACACTCCCACGAAATAAGTTGATTGTTTTTAGTGGCGTGAGTGGTAGTGGAAAATCTACTCTTGCCTTTGGAACGATTTTTGCAGAGGGACAGAGAAGGTTTATAGAGTCTTTATCATCATATGCAAGGCAATTTTTGGGGCAAATGAGCAAGCCAGATGTAGAAAGAATTGACGGGCTCTCTCCAGCAATTTCGATAGACCAAAAGACCACTTCGCACAATCCACGTTCTACTGTTGGGACTGTAACAGAAATTTATGACTATTTAAGGCTACTCTTTTCTAGACTGGGGACTCCTTATTGTCCAAATTGCAAAAAACCTATCGCAACAACCACTGTGGACAATATAGTGGATAATATTATGGGATATGATGAGGGTAGCAAAGTCGTAGTTATTGCGCCAATTATCCGTGGCGAAAAGGGAACTTTTGCCAAACTTTTTGAAGAACTTAGAAAAGATGGCTTTGCTAGGGTAGAAGTTGATGGAGAGATAAAAGATCTTGGCGAAGATATTATCTTAGAAAAAAATATAAAACATGAGATTAGTCTAGTCGTGGATAGACTAAAAGTTAGAGAAGAAAATAGAAGTAGATTGACTCAAAGTGTAGAAATGGCACTAAAAAAGTCTTCTGGACTGGTAAAAATTGAGGTTAATGAGCAAAAATTAACTTTTAATAATTCATATTCTTGTGCAGATTGTGGCTTTTCTTTTGAGGAAATTTCTCCAAGATTATTCAGTTTCAACAATCCTTTTGGGGCATGTGAAAAATGCGGTGGTCTGGGTTTTGTGTCTGATATAGACGAAAAATTACTAATAAAAGACCCAAACAAAACGCTCAGAGAGGGAGGAATGAGGATTGCCAGTTGGGCAATGGAGATTTCTTCAATCAACGAAATGTATCTAAACGCACTGTCAAAAAGATATAATTTTAGTCTTGATGTGCCAATTAAATCATTGCCAAAAAGTGTTATGAATATTTTATTATATGGCAATGGAGGTGAACAACTGGAGTTGGAGTATTCCAATTCCAAGTTTTCTGGCAGTTACAAAGGTAGTTGGGAAGGGATTGTTCCCAACCTAAAACGAAGATTTGTAGAGTCAAAAAGCGAATATGCTAAGCAAGAAATCAGCAAATTTATGAGAGATTCGGAATGTAGTGAATGTGGTGGCAAAAGATTAAACTCTAAAGCCCTCTCGGTGTATATAGCTAGAAAAAATATATGCGATTTGACAGAGATGAGTGCAATGGAATTAAAAGACTTCTGCACAAATCTCAAGTTTAAGCCTCAAGACGAGGCAGTGGCAAAGCCAATTTTGAAAGAAATTATTTCTAGATTATCATTCTTGTGTGATGTGGGATTGGATTATTTGACCTTGAGCAGAATGGCAAAAACATTAAGTGGTGGAGAGGCGCAAAGAATAAGACTCGCCACTCAAATTGGTAGTGGGTTGGTCGGAGTGTTGTATATTTTTGACGAGCCAAGCATTGGCCTTCACCAATATGACAATGAAAAATTGTTAAATTCCTTAAAGCATCTCAGAGATTTAGGCAATACTCTTATCGTGGTGGAGCATGATGAGGATACAATAAGGAGTGCTGATTATATAGTTGACATTGGCCCAAAAGCAGGGGAATTTGGGGGTAAAATAGTTGCTTGTGGCTCAGTGGAAGATATTATAAAATGTCCCGAATCACTCACAGGAAAGTATCTTTCTGGCGAGTTGAAGATAGAAATCCCTAAAACTAGACGCAAACCAAAGGGATTTTTGAGTATTTCTGGAGCAAAACAAAACAACTTAAAAAATGTAAAAGTGGACTTTCCGCTTGGTGTGTTGACTGCAGTTACTGGGCTTTCTGGCAGTGGTAAGTCTAGCCTTATAAACGAAGTCTTGTTTCCAGCCGTTTCCAATAAAGTTATGCGAACGAATTTGCAAGAGGGCAAATATAGGAGCATAAAAGGGGTGGAGCAGATTGACAAAGTTATCAATATAGATCAATCGCCAATAGGGAGAACACCAAGGAGCAATCCTGCAACATATATAGGTCTTTTTACTCTGATAAGAGAACTTTTTGCTTCCACTCCAGATGCACAAGAAAGAGGTTATACCAGTGGGAGATTTAGTTTTAACGTAAAAGGTGGAAGATGTGAAAATTGCGAGGGTGATGGCGAAAAAAAGGTGGAGATGTATTTCTTGCCAGATGTTTATGTTCCATGCCCATACTGCAAAGGGAAACGTTACAACAGAGAAACATTGCAAGTTAAGTTTAAGGGCAAGAGCATAAGTGATGTTTTGGATATGAGTGTAGAAGAAGCACTTAAATTTTTTGAAAACCTACCAGCAATCAAGAATAAAATTCAAAGTCTATACGATGTTGGCTTGGGGTATATAAAATTGGGACAAAGTGCAACAACATTAAGTGGCGGAGAGGCGCAAAGGGTAAAACTTGCCAGCGAACTCTGCAAAAGGGATACTGGTAGGACATTATATATTCTAGACGAACCAACTACAGGCTTGCATAGTTATGATATAAATAATTTGGTTAACATCCTTCAAAAACTTGTAGATAAAAACAATTCTGTGGTTGTCATTGAGCATAACTTGGATGTAATCAAAGTTGCAGATTATATCATAGACCTCGGTCCAAATGGTGGGGATAGAGGAGGAGAGGTGGTCGCTTGCGGGACGCCAGAGCAAATTGCAAAGTCAAAGGATAGCAAAACGGGACTATTCCTCAAAAAAATGTTATTTGATTAAAAATAGCAAATCAAAAATAAATTGGGAACTAAGTGTGTTATTTTTCCCCTCTTAATAATAAGCAAAAATTTGAAGAAAGTGAAAACAGGTTGCCACTATCAAAATTGTATAAAGATAATGCTTTCAAAAGCAACCCCAAGACATAGAGAAACTGACTTTTTTGCTAAGAATATAGGGGAATGCAAACATAAAAGGTAAAAACGAAGGGGTGGAATTTTATTGCAAAAAAATAAAAAAAGAGTTACAATATAGTTGTGGAAAACTTTTATGAGTTACTAAGGATAAAACCCAATGCAACACCAGAGGAGATAAAGAAGGCGTTTGTTTCGCTTGCTTATATTTATCATCCGGACAGATATTCTGGAGATAAGGAATTTGCGGAAAAATACACAGCCTCTCTTACGGAGGCATACTGCACTTTGCGAGATCCAATAAAGAGAATGGATTATGATATTAGCCATAATATCAACAAAAATCCAAGCAAATTTGAAAGAAAACATACAAAAAAAGAAAAGGTTATGGCAAATGAAAAAATATATACCAAACCTATTTCTTCCAAGTATTTCAGAAATTCTAAACGCAAAAAATCAGGTGTTTTTGGGAGGATTTTTAAGTCAAAACTCTTTTATTGTATAATGTTTGTTCTGCTACTGGAGATGGGAATATTATTCTTAATCTTTGGGGGAGTTTTTGATTAAAATTTATCCAAGTTTTTATTGTATTTTAGATAATATAAACTAAATATATTATGCTTGTTGCTCAAATGCTCAAAATTAAACTTTTGATCGCTCTCACAACTGCACATAATATAAACTATGTGAAGTTAAATTTTACTTTCATCAAAATTTAAGTTTTGTTTACACAAAACAAAGTAAAAACTAAGATTTTTCTTTCATCACAGTTTGAATTATCATCAGTTGCTGGCAAGTATCCCTTTGGGCTGTTTGCCGACAACTTCCGATAATATAAACTAAATATATTGCTTTTTGCTCAAATGCAAAAAGCAATTTTTTTCGCTCTCACAACATCATACAAAATGAACTTTTC
>CAMENR010000018.1 GCA_945928645.1 uncultured Clostridia bacterium | reverse complement strand
GTTTTTTTGTGGTGTTCCCAGAGGAATTTGAATCCCCGACCTTCCCCTTAGGAGCAATGAAAAATTATAATTTTAATCTATTTCACATCAAAAATCGCAATTACTATCAAAATCTTAATTAAAAATGTGCAATATCTTAACCAAAACGGCTAACTTTTGTATCTTTAACACAAAACCTTTCAAATCCACGGTGCACAAATGGTGAACTTTTTCAAGATTTTATGGTTTTGGTGCATTTTTCATAATTTTATGGCATAATCAAAGAAGGAGAAACGATATGGAAAAGAATGATTGGTTATCAATAAGTAGAGATAGTTTCTATAAGACTTCAATGTATTTATACGAAAATGTTGGATTTAATATCGAAAGCAGTGCTTCACTTATTGTAAACGAAGCAATAACCTGCGAATTATCTATCAAAACCATTCTAGGGAAACTTAATATCCCTTATGAGAATACTCATTCTTTGTTTGATCTTTTGGGGTTACTTCCAACTGATATGCAGAGTGGGATAATTAACACAATATCAAACACATTAAATCATCCTGTAGATGTTGTTCTTAAAGACATACAAATTTTTTCTTTTGCTGTAGTAGATTGGAGATATTGGGATCAAACAATGATTATTGAATTTAACACATTACACCAATTAATGTTAGTTTCATATTCTATTTCTAGAAAATATGTATGTTTTGAAATCACCCCAATAGACAGCCCAACATCAGAAAAAGAAGTGGATGAAAAATTTATTGAAAGCAGTATAAAAGCATTAAATCAAAATGCACAAAGAATACTAAAAGAAAGAAAGCGTTATAAGAAAAAGTTAAGAAAATAATTTTTTACAAATATTATAAGTAATCTCAACAATATGGTCAATTTGTAGGTTTACAAGTTGACCTTTTTCAATATCCAAATCAAAATGTTCTCGCCATTTTTCTTTTGAAAAATCTTTCACAAACTCATCTTCTAATTCGCAAATCTTATTTAGTTGCAGTTGTTCTTCTGCACTGATTTTTTCGCTTTCTAGTGTATCTCTTACTAGTTGTAAAACGTGGTTCAACTTTTTCACCTCCATTAGAAATTATAGAAACATATTTGGCATAACCTTCGCCATCGCTGTGTACCAGGAGCATAATATCCGCAATCATTGAGCAAAACATCAACACATGCCATACTTTATTTTTATCAACATACATTTCATTTTTGTAATTAATGAGTTCATTATTATCATCTAGCAAATGACTTCTAAAGTGTATAAACTTTTCCTTTGAAAGATAAATCGTTCTTTCAACAATATACTCATGCAATCGCCCTTCCTTTCGATCAATAGCATTGCGTATAAGTCTCGCATCAGACATTTTACAAACAAATCTTGCTTTCATATTATCTCCTAAAATAAAATGGATAGACTTCAAGTCGCCTAAGGTTTAGGTCTATCTAAGTTTAAAAACTTCTTTGCAAATATTGAAGGTATGTATTATGTTTTCTTCAATATCCAAGTTATGAAGCTTATACATACTTGCCAGCAATTCATCAAAGATATGTTTTTGCTCTGCTGACAATGTTTCAATGAAATCAGCCTTTAAGTGTTGTATATCAATGCTTTGCTTAAAATATTCTTGTGAGTTTTTGAAGCTCATATTTACTAGTTCAACAATCTTTTTCACAGTCCACCTCCAAGGTGTTTGTGTTTTACCGTAAATATATTTCTTTTGCAACTTATTTGAAGATAATTTATTTTTAAAATTTACTAAAAATTATACACTTTTAAGTTATTTTATGATATAATGTTTTTTAGGAGAATGTATGGGGACACAAATATCTTTATTTGATATAACAGAAGATGTTAAATATATTAGCAAATATGATAATAAATCATTTTCAAATGAAGATGATCTGTTTTCATACTTTAATAAAATCAATACTGATAAGGATCATTTTAAATCAAACGATGACATCTGCACGCCAATGGAATGTGTAAAATTGATGATTGATTATATACCAAACGAACTTTGGGCGCGTCAAAATCTAAAAGTATTAGATCCGTGTTGTGGTAATGGGAATTTTGGAGCTTATTGCAAATTTAAAACATCAATCGATAATATTTGGTTTAATGATACAAATCTGCAACGTATTGCAAATTGTAAAAAAATCCTTAAACCCAATAATATTACAACAATCGATGCTTTGGCAATAAATTCTTTTAATGAGTGGGATTTAATTGTTGCAAATCCACCTTATTCAGGCGGTGGAAACAAAAATAGAAGTTTGTCTAATGAATTTATAGAGCACTCAATCAAGTTGCTAAAAGATACAGGATATTTATGCTTTGTTACACCAAACAATTGGATGACATACAACAATAATAATACAACTTTAAAAGCATTATTATCAAAAGGCTCATTCATTGTAATAGATAACGATGTTAAGAAGTTTTTCCCAGGCGTAGGCTCATCATTTACAATATTTGTTTGGCAAAAAGGAGTTTATAATAATCTCACTTATATAAAAAATAATTATTTATTAAAAGACGAACAGTATGGGGTTTCAATACCTAAAAATCTTAAATTTATACCATTATATATATCACAAGATGTATTGGATATAACTCAAAAATGCATTCAAAATGATAACAATAAATTTAATTACAGATGCGATTTACACAACTTTACAAAAAAACATCTATTGTCGGATGAAAAGAAAGATGGATTTATCTATGAAACCATACATACAGCTAAAAAAACTAGATATGCAACATTAAAACAAGATATATATGAAAAATGGGTTATTATTATTCCACTATCGACTTATTATATACCATTTATTCGAACACATGTAAATACTACACAATCTGTAGGTTACTTCAGCTTTGATAGTCAAAATGAAGCAAAAAAATACATGGATGTTATTACACACCCATGTTATAAACTAATAATACATTTAACCCGTTACGGGAATTTTAATAATATAATGGTATTAAAACATTTAAGGTTCGATCAAGATATTTCGTTTACAGAAAATGAGATACAAACCATAAACAATTTAACTCAAAAAATCAAATATTAGTCTTCATCAATAACTGTTGCACTAGCTTGAACATTTGCCAATGGCCTATGACCAAACTGACTTATAAATTTTTTGACCATAATATCTTCCACAGCTAATGCTTTTGGTGAAGCAAATGCAACAGAATCCTCACCGTGCCAATTCCTCAAATAATAGGGGTCATTACTACAATCACAAAGATACAGCCTAAAAGTTAATCTTGTGGCAACCATTGATTGTAGTATTTTTATATTTGTGGTTGACGCTGTCCTCCAGTTGTATACAACACCGCAATTATATGAGCCAAGTCTTTTTTCGAATGTAGTACGAGAAGATCCTATTTTTATTATGTACTCTTTACCATCTATAACACATGTCAATAAATAAGAAACTCCCAAAGCCTTATAAAAAAGCCTTTTTGCATTGTCATCTGCGAAATCTGTAGCTAATATTTTTTCATTTTTGCGTACATCATTTATAATCGTCATTGGTCTAGCTGTTAAATTACAGATAAATTTATACTCTTTAACTCCCTCAAATGTAAAATCTTTTAATTGTGGTTGTTGAACAATATCTTCTCGGCTAAAAGGATTGTCATTCCTATTATTTAAATTATAAACCAAGCTTAATGACTCTATATATTTTTGTCCTTGCTTAGAAACATATTTTTCACCATCAAAATCACAAAATGTTTTTAATTGTTCAATTGAAATGCTTTCTTTTTTTGCCATGATAACCTCCAAACCTACATAAATTATATCAAAATAAAACAAAAAAGTCTATTAAATACTTTTCTCAGTATGCAAAAAATAAAAATTGTGGTATAATGTCAACATGAAAGCACTAATTGTAAAGAAACCATGGATAGATTACATTTTAGATGGAATCAAAACTTGGGAAATACGAGGCTCTAAAACAAATATTCGTGGAAAAATTGAATTAATTCAAAGTGGAAGTGGTTTAGTTGTAGGTTGTTGTGAGATTATCGACTGTAAGCAACTATCGTTCGAGGATTATATAAACAATAAAGACAAGCATAAAATAAGCGATACAACCTGCTTGCCATACAAAAATACCTTTGCATGGATTATTATACATGCTCAAAGATACAAAGAGCCTAGAAAATACAAACACCCCAACGGTGCAATTATTTGGGTCAATTTACATCAATAATAAGCTATGAGGTCGAGATGAGTTTTATTGAAGCATATAAAAAAATATTACAACAAGGATATACCAAAGTTATCTGTAGATATGACAGCGTGAAAGGCAATTATGAGTATCTACCCTTTTTGCATGCACACAATGAAACATGGAAAGATGATTTAGTTGATGTTTTGATAAATAACCTTCTTAATTATTGCTATGAACCATACGAAATTGAAGCCTTATATAAGCCAAATATATCTCAATTAAAAAAATATATCAATAATGCAATTAGAGTTCGCTTGAACAAAAAAACAACTCAAGAACAAAAAGATGGTCTTTGTGGCGAATTGCTTTTAGACTTAATTTTGAGGATAGAAAACCAAAATAATAAGCTTTTATTGTGTAGGCCAAAATATCAACAATTAGGATCAAGGGCTGAGCTAAAAAACTATGATGCACTTTTATTTAGAGAAGAAGCGCAAAATATTAGCCTAATATTAGGACAGGTTAAAACTGGAGGCTATAATTATTGTACTAGTAATTTAGAGACAGATCTAAACACAAAATATAATAGCACTTATTTTGGAGATGCTGTTTGTTACATAGCAGACAGAAGAATGTTGGATTGCCCAAGCTTAGCTTTACAAAATATACTTAGACAAATAAATGAAATTGCTATGGCGACTGATGATATGCAGACTAGAAATGATAAAATTTGTGAGTATATAAAAAATAACCATATCAAGATTGAAATACCGTGTTTGATGTTTTACGAAAAAAACACACTCTACAACTCAACAAATGATATAATTTTACAATTAGATAAAGAAATTGAAAAGGTAAAGAATTATTTTGATACAAAATCTTTTAATATATCAAATTTTGATTACATTATTTCTTTTTATGTTTTCCCTGCAAAAAGCATAACAGAATTAAGAAAAAGTTTAATGGACTATAAAAAAGAGGTGTTGCATGGATAAATATATAATTACAAATTTTATAAATGCGTTAAACACCTTTGATGGTTCTAAAGAGTCAAGAGATTTATTAAAAAATCATGTCTGTTTTCTATCTGAACATAAAAATGAATATTTAAGTTCCTATCCTATAAATGAACTTTTACATTTAGCTTCTCAAAAACTAAAAGTTTTTGGGTATGACATAATGAACGGGATAAAAGATATAGAAACAAATGAAATTGCTGATATAATAAGCGAAGCAACTTTAGATTATTACACTTCAAAAATGAGCGATGAAAAAAATACAGTAATACTTGATGGCTTTCAAAAAAATATTATTGATCAATATCAATCTTTAACTACAAGAAGAATAATGGTTTCCGCTCCAACATCCTTTGGAAAATCATATTTATTACAAGAAATACTTTATAATAATGCGGACGAATATGAAAATGTTATGATTATTCTACCTACAATTGCTTTACTAAATGAAAACGTTAATAAATACCAAACCCTTATAAAACTTGGCAAACTAGATTATAATATTGTTTCAACAAATTATGAAGATTTAGATTTAAGTGCAAGAAATTTATTTATTTTTACTCCTGAGCGAGCTTTAAAATTTTTAGGCAGATATAATTTAAAAATAAATTTCTTTTTCTTTGATGAAGTTTATAAAATTGAAGAAAGATTAGATATTACTAAAGACGATAACGGACAAGATATGATTTCTGGCAACGATAAAAGAGCTTCAGCCTTTAGAACATGTTTATATCTCCTATCTAACATTGTAAAGGATTATTATATTGCTGGCCCATTTTTAGATTTTGACAATCCGAATTGTCATGGTCTAAAAAATTTCCTTAAAAAGAATAATATTCATACTTTTCAAATCGATTTTGACCCAACTTTGAGGATAACATATGATGCCTGGAAAATTTCTGGTATTACTGAAAATAATTCTTTAATTCAAGAACCTAGATCTTTTGAAACACGTCTCAGCGAAGATAATCAAGCTGGCAAATTTTTAAGAATTAAAAAATTTATTGACGAACATAACCTAGGTAAAACAATTGTTTATTTAAATTACCCATCGCAAATTACGGAACTGTTAAAAAATGTTGACATTTTTGACACACAGCCTTTAAAAAATAAAGACTTAGAAGAATTTATACAACATTTAAAGGGCAAATACAATGTTGATATGTATGGAATATCCAGTGTTGATTATTGGACTCTTATAAAATGTTTAGAATTTGGTATTGGCATACATCATGGGAAGATGCCAAAGTATATTCAAAACGAAATATTAAGACAGTTTAATAAAAAAGATGGTTTAAACTATTTATTTTGTACATCTACCATTATTGAAGGAGTAAACACTACTGCAAGGAATGTTGTTATGCTATCTAATAGCTATGGTTCAGGAGATGTAAAGAAATTTGCTTTTAAAAACATCAAAGGAAGAGCTGGAAGGTATTATAGTAATTTTATAGGCAACCTTTTTTACTGTCAAGCCGAACAGAAAAAAACAGATGTTGATGAAAATATGATGCTAGAATTTCTTAATTATGGCGAAAATCCTCTTCTAACGGTAGATCTTGACAATACAGAAAAGAATGATTTAACTTATAAAAATAAGATTGAAAAAGAAAAAAGAGAATGTTTATATAATAAAGACTTATTGCCTGATAATATTTTTTATGAAAATAGATTATTTGATAGGGTTGAACAAGAAAAAATTTTACAAAAAATATTAAAACAAGAAACTTTTGATAAACTATATTTGTTAACACAAAAAGTTCTTAGCCATAGCATTGGTCATATTGAATTAGTTAAAATAGTTTTAGATTTAGAAGAAAATTTGCTATTGGGAAATTCTTTTAAAAGCAAAAGTGATTTTGAAAAGCAAAAAATTTTAGATAAATATAAATACAAATTAATTTGCATTTTGAATTGTTACGAAATGAGTGGATTTGTAGGTTTATTAAAATACCAAATAGAAAATAGTACTAGAAGCTTAATAAAAGAAAAAATGGATGAAAAATACAACACGGTTTTTGAACAAATTAGAACAACAATAGAATATGATATACCAAAATATCTTTCTTTATTTCAGTCGTTATTTAATTACGCATGCAAAATAAATAATAAGGTATTTGGAAATGGAGATTTGGACGAAGTAATTAAGTTTTACGAAATAGGAGCTTCTAATGATTTTAGTAGACTACTAATAGAAAGAGGTTTTCCTAGTGAATCTGCAAGACATATTGATGTAGAATTAAGAAAAACAAGAATCGAATTCTTAAATAATTATAAAGTAATCGAATATATAGACAAACATCCAGAAATTATTTCTAAATTAGATAATTACGAGAAAAAACTATATGTAAGAATAATCGATTTATATAGAAAAGAACAATAAAATTTTAAGAACGGAAAATAATCCGTTCTTTTTTATTTAAGATAGACAAAATGAAAGCAATTTGATAACAATTGGTGTATAATGATTGAAATGGAGAATGAATTATGTACGAAGATGATAATTATGATATTTGGGAAACAATAGCAGATGAATCTAATATGGAAGAAGAAATTATTGAAAAACTCTCAAACAATGAGCCTACAAAAGAAGAGTTAAAACAATATCTTAATCTTCCTTTTAAAGAATTTGAAAAGTTGCCCAAAAACATTAAAGATATGTGCATGACAGATGAATTGCTTGAAGAATTTGAAAACACTAATGAAGTTGATAAATATCATCAACATCTTTTTATTAATATGATAAGGAGAAAATACCCTACTCAACTGGATAGAGTAAGAAAATATTTTTATAGATATTACAGTGATGGAAACTATGGCGAAAAAAGATATGCCCATAAGTATCACAAAAGAAATGTTCCTATTGACTACGATTACAAAGCGAAGTTTATACTAGATAATTTAAAAACAGATTATCCTAGATATAAAAATTGTCTAAGAGTGAAAGATGGCAAAAAAAGTCTAATTCCAGTTGGTATGACCTATGATGAATTATTGGAACTTGCAAGCAATATGAACTGCTTATCAAATGCATTAAAAAACACAGAATTAAAAAACTATCATGGCCTTATAGTTGAAAGATTTCTAAAAGGTATATCAATAAGAGAATATGCGAAAAAACACAATATGGCAAAAGGTTCTGTCGAACATCAAACAAAAAAAGCGAGATATATTTTTGCGGGATTACTTGCACGATATGATCTAGCCCAAGCAGTGTTTGATGAGATATTTGAAGAACAAGCAATAGACCTACAAGAAATCGAAAACCAAGCCATTAAAGATCAAATATTTACATTATTAGAAAGTTCTGGAATATTAGAAAGACTACATTAGGACAGTTTTAGGACACATGCAGAAAAAAGCACCCTTATTATTAGAGGGTTGCTTCAAAAAAGAGCTCGTTTGAATTAATCCTCTAATCTAAAAAAGGAGGATTTTTTTATGTTCACAAACAAATTGTTAACAACAAAAGATATTCGCAAAATGTCTTTAAGGGAATTTATGAGTTGTTATTATTCAATTCCAGAATATCAACTAATACCTGCATGTCAATTGCAAGATGCAAACAGCGATTGGTTGATTATTAATCATTTGGAACATACGAAAACAATAAAAGAACTTAGACATTTTATAAAAGAACTTAAAGAAGATCTTTGGTATGACATTCAAAACAATAAATATGAGGAGAAATAATGAGAAACTACATTTTTGAATTCGATCAACAAATTGTGTTAAGACTTGGTTTAAAACTCAACGATCTTCTGTTCTTGGATTATTTATTGCAATTTGTAAATAGTGGTTATATGAGATACAAGTTCCTAGACCAAAAGAGATATTACAGAATAACCTATAAGAAGATTATGGAGGACTTACCTATACTTAACATAAAAGAACGACAAATTAGAAACTTAATTGCGAGGCTGGAAAAGAAAGAAGTAATTCAAAGGCTTTCAGGAGAAATAAACGAATTACACTTATTTATAGACTTTGATGTGCTTTTCGGAAGAAAAATGCCACCTCATTTCAACTTGTCGGAAATTGGCTTCCACGATGAAGGTAACGGACTGCTGACAATAGATTATTATGATATTAAAAAAATAAAAATAATACATGATAACGCGCGCGTGAAAGATCTAGATAAAAATGATCTTTACAACAGCCTTCTAGCAAAACTTAGATTATACTTTGGAGAAACATTATATAAAGGGTTTATAGAAGATAAAGTATACATAGATGCAATTACAGATACTTATATCCTATTTGATGTAACCAACATTAGAATACTTGCTAAAGAATATGGTCAAAAGTTCAAGGAAGCTATTAGTTCAACACTTAAAGAACTGGTGGATGCATAAGACCCCCAGGGGCGGTCAAATCTCTAGCTGAAGCCCTATAAAGAGCGGGATGGCAGTCGCACACAAAAAGTCGCGAAATCAAAAATCAAAAAAATAATCAAATTTTTTATTAAAAAGTTAGGAAAATAAAGGGGTTTTGCACTTTTTGATTTCAAAATAAAAATCAAAAATAATCAAATCTAAATCAAAAAATATGTCAAAATCAAAAATTTTGCCATATAATCGGCGTTCACTCACAAGTGGCTATGTGGTAGCACCTTCCACTGTTCATTCACTTGATTATCAAAATATGTAGTAATTCAGTCGGCAATTTTATGAAAACGCAAGCCGTTATTTAAGTTTTAAGAGTGATAAATTTTGACTTGGATAAATTATCAAGTGGACTGCTAAAAAATCAAAGAAGGCACGATTTTGACCGAAATAACAAAGATACAAAGGTAAACAGAAACAAAGCAAAAAAGAATTCGAAGATACAAAGTTTAATTTTGAATATATTTCGCTGTTTCACTGGACTTGTATATTCTTTTGCGGTACTTTTTGTTTCGCATAGGAATTCAAGTCCAGTTGAGATCAGCACCTGGAGGAAAACATGCAAAGAATTAGAACAATAAACGAAACTTTACAAATGATTAAACAAGAAGATCCTAACACTAGTCTTAGTGAATTCTTAATAAGAAAACTAGCAAATAACTATAAAATTCGTTCCATAAAAACTGGCAAGAAGATAATGATTGACTACGATTCACTACTCGCCTTCTTACAGAGCAAAGAATATGAACTACCAATGGAACAAGTGATAATTGGATAAAAGGAGAAGATAAAATGGCATGTGTAAGAAAGAAAAAATTAAATGACGGAACAATATCCTATAGAATACAAGTAAAGGCAAAAGACCTTAGGACTGGACAATTTGTAGCTAAGTCAATGTGCTGGAGAAAGCCAAACGACTTAACTGAAATTCAAGCAAAGAAAGAATTGCAAAGGGTTTGCCTAGATTTTGAAGATAAATTCAAGAAACAACTTAATGGTATGCTTGCAGTAGATAATGACATAACCTTTATAGATTATGCCAATAAGTGGCTTGAAAAGATAAAGAACACCAGATCACTAAACTACTACATTAAAGGTAAAGACAATATTAGAAAGTTTGATGCTTACTTTGGAAACATAAAACTCAATCAAATAACGCCAATCATGGTGCAAGGCTTCCTAGATGAAATGATGGCAAAGAAATATGAGCAGAGATATGCAATCCTAAAAAGTGATTTAACACAATACTTAAAATCTCACTGCATAAAACTGGTTGATGCTACTAGAAACAGTGGCATCTCTAGATCAATATATTACTCAGCCACAGTTGGCAATGGGATAAGAATTGATAGCGCCAAAACAATATGCAGTGCACTAAACATAAATTTTGATGAATGGTTTGATGTTAAAGTAATTAGCCATCCATACGCAAAAGAAACAATACTTAAACTTAAACGAACACTAGCAACAATCTTAGCCGATGCAAAAAGACAAAGATTAGTTGAGCATAACTTTGCTTCCCGTGACTACATCGCACCAATACAAGGCTATAAAAAGGAAGTTAAGATACTTAATGACAAAGAGGCAAAGAAACTTGCCCAATACTTAGATAACCTAGACAACCCAAGATGGAAGATTGCCTTGCTTATCGCACTCTTTATGGGAATAAGGCGTGGCGAACTTGCTGGTCTTGAATGGAAAGATATAGACTTCGAAAATAAAACAATGACCATTGCAAGATCTGTTCAGGACATAGCGGGATTTGGGATAATCACCAAAGAGCCAAAGACAGAGAATTCAAAACGCACAATCTCAATGCCAGATAAACTTATTGAATACTTACATGAATACGAAGCTTGGTGGCTAAATAGAAAACATTATCTAGGCGATAGACTCGGTGACACGGACAGGCTCTTCTGCACAGAAGATGGTAGAGATATCTGTCCAGGGCTGTTTAGAGTATGGCTCCAAAAAATACTTGCACGCGCTGGACTGCCAATCGTTACACTCCACTCACTTAGACACACTAATATAACATTACTGCTTAACTCAGGTGTTGATATGAAAACGGTTTCAGTCAGAGCTGGTCATAGCAAAGCATCAACCACCAGCGACTTCTACAGCCACTTCCTTAAGAATAGCGATATCCATGCAAGTGAAGTTATAAATAAAATATTTGAATAAAATGTCACAACATATGGCAATTATTTTAAAATTATGATATAATACAAAAAGGAGTTGATAATATGGATAAGAGTTTCAAGTGGCATTTATTCTTTACATCGTTTATTCCATTATGGATTTCCATAATTGTCATTAATATATGGGAATCAATAGAGTGGCTAATTAACGAAATAGATTCACAACTAAATTTTGGAGTGAACCTAGTTAATTTTTTAAAGTATAATTATTTGAGTGTTTTTTTGATATTTGCAATAACAATACTGTTACTAATCAGTACAATAAGTTTAAATAATTTTCTTAAGAATAAGAAAAGAGAGGAGAATAAACCAACTTGTAAAATATTGGAAGCAAAACATAGTTCAAACTTAACTGCAGATTTTATACTTTCATATATTCTACCTATGATAGCATTCAATTTTACAAGACTACTAGATGTTATATTGTTCTTAATTTACTTTTGTGTTTTAGCCTTTGTGTGTATAAGAAACAATAATGTATATATAAATTTTTTGTTTGAGATGAAAGGTTACCGAATGTATCATTGTAAGCTTCAATGCATGAGGGCTAATACAAATGTAGAATATTCTGATTGCTTGGTAATAAGTAAAAAACATTTAGATTCAGAAATTAATAGAAATATAGAATATTGGGATTTTGAAAACAAAATATATATTGATATAACAAAAGAATAAGGAAGATAAAAATGAAAATTGAAGATTTGATGAAAGTTGTTAATAAAAAAGATGAATACAGTTGGAGTTTATATTTCTTTAAAAAGGATAGAAGAAATAAAGAACAACCCTTCTCATCATACAAAAAAAGATATCGTGATAGCACTGGGCTAAATAATTATATTAGCGGAGTTGTTGACTGTGTATCCAATTTTCAACTTGGGAAATTAGAAAGTATAGAAAGTTATAACGGAATGAATGCAAATATTGTTTGCGACTTTCTCCCATTGCAAAGTGATTTAATTAATAAAGAATGGAGTAATTTTGTTCAATGTATCAAAGATGCTTCAGATAGTCGTTTTGATGGTAAAATAAACGGCTATGCTATATGCGGTGAACCTGTAAATGACTCATTAAAACCTATAACTTTTATTAAATTTTCTAGTCCTATTATTGAATTAAAAAATAATAAGTGTATCACATACAAGGATTCTCCAGAAGAAGAATTAGATATGTTAAGCGATAATTATTTCAGACTATATTGGGGTGTGGATGCTCTGGTTTATGATGATAATTTTTACACTTTCAATAACAGCTTTGAAACAATCTTTGATATTGAAAAATCAGTACAAAAAGTGAAAAATGAAGTTGTTGAAAAAATTATAAATACAAACATTATAGAAAAACCAGATGATTTTATCGCTTTTTCAAAATCTTATAAATCTCCTAAAGCTTTTATCTCATTTGATGAAGAAAGGTTAGATAGGGTTAAAAACCCACAAGAAAGACAAGCTGTAGCTAATGATTATGGTTTACAATTAAGTGCTGATAATAAATTTATTATAAATGAGAATACAGACTTTAAGAATTTTCTTGACTTTATATGTCTAAAATCTGTTTGTGAGTCTGGAACTAAGAATATATACAAAATGAACTCAGCAACAAAGCAAAAAGACGACTAATTAAGCCGTCTTTTTTCTTTTGGAAATTGGTGTGAATAGGCAGATTTGAACTGCCGACCTATCGCTTAGGAGGCGATCGCTCTATCCAGCTGAGCTATATCCACATATTGAGGTTTTTACTGTGGTTGGGTGAACTTTTGGTGAACTTTGGTTTTGTGTGAGTTTGGATTACTTGCGAATTGTCAGTGTTTTAGGGATGTTTAGAGGTTTTAATTTTGTTCAATGCGATACTTAGGAGGCGGACGCTCTATCCAGCTGAGCTATACCCACATATGAGTGATTTTTGTGTATTATTGGGGTTAATTTTTGTTTTGGGTACAATTTGGGTACAAATTGTGTTTTGTGGTTGTTTGTTTGGTTTGAAAGTATGCGTAATTTCGGGCGATTTGGCGATTTTTATATTGTTCAATGCGATACTTAGGAGGCGATCGCTCTATCCAGCTGAGCTATTGAAACATTATATAGTAAATTCTGCAGGATTTACGGGGGTATTGTAGCAAATGTTGGGGCAAAAGGCAAGTATTTTTGTAAAAAAGGATTAAAATTGTTTGACATTACGGAGAATTATTTGATACCGCATAAAACTATTTAGCATTGTAAAAATTATTTGATATTACAAAAACTGTTTGGGTTTATATAGGCTGTCTAATATTATGGAATTTATTTGCTACTATATAAGCTTTTTGACTTTACAAAAGTTGCTTGATATTACAAAAGTTGTTTTACATTGCATATTGTCTACGTAAGATTGTTTGGTGTTGCATTAAAGTTGTTTGACAATGCACGTTATGTATATAGTTATTAGTTAATCTACAAAAAGGTTGGCAAAAAGGTTGGCAAAAGGCTTGACAAAATGTGGTAAAAATTTGGATAATAAATCAAGGAGAAAAATAGTGAAGGTAGTTATTGCAGATGAATGTTGTTTGTGCTTTGGTGCAAATAGGGCGCTTTCGCTGGCACAGGAGAAGATAGCAGAGGGAAAGAAGGTTGCTTTGTTCAAGCAAATTTTGCACAACAAAAGGACCACAGACCAGTTGCTAAATGCTGGTGCAGTGCAAAAGGACAACTTGGACGAAATAACCAGTGGAGATTGTGTGGTTATTCGGGCACATGGGGAGAGAAAGGATACATTTGACTACCTTAAAGGGAAGGGTATCGAATATGTTGATGGCACATGTCCCAATGTTAAGGCGATAAACTTGCTTGTATATGGCAAAAATGCCGAGGGGTATAAGATAATCATTGTGGGTAAGTATGGCAAAAATGGTGGCAAAATGCACCCAGAAGTCGCTGGCACTGCCGGTTGGTGTGATGACCCGATTTTTGTGGAGGATGAAGAAGATGTCGCAAATATCCCACTGCAATATCCAAAATATTACCTTGTAGTGCAGACAACCTTTTCGTGCGAAAAGGCAAATGAACTTATCCAAAAGACAAGGGCTTTTCTAGAAAACAATGGCAAACATTTTGAGTTTAGAAACACCACTTGTGGAGCACAAAAAAGGATAAATGAAAGTGCTGAAAGATTGGCGAAAGATGTAGATTGTGTAATCGTTGTTGGTGGCAAAAATTCTAGCAACACCAAGGAATTGTTTAACAATATTAGTGGCAAAACAAAAGGCTTTTTGGTTGAAGGGTTGGAAGATGTGAAGGATTTGGTGCAACAAGGCGAGTTGGAACACTTTGAAAAAATTGGGCTTACTGGAGGCGCTTCTACCGTTAGGGAAGAACTGGAAGAAATAAAGAACTATTTGGAAACTTTCAAAAAATGAAAAAATTAGCCCATTTGCTTGACAATCAGGTGCAAAAAATTTAGGCTAATGGAGAAAAATTAAAGTAGAAATAGTTTGCATAAATTTATTGATTAAACACCTAATTACTGGTTAACCTAATATTAGATAAAAAATACATTTAGAAAAGCAAGCAACATTTTTGGAGGTAAATGTTATGACTAAAAAGGAAAGATTTGTCCTATGGCTCAACAAGTTGGGCAGAGGGTGCAACCGCATAACGATAGTAGTGCTATACATAACCATTATGATAATGCTTGGCACACTTATCTATGGCGCCAACCAACAGAAAGCCACCTCCAATGTTACTGTAACCTATTCTAGACCCTCTTACACCGTTACTTTTGACCCAGCAGGGGGAGGGGCTTCCAGCTCAAAGATCGTCAAATTAGGCGATAATTACGGTGATTTGCCCACTCCTACAAGGGCGGGTTATACCTTCGCTGGCTGGCAAACTTCAGACGGCACAGCAGTAACCTCCACCACCCAAAATACCACCATAGGCGACCATACTCTTAGCGCAATTTGGACCGCCAATACAATAAAAATTACCCTTAATAAAAATGGTGGCACTGGTGGAACAGACGCATTTTATTATAAATATGGAACAAATACTTTCTATACTGATTCTTCATGTTCTACAACGCTGTCTAAACTTTCATTGCCTACAATGGCAGGTTACACTTTTGTTCATTATTATGGCGATGGAACGTGTGGTGGCAACAATGGAGAAAGGTATGCTGGTTACGCTGATGTAAGCTATGGTTTTGCTTCAGATCTATGTACTGATATTTATCAAGATGCAACTTTGTATGCTAGTTGGTCTGCCATAGCAACAACCATTTCAGCAAATTATACTAGTCTTTCGATTCCTTTGAGGAAGATGATAGGTTATGGTGGTACTCAATTTGGATGGGATGGACAAGGTGTATTAACTGTTACCGCTGGTGGAGGTGGTGGAATGTGGACTTATAGTGTTGTCAGCGCAACTACTGATGATGACGATCGGGCTATTCCAAGTCCAGATTCATGTATTTCCTTGTCAACTACTGATGCAACTACAGGGTCTGTTAATGTAGCTTGTCAGGTGGTGATCCTTGAGCCGAAGCTGTTGGGTAGGTGGAATTATAAATATATTATTCGAGCGACGAGTGTATACAATGGAACTATTGCAGATATTGAATTGACATTTGATTGTATGCCATCATATTAGCATTATTTAATATTCAAATTATCAAAATAGGAAACAAATGGCAACATAATGGCAAATTATGTTGCTATTTGTTTGATATTGGTGATTGCTATTGTGATGATAAGGAGTGGTTTTGCTTTGGAAATAATGACTTTTGCAAAGTGGTGTTGGAGTGGCAGAAAAAATGTTTTGCAGAGTGGTCTTGGAATGACTGAAAAATTGTTTTGCAGGGTGTTGCAAAAAAGTTGAATGAGTGATACAATTCTTGTGTGAAAAGATTGGATTGGGTTGTAGGTGAAAGGTGTGAATTAAAGAAGTTCCTTATGCAAAAGGGGCTGGATTTTTTGTGTGTGCAGAAGTTGTTTAGGAAAAGGGACATAAAGGTAAATGGCAGGCGACTTTCGCAAAGTGTAATGCTGGAAGTGGGGGATAAAGTAGAGTGCTTTGTGGAGGAACACTCCAAAAGAGGTAGCATAGAGAGGATATTTGAAGATGACAATGTGGTGGTCGTTTGCAAACCTTGTGGGATAGAGGTGTGTGGCGAGGCTTCTATGGAAGGGGTTTTGGGGGCTTTGGCAGTAAATAGGTTGGACAGAAACACATCTGGAGTGATGATTTTTGCCAAAAATGAAGAAGTAAGGATTGCTTTGGACAAGGTTTTTAGAAAGGGGTTGGTGCATAAGCATTATATTTGCGAAGTCGTGGGAGATAGTTGTTTTGACGGAGAAATGATAGATGCATATTTGTTTAAGGACGCCAAGAAAGCGAAGGTGCTGATAAGCGACAAACCAAAGCCAAATTATGTAAAAATAAGGACAATTTTTGAGACATTGGAAAACAGAGGTAAAAGTAGTTTGGTTTGGTGCACGCTAATAACTGGCAAAACACATCAAATTAGGGCACAACTGGCTCATATGGGCTATCCCATTGTGGGCGACAACAAATATGGGAACAAAGAGGTCAAGAGAACTTTTGGGGCAAAACATCAAAGGCTGTGCTGTGTGGAGTTGTCTTGTGATAACTGGGAGAAAGTTGAGTATTTGACCGCAAAAGAAAAAGAAATGCTGAATAATTTATGCGGAAAAAGATTTGTGATAGAGGCAAAGTTTGAATAAAAACTTGGGGAATAGGTGAGTAAATGGATAAATTGGAACTATTAAAATTGGCAGAACAACAAGATGTGGAAGCATTTGACAATGAGGATTTTGAGTTGCCAGCCAAAGATTTTTCGGAGCAATACAAAGATTTTTATGACGACATAAAACAACCAAACAATTTTATAAAAGAAGACTGGTAATTCTTGTGATTTTGTAAATAGTATTTTGGTCAAAACTTGTTGTGTTTGGCAACGAACTTTGATACAATTGATTTATAGGAGGAAAAAATGGCTTTTTGCAAATTTTCAAGCTCGCTATTTGGGGCTAGCAATGTGAGTGTTGATGCAAAGTTTTTGAACGATTATTTGCCTTACGCACCCGAAAACTGTGTCAAAGTGTATCTTTTTGGTCTTCTTAAATGCCAAAATAGTGCAAGTTATGACAACACTATAGAGAATTTTGTAAACGTCTTGGGCTTGAGCAGAGAGGACGTTTTGGACTCTTTTTTGTATTGGCAAGACCAGGGGTTAGTGCAAGTGCTAGAGATTGACCCCATAGAAGTTAGATACTTGCCAGTAAAAGACAATTTGAAATCTCTAAAAAAGGTGGATAGCAAAAAATATTCGCTGTTTGTTAGCGAAATTCAGGAGTTAATCTCCTCCAGACAGATAAACCCAACAGAGTTTGCCAAATATATAGATTTTGTAGAAAATTTTGATATGCAACCGGCAGATTTTGTGATGATTGTAAAGTATTGCGTAACACGAAAGGGACCGGACATCAACTCCAACTATATTCTCACTGTGGCTAGGGTGTGGGCAGAAGAAGGGATAAAGACTGCGGATAAGATAGAGCAGAAGATTGAAAATATGATGTTGACATCTTCGGATGTAAGCCAGGTGGCAAAGGCACTTAAGTTTAGGGGAAATCTCTCCATCGAACATCAGCAAATGTATGACAAATGGACCAAGTCCTATGGATTTAGTTTGCAAAATATTGTTCTCCTTGCAAAAAAAGTTTCTACACAAACCAAGAATTTTAGTTTTGAGATGTTGGACAAAAAACTTACAAAGTTCTATGAACTAAAACTTTTGAGTTTTGCCGAAATGCAACAATACGAGGACAACAAGGTTGCACTTTCTACCCTTGCAAGAGAGGTCAACAAGGCTTTGGGTGTATATTACGAGTCGGTGGAAAACGAAGTGGATACATATATTGTGCCTTGGATCAACAGGGGATTTGAGCAAGACTCTATTGTTCAAATTGCCAATTTTTGCTTCAAAAATAGCATAAGGACACTGGAAGGTATGGACAATATTGTCCAGAAGTTTGCAAAATTGGGGCTTATGAGTGTTGCTAGTATTGATGGCTATCTAGGAGAAGTGTCCGAAACAGATGAAAAAATTAAGAAAATCCTTCAAAAAATGGGCGTGGATAGGAGAGTTAACAACTATGACAGGTCTTTCTATAGGACATGGACATATTCTTTTAAGTTCCCAGCAGAAGTGATTGATTATTGCGCTGACCTATCCAAAGGAAAATCTAACGCAATGCAATATGCCAATGCCATATTAACTTCGTGGCACGAACAAAATTTGACAACCTTGGAGCAAGTAAAAAAAGCGTCCAGTGCCACTGTTCAAAGAGAAGAACAAGGTTTTGTGGGCAAGAGTTTTGGGCAAAAATCTTGGACAGACGAGCAAGTTAATGCTCTGTTTGACAATTTGGATGAAATAAATTTGTGAGGGATTTATGAACGAAAAGCAAAAGGTTTTGGAAGATTTGAAAAGAAGCAAAAATCAGGCAGAGTTTGTCGCTAGACAGTTTTTTGACATTGCCATGCAAAATGAGGAGTATAAAAAACTTTATCTTGAATATAAGGCTTTGACATATGACATTGCAAAATTGGAATATGAAAAAAAGAGTTGCTCGGAACAAAAGAAAAAACTGAAGGAATTGAAGATAAATCTTGAATTAGCTCTTGGGAAATTGGGTATGACTGCTGACGACCTCAAACCTCAATACAACTGCAAGCGCTGTATGGACACAGGTTATATTGACGGAAAGGAGTGTAGTTGTCTTAAGAAAAGAGTAAGTGAACTTATCTTAAAGGATATTGGGGTTACAGTTAATCCACAGCACACCTTTGAAAATGTGGATTATTCACTTTTTGACAAACCAGAAAATGGCAAAAAAATGTTTGAAAAAATATCCCATTGGTGCGAATCATTTGGCACTTCAAAATACAAAAACCTTTTGTTAACAGGCACTACTGGTGTGGGCAAAACTTACCTTGTAGAGAGTATTTGCAACAAATTATTATCTAAAAATATTAGTGTTATGTTTCTTACTGCTTTTGCTCTTAACAACCTTTTCCTCAAGTTTCATACCACTTTTGACAGTTCAAAATCTTCAATATTGGAGCAAGTGCTAGGATGTGATGTGTTGATTATTGACGACCTTGGGTCTGAACCAAAGTATAAAAATGTTACAGAAGAATATATGTATCTAGTGACCAACGAACGACTTTCGAAAAACCAAAGCACTATAATAACCACCAATCTTGGCCTGGAAGGAGTGCTGAGCAGATATGGCGAAAGAACATTTAGTAGGTTGTGTAACAAGCAAAATTCTATTATTCTTAAGATAGAAAACAGTGATATTAGACTGAAAAGAAAAAAGTAACTATCTAAAATTTGGGGTGAAAATTGGAAAAAGAAGTTTATGTTTGCGGGATAAAGCAAGAAAATCTTGGTAAATTTGTCAAGGTCTTTGTAGAATTGTTCGACAAGAGTGGCAAAAAGAGTGAATTTTACACTTCACTTATGAGTAAGTATAATGCCGAAAAGTATATATCAAACATATTAAAACTAACGGGAGAAAGTAGTTGGTTTAAGGTGTTTTTTGGCCTTAATCCATTGCAATTTGAAGCGGTGATGGATAGCGAACAAAACGAAATTGTTGCCCTTGCCAACGAAAAGGCTACTTTATATAAAAATGAAGTTGTTTTAACTGAGAAAGCAAAGACTGTCCCTCAAGAAGATATTGTTATGAATAGGTAGTCTTTTTGCAAAGTAGGATTTTTCTCTTTTTGATTATGATTTTTTGTGAATGAGAACAAGAACTGTATATATTCATAAGACAAATGTCGGCAATTACAGACAAACCATACTTTATGTGTGGTTTTTTTTATGATTAAAAATGTTTGACTAAAAAATCCTCTTATGATAAAATACGAGCCATGATGAAACCTGCTAACAAATGGAATCTATTATGCAGGCGAAACAAATTAAGGAGATAAATTATGAACAAATATAAAGGAACAAAAACAGAACAGAATTTGCTCTCTGCATTTGCAGGAGAAAGCCAAGCAAGAAACAAATATACTTATTTTGCTTCTGTTGCCAAAAAAGAAGGATATGAACAAATTGCAAGTATCTTTGAGCGAACAGCAAACAACGAAAAAGAACACGCAAAAATGTGGTTTAAGGAACTAGGTGGCATTGGAAACACTGCAGAAAACCTAAAGAGTGCCGGAGATGGCGAAAATTATGAATGGACAGATATGTATGCTGGATTTGCTAAGACTGCAGACGAAGAAGGATTTCATGACTTGGCAGAAAAATTTAGAGCAGTGGCAGACATTGAAAAGCGCCATGAAGAAAGATACAGAGCACTTCTACACAATGTAGAAACAAAATCTGTGTTTGAAAAGAGTGAAATTAAAGTTTGGGAATGCAGAAATTGTGGACACATTGTTGTTGGCAAGTCTGCTCCAGAAGTTTGCCCAGTGTGCAATCACCCACAAGCCTATTTTGAAATTTTGAATAATAACTTTTAATCATAATGTTAGATTGGTTAGTTATTAAAAAATGAAATTACAACTAGAAAAGGAGTTAAACACTCCTTTTTTGTTGTTTTATGACAAACTGTATCAGTATTATGTTTCTGTTGTTTTGTTGTTTGGATTGCTGAACATAGACTATGTTTTGTCAATTATCAATTTTGTTATCGTCACCTTTGTTGTTTAATAAATCTTTATTTTTAGTAAGGTTATCGCTATTTTTTGTATCATTTTCGTTCGTTTTGTTATTGTTATCAAGTTGATTGCTGTCGAAGTTTGTGTTGTTTGTATTAGATGGGGTGTTGTTTAAGGTTATTTTAAGATTATTTTTTATTAAGTTTTTCTTGCGAGGGATATCAAATAATGCTCCAACAACCATAATAATGGCAAAGATTATCAAGTAAAACAGAACAGGGAAGGAAAATTGGCCAACTTCCTTTGCTTTTTGATATTCAAAAACGCCATGCCCCATAATTGCACTAAAAATCATAAATAAACAAGAAATAATTGCAAGAATGGGGACTATGTAACGGAAAAATTTATTTTCCTTAGTTTCCTTTTTGATAAAACTTACAAACAAAGGAATATACATTGCATAAATCGTTATTACAGGGAGGTCGCAACTGTCAAAACTAAACACTCCAAACCACTTTGTAGGGGATAACATTGCCCCATAATAATAAAGTAGCCAAACACTAGTCATCACAAGCCCAAAAAAGCAACTGTTGGCCGGCATATTGGTAGAGGAGTCAACTTGCGAAAATTTATAAGGCAATGGACCTCTGTTTCGTGATGACAAAGCATACAAAGCCCTTGCTCCTCCCACAGTAAGACCATTTAGAGTGCCAAGACAACAGATAACTGCAAATACTCCAAGAATTGTTCCCGCTACTCCGCCAAAAATATTGACAAAACCAACATTTACACCATTGGATTGAAGGACAGAAATATTTGCACTGCCATAAAGTCCTAAGAAATATAATATGTATATAACCATTGTTGCAAGACTCCCCCAAAAAAGAGCCAATGGCAAGTTACGTTTGGAATTTTTGAGTTCGGCATTGATACTGGTTGCAACAATCCAACCTTCGTAGGCAAAAGAAGTTGCAACAATCGCTTTGAACAACCCCCCACCAGCCACAGAATTTACCGTTTGAGAGATGTTTTGCACTGTTATACCGTTGCATAGCCCAAAAATTATTCCCACCACAGCCATAAGAATAAGGGGTATAAGTTTTATTATGGTAGTAGAAATTTGAAATTTGCCAGACAATTTTGGTGCAAGGGCGTTTAGTGCAAAGGATAACACAACCAACGTGCCAGCTATTACAAGGCAAGCGCCACCGTTAGATGAAAAACCTAATAATATACATATAAATTTTGCACTGGCATAGGCAAGAAAGGACACCATAGTAGGACAATAAATTGTAGCCATAAACCAACCAACATAATAGGCATAGTCTTGCCCACACATTGCCTCGGCATAATCTACAATGCCTCCACATCTTTGATATTTGCTGGCTAATTTTCCCAGCATAAATGCACAACTTAACATAACAAAACCGCTGGCAAGCCAAGCGATTATCCCTTGTGCAAGGTTTCCGGAGGTGTAGTTTAGGACATCTATCGCCTTAAAAAACGCCCCACTACCTATTATTATCCCTACCACTAGGCAGATTGCAACTGGCAGGTTGTATTTTGTTTTTAGTTTGTTTTTCATATCCGTTATATATGTTGAATGGATAATTTTTGTGCAAAATATCCAGTTATTTGGCAAAAAAATTGTCGAATAGCATATTGACTTATGCACAACTATTTGATATTATTTAAACATAAGAAAAGTAGTTGCTGTGCATAAAAACTTTTGGAGGGATTATGGCAAAAGGTTACAAAGGCAATCGACAAGGTAGAAGGTCAAAGCCTAGAAGGTTTGGTGAAGACTTTCAAGAAAAGTCAGCCAAGGAATCCACTCAGCGTAAGTTGAAGTCGGTACGAGGCGGTTCTCTGCAAAATAGCACAAAAGATATTCCGGCATGGGTGTATAAAGAGTTGGGCGTTTCTGGCTGGAAAGAGTTGGAAGAAGATTTTGAACAGGAATACAGAGAAATCGTTAGGTGGAACAAAGTGCCTTTTACAGGCAACGTATTTATGGATTTTAGAAGTGATAGCAAAATGGACCTAAAGAGCATAAGGGAATCCTTGCGTGCTAGGTGGATGGCAAGTAATTGTGAGCCAAACGGCAAATTGTGGCAGATTGCAAGGGAGGATATGCGCAGGAAGTATGGTGCAAAAGACCCAGACGATATAGGAGTTCCTAATGGGAAGAAATTTAGAGAGGACCATTGTTGCAATGCTCACGAAGACGCAGAATTGTATTTGTATTCCGACAAATTCAAAAATGCATTTGAAAAAGCGGTAAAAATTCCTCTTTCTAACTGGCGAGTGATGAATTTTAATGGCAAAAAGATAGAAAGAATGGAATTTATGTGCAAATTCATCCTTGATGGGCAAGAAAGAACGATGCTAGGCTGTTTTGAACGAAGGATTGTAAAAAATCAGTTTGTTCAAAATGGTGGATCTTCCATTATGTTGTGTGGATACTTTATGGGAGATAACAGCAAGAGATTTACATTGAGGAGGCAAGATTATTGCCCTCCACATCCACACAAAAACCGTTTGGTAAATGGTAATATTAGTTACAAAGTAGATGGAGGCAAGATACAACAGTTTGCTCTGGATACGGTGGCGGTAAAGGATACACAGTTTTCACACGAGCACAACTTTACCCTCTCTCAAAGGCTGTTTACCAACCTAAAGTTTTCTGTTGACTGTGTGCCAACTGACAAGAGCAGAGAACTTGGCGAAGAGTATAAATACAAAAATTATGACGAAATGTGTTGCGAGTTTATGAAAAACAAAAACCTTTTGATGTTTAGTTTGCCAGTTAGCGAGATTCAAAAGGAATCTGTGGTAAAACTTGCCAAAAAATATTGCCCTGTGTATGACGCAGATATGGACTTTAATGGAGAAATCCCAAGGGCATTGAGGTATGAACTTAGCCCTATACAAGAATCGACTATCAGGGCAAATAAACCACCACATAGCAATATGGGTAGGCTGGAAGAAATCTTTGGGCTTAGAATAGAGAACAAAAAAGGCAAGCATTATGCCAAAACCAAGGAAGCGCTGGTAAAAGAGTATTATGATAGATATCAGAAAGAAAGAGAAAACGAGTATGACCAGCAAGACAAAGTGCAAAATGTAGCACAAAGCAACACAATAGTTGATGAAAACATTAACAGTCAAGGAAATAACAAATCTTCAAAATCGACTGATGTTGTAAAAAATTTGAAAGAAAAACATAAAAAGAAGAAATCAAATGCCAGAACAAACAACTTTGAAGACAAAGAGATAGAAAAGGTAGATGATATTGTTGACGGAATGTCAGAATTTCGCAGAAGATTAAAAGAAAGAAAAAAGGAAATAGAAAAAATGCAGAAATTCAATGCAGAAGATTTTGAAGACGAATATGACGAACTTGAAAAAGAATGGTATGATGAGGTAGAGGAAATGGACGAAAAAGATTATGACAAAGAAGACAATGAATATCTAGATGAGATAGATTCTCAAGATATGTATGAGGAGGAATACGAAACTCCTCCAGAAGAATATGAAGAATTGAAAAGTTATGAGTTAGACAAATTGTATGACGAATTGGAGGATGAGTATGAACAATAAAACTGTTATTCAACAGTTTGCCACCACAGCACAGGTTTCGGAGTATGGCAAAGGTTTGGTTGCCACCACTCTTTTTGCATTGCCATCAACAGCAGAACCATTGTCCATAGGCATTTTGCCACAAGACAACGAATTTTTGCTGACAGATTTTGGCATTGCATGTGAAATTTTGGAAAGAAATCAAGTGGATGTTCAGGAAGTATTGCCAAAAATTTTGGAAATTGCACAAAAATATGACTTGCAATGGGTGGACTACGAACTCCATGCAAAATGTTTGGAACAAGATGTTTCAAAGTGCTGGGGAAGGATGGTCGAAGCAGTTATGTTGGTGTGTGAAATAGGGGTATAGGGCTAACTATATCCCTTTTTTATGCACAAAAGGTGGGGGAAAAGTGGATTTTTTTTGAAAAAAATAAAATTTTTTGCAAAATTTTGAAAAAATAGCGAAAAATAGTTGTAATAAAAATAAATTTTTGCTACCATAAAACCAGCAATTTGCTTGAACGCAATCGCCACCGCTGTCAAGTAAGTTGCTAGCAAAAATTATCCTTGGCAGTAGGGTGTGGACAAACCTTGCTCGCATCGGAAAACTTGTCCAGCAAATGCAAAATCTTTGGTGGTAGAAAGTGTAGAGATTTTGACTTCATTTGCAATATTTTTTAGGTTTTTCAAAGCCTAACCCCATTGACCTATTGCTAGACGATCTGTCAATGGACAAAGTCTTGATTAAAAGGAGGAAAGCTAAGATATGTCAAAGAAAAAGTATATTATCGCTATTACTTCACTCTCCTTGGTTATTGTGGCATTGGTAGGTGCGGTGGCGGCCATTTGGGCTGCAACGTCGACTACAGTTAGCTCCAAATTATATGTTTCTTACACTCCAACCAAAGATGTTATTGCATCTGTTTCTGCGGAATATGCTATTGCAGGTGGCAGTGCAGTGTCTATTGGAAGTCAGTCTTGGAGTTATGGACAAGAGACATCAACAAGCACATCACTAGACAAAACTAATTTAACATTAACAGACACAAACGATTATATAATTTTTCATTTTACATTTACTAATAATGCAGAATCTTCTGGAACTGGTAATACCCAGAGTAGATATTTGCAAATTAAAGAAACCTCTAGCCCAGCAGTAAGCAATATGACACCTGATAAAAAATATGTTACTGCTGCCAATGCCATTGCTGCACCAATGACTAGTGCCAAATTTGATAGTGCGACAGACGGGGGAGTAGCGTTGCTAAAGAATATTGATTATGGCACGACAATCCACATATACGTAAGGGTAAAAATTACTACAAAAGGAAAACCTGCCTCTTGGGGTTCTACATCAGCTAATTCATTTTCTTTTGCACTTACAGCAGGACCTTCAAAGGTTTCATAATATTTGTAGAATAAAGCCTTTAAGTAATAAACTTTGTAAAATGTAAACAATATAAAAGGAATTTTTTATGAAAAACAACAAAAAACTTATTATAGCAATAACATCACTATGCTTGGTGGTAGTTGCTGCAGTGGCAGCAGTTGTAGGAATCTTGGCTGCAACACAAGTAAATG
>CAMENR010000017.1 GCA_945928645.1 uncultured Clostridia bacterium | reverse complement strand
TTGTAAATTTTGTTGTAAATTTTGTTGTAAATTTTGTTGTAAATTTTGTTGTAAATTTTGTTGTAAAAGTATTTTTGTGGGGGGCAAAGCCCCCACACTCTCATACTTTTCCTTTTTTTTGCAATATTATTGCAAATTTTTCTGCTAAAAGTTAGGCAAAAGGAAAACCAAAATTTTAGCATTTGTGGCAAAAAGATGACTACGCTTTACAAAATTCTAACCTTCTGTAATACCTTCTCTAGAAAATGTAAAATTATTTGTAAAGTCTCGGGTATACTCCCCAACATCCTTTTCAGATTTGAATGTATATAGATTGAGCAAAACTTTAGTAGCTTGAGTTTCTTGAGTTACATAATGCTTTTTATTATCACCACTTCCATTATACTTCTCTTTTGCATATCTAATAAACTGAATATTTTGATTTGGCTCAGTAGTAGTTCCACCAATATATGGCAAACTATTTGGCACAAATTTTGTATCTTTGTATTGAGATACTACCTTGAGTGCGTTTTTGCCACCTTCTTCATAGTAGAACCATTCTCCAGTGGAATCTTCTTCCGACTTGTTTTCAACTCTACCCAAAAGAGTACTTTGAATATCATTCCACTTCCCTTCTATACATGCTTTATCTTCAGGAGCAAGCTCTGACGAATCTCTATTTTTGGCCTCTTCTGGATTTGGAGTTGATTCATTTTCTAGATAAAATATTTTATGTCCTGTTACGGATGGCTTATAATACTCTCTTTCACCTTCTACAACATGCTGAGTCCACGTAATGTGATAATATATTGCAAAGTAATTTTCATTCTTTCCACCACCATTTCTGTCAACCCAAGTTATATTTGTTGGATCATTGCCATAATCTTCTGCTTCGTAAGATGATGTGGTTTCCTTTATACTTATATTTTCTCTATTTGAAGCATAGCCAACATAAAGGCCACGACGTTCGTATATAGTATCTTTATACACATAGTCACTCAATGCTTCATTGCCATTTACTATGTAGCTCATTCCCTCATCGTATGCATATACTTGATCATTAGGGGTATTACGTTGATAGAATGCATAACCAGAAACAATACCTTGTGAAGAACAATCCTTATCAAATACTACTTCCCCTTCAGCAATACCAACCAAACCACCAACTGCGCCAGTATATTCTTTATAGTTATCTTCTGTTAAGTTGCCAGCTGGGCCAACATCTCTTTTGCTATGATCAGAAAGATCTGTTGATGTCCATTTATCTCCTACATTTTCAGATGAGGATACAAATTCTCCAGCAGTACCATTATCTGCATTTGCATAAACAGTAGCGCTGTTCTTTGAATTTATAACATCAACTCCTCCACTAATATGACCAGCAAGGCCACCTAAATAGATTGCCATTCCAAGACTTCTAAGATTCATACTATTTTCACAATCAATTATCTTGCCACCAGACATTGAGCCTACTATACCACCAAAATATGCTTCTTGATCTGAAGAAACTTTAAGATAATCTCCTGAACCACCTGTCGTTGTGCAGGCAAAGACGGTGCCATTTTCATTCACTGCAACAATACCGCCAAAGGATTTACCTTTAATACTAATAGAATCTTCTCCTGCTGTTACAACTTCGCTAACACACTGTCCTACAACACCTTTGTTTAACCCAACTATGTTGCCATAATTATAGTCAAATTCTCCAAGACTTGCAAATTCAACATCAGGAGTTTGTGCTATTATGTTGAATACATATGCATCACCACTAAGTTGTCCTACTACACCACCTATCGAACCTGTTACATTTAGTGAGTTATCTGTTCCATTGCTTGCAGGAGGCATATTGAACTTAACCTTTGCTTTTTCTTCTCCTTCTGCTCCAACTTTGCCGTCTTTATCAACATAACCTACAATACCGCCAAAGTTTTCGCCCGATTTAATATTAACATTTCCTGTTATTATAATACTTATGCCTTCTGTCCCGGAGGCTAACTTCAATTGTCCACTTCCACCAACAACACCAACTAACCCACCAGTCGCAGATTTAGATTCAATAGTAATCATATTTATGGAGTATTCTCCTAATGATATTTCTACTGTAGATTCATCTCTAAGACTGCTGTTATATCCGACGTAACCAGCCAATGTCCCTACATATTTTCCTTGCAAATTACTGCTATCTGAACCGTTGATAGATCCGGCTTCAAAATATCCACCGTCAATGCGTCCTACCAATCCACCTACATGATAAGCATCAGTTATCTCTGGAATATATCCTATTGAAACACCGCCACCATTGGAATAACCATAAATGCCTCCAGCGTATGTTCCTCCTTTAACATTGTTAACAATTAGCGAATCGTCAACTTCTGAAGATTCTCCAATCCTTGCACCAACAACGCCTCCAAGATAGGTATCAGAATCGATTTTGGATAGATTACCATCGGTATAGACACGAGTCCCTAGTCTAGGAGAAGTTTTCATGATACGTCCACCATTTAACACACCCACATAAGCGCCTGCAAAACCTTTGCCAGTTAATCTAACATTGCCACTCTCTGGGGCATCGCCACTTGAACTTCCAATTTGAGGGGCTTCGGAACTGGTGAAACCTGTATCTATGCCATTATCATCTCTATCTTGTCCCATATAACCGACCAAACCACCAACGTTGACACCACTGATATCTGGGGCTTTGCCACCAATAATCTTGCCACCAGTCATCTTGCCAACCAAGCCACCAACACCTGCCTTGTGAGCAACTTTAAGCATATTTTCAATAGAATCTACATTGCCAACAAGTTCATTAACTGCGTCTTTATTGTTGAGGATTTTGTAAGAACTTGCACAAGTAATTTTATACTCATTGCCCCCTGCTATTATGTTGATTGTTTTTTCTTCACCATCTTCTGAAGATGCAAATGAGCAACCTGATATGGTTCCATTTCTAAGCCAAGCAACTGCACCACCAACAATATATCTGCCATAGATTTTTGTTAAACCTTTTTCGCCAAACTCGCCATCATAGGATTCTATAATAGTAAGCGCATTCTGAGTTTTGCTAGACAGTTCCCCTGTTGTATCCATAATGCCTACATATGCCCCTGTTCCAAGAATATCGTTTGCTCCTTTGGCACGAGTTTGCTTTTTGACTACATCATCTCCACTGAGAATTTCACCAGTAATTTCCTTAATTTGTCTTATATAGGCTTTGTTAAATGTAACACTTCCAGCAACTTTACCTACTGCACCACCACCATAAGTTGCATTGGCAAGAGTTCCACCTACGACAAAGGAACCACTATTTTCTCCAATTACTCCACTTATCGCTGTTCCCACCAAGCCACCAACTGTTTCTGCTTGCGACACAGTAGAATCAATATATACGTTGTTTCCTATTGTTCCACCGTCCAACACGCCAACAGCACCACCAGCAGTTGCACCTGTTGCAATAGTTCCTGTTGAATCGCCGACTAGGCTAGCGTCCATCACCTCAAATCTAGATGTTACATTAAACATAACCGAACGTGGAGTAAACACCTCCTTCTCTTCATAATGACTACCACCACTTGCATCATTAACTTCAACATTCTTTGTCTCCAATGTTCCGTATTCGTTGCCATCAATAGGGTCCTTGGTAACTTTAGTAGAATATGTTTTTACTAAATACAGGCGATGAGTATAAGAATCTTCTTTTAATTCAAAATCTTCGTTGGAAGAATATCTAGTAAGGACTTCCTGCAACTTCGCTGTAATTGCATTGGTTGTATAAACCACATCATCTCTTTCTGTTGTGGTAGTAGCAATGGATTCATTATTTAACCACTTACTTATAGTATTTGATGTAATACCCGATTCTGAATTATTAACAGGAGAAATACCTGTTGCATTGCGCAGATAAGTTACTTTTTTGATGCTATATTCACCAAGCTTGTTTTCTTCATTTGTATCGTATCCAGCATAAGACCATGTCTTTTGGTTCATTTCTGCAATTTTTAGAACATAACAATCTTGTATTTTTGCACCACCTGTCAACTTGCCTACAATGCCACCTATGGAAGAATTTTCTTTTGCAATTACTTGTGCTTGAGAAACTATATTTGATAATGTTCCTCCAGATAATTCTCCAACTACTCCGCCTGCAACTCCTCCTTTGCCAGCTGTAACAACGACATCAGCTCCGAAGATATATCGCAGTGTTAAAGTTTTACCCTCACTTAGTTCTGCCTTGCCAATGTATCCCCCGGTAGCAATCATTCCATTTTGGACTTTTTCGCTCCTAACGTCAACATTTATCATCGACATCTCTTTTCCATTGATTGTAGTAGCCCCAATAGTGTCGTTGATATAGCCAACTGCACCACCTACATAACTGGATCTCAAAACCTCTTTGTCGTTCTTAGTGTAACCACCAATATTTATCCCATCTGTTACTGGAATACTTCTTACAGATGTCATTCTGCTAGTTATACCACCAATTTGTCCACCATTGTATCTACCAACAACACCTCCCACATATCCTGGATCTGTTGCTGGTGGTATGTTGTTTTCATCTGGTGTTTCCACACTTGATTGATATTCATCATTAGACTCAGAACCTTCTCCCTCGCCAACAAGATAGCTTTCTACTAAACTGCTGGTAGAAGTTAATCCACTGGTTGTTTGTGTTGCAGTTAATGTAATTGATTCTGAACATTTACCTGCAAATATGGTTATCTGTGGAGAGAATGGATTTGCATTGTCCGTTCCCACAGCACATGTGCCAGAAATAACAGAGTTGCTATCTATATATCCAGCAAGACCGCCAGCATACAAAGGCGAAGATATTGTTATTGCCGAACCATTAAATATTGCCAAAGGTTGTGAAAGATAAACGAATGCACTTCCTGCAAGGGTTGCCATATACATTTCACTTTTGCTTATCAGCCCACCAACTATACCACCTGAATATTTGCCATGCGCCACTTGTCCAGAGTTTACCACACGGAACAATCCAAGGTTGGTAAAGTCTGGGGTGGTCATTACACCACTTTGCCACTTCACTTCACCATTCCAAGTAGTTTGCAATGATACTTCGTGTGAAAGCAATGCTGACTCTACATCAGAAGTGTTGACTTTTGCCCCTCTACTTAGTCCAATAATACCACCTGAACAATCTGCTCCACTCACTGCGCCGTAGTTTGAAACTATTCCATACAAGGATTTCAAATTATTATCAAAAGACATAATATATGTGTTTTTGTTAGCATACCCTACAATACCCCCAGCATTAGAAACTCCTATTACTGTGGAGAAATTGGATGCTAAAGACACTATTACCTTACCTCTTGAATAATCTCCCTCTTTCCACCCTTTAATATCTGGTTCATTTTCAAACTCTTTAGAAATTACTGCTCCAATTATGCCACCAGCAGAACCACTTGAATAAACAATCCCAGTCTTTAGTATATCAAGTATAGAACCAAAGAATCCGTCTATTCCTAAACCACTCAAAGATAAACCATAACTCATCACACAAGAAACAGTGAGTTCTCTGTTAATTCTTACCATACCTATTATGCCACCACTTGCACCACCGCCCAAACCAAACTCATCTTTTGAATCTTCCTTTTCTATATTAACGAGATCATAGTCTGTCATGCAAAGTATATTTTTTACAAATTCTAGTTTTGAAGGATAAGTTTCGTTTACATTAGTTTTCACTGGGTCAAGATTGTATTTGTAAGAGTTTACAACCACTCCATTTATGTAATTCTTGATAGGAATGTTTCCGTCAATTCCCAAATTTATCTTATAAACAGACTTAAGTACTGTTTTTAGGATTTCGCCTACAAAACCTAATGATAACGAAGAACCAAATTGAACGCTAACCAAACTTGTTGGTTCTCCATCAATTACCAAGTCAAGAGTGCCTTTCATCGATGTTGTTCTACCATTTTTGGTCAATGCCTTGCTTATATTCTTTTGCTTATCTGTCAGCAAACTTCCGACATCCATATTGGCAAGGCTATTTCCACTTAAATCACCCAAAGCGGCATTTACCATTGGTGCGGAGAACAGAGCTCCAAGTCCATGCAATACATAACCCATATTAACCATACCACCAAGGTAGACTGGTTCTCCTACTGTCTCTGGAGTTATATCTCCTAGATACCCAATACAACCTCCACTAACAGCCCCAATAACTATGCTGGTTGGCGACGTTAGGATAAGTCCGTTGCCCTTCTTTAACTCCTCCATCTCATCTTTCTTTCCCTCTGATTCCTTTGAAACAAGAGTTGCAAGGAGTTCCATAATTGATTCTGTGTTAGAAACACTCTTTAGGCTTGCTACAGTTCCGCCATACATTACACCAATGATGCCACCAGCGATACCATTCATTGCCCAAACAGCACCTGTGTTGGTTACAAATCCACCTTCGCTACCAATATCGGATGACAACGTTCCACCATTCATTACACCAATGATACCTCCAGCAACCCTAAGTCCCATAACAAGACTATAACCTGTAATTGCTGAATCAAAGAATCCTTGACCAGTGCTACAATTTCTTACAACACCGGAATTCATATAACCGACAATACCACCTGCAACATTTGGGAAGCTTAAAAGGAAGTTTATATTAAGGAAAGTATTGATAAGGTCTGCAATGTTTTCCGTAAACGCATCGCTAAACAACTCATTTAGTCCAGCACAAATATTTTTGCAAGCTTTGATTGTTGCATTTTGAACAAAACCAACAATACCACCAGCAAAGGACCTTATCATATATCCACGAATCAAAGCATTATTGACGCAGTCAGAAATCTCAATGTTGCTTTCGCTGTTAGCCACTGCTACACCTGCTATACCACCAGCAAATTGAGTGAGAGGACCACCTATTCCACTTACTTGGCTAACCAAATTGGATACATCAAAATCAGTGCTTGCACTTACTTCTGTTTCGCACTTGCTAATCTGGACAAACGCACTAGAATTGCTACCTGTAATCTTACTAGAACATTCTATTGCTCCAACTATACCGCCTGCCATACCATCATCTAATACTACAGAAACATTAAATACAGGTTGAAGCTTTGCTTTCAAATCTGCAGAGGCATCTAATGAACCTGCTAGGTTTACATTTACCAATGACCCTGATGAGAATAATCCATATTCTACACTGTTATTCTCTTCAAACCAACTAGACCACATAGTCTTGGCCATTCTCATCAATAATTTTGCAAATGCCCCACTGTATGAATTTTTACCTGATTCGGTGCTTCCAAAATAATCCTGATTTAGCGCTAGTTCTCCAGTTGCCCAATCTACATTTGCCTCTCCCAAAAGCTTTCCTTCTATTGATGCGCTTGTAGCCAGTTTTAGTTTGCCATTTGCAGCAACACAACCAGTGTCTTTTGCATTTTGAATTATGATAAAGTCACCATTGGACAATGCCTCACCCACTATACCGCCAGCCCTTGTCCCTGCAACTATGTCTGCTCCGTTTGATACTCCACCTGGTGTAGCATTGCCTATTTCACCTTTTAACATTCTGCCCACAATACCACCAGATACTGCATATCCGTCAATAATAAACCTAACACCAACACTGAACTCTGCATAATCTTCATTACTATTGAAAGTAATATCTCCCCCCAGACCACCAGTAACGCTTCTGATAATCTTATCCAGATTTATTTTTCCAAAGTCAAAGGATGATTTTATTGATGTTTTTAGATAATCGGCGAGGTCTTCAGGAGCAATTCTTCTTTTGACACCATTTTTGTTGGCGACATCAAGGGCAATAAGCTCTGGAGAAATCCATGGGGTATCAAAATACCAACCGATATCTGTGTTGATTTTTGCATTTTGAGCTGAATAGCAATCAACAATTTTGCCACCTTTCATTCCACCTGCTATGCCACCTGCAATGGTTGTTTGTGAACCGGTAATGTTGATTGACCCTGCAAATTTGCAGTTACTAACTGCTACTTTGGTTTCTGTTCCATTTTGTCCCATATTTCCAACAATACCACCCACAACCACTGTGTAGAAGCCAGACATATACTTAATATTATGTGAAATGGTAGCAGAGCCTACTTGAGCCATTTCATCTTTTTCTTCACCAAACGAACAATCTTCTATCGATGTTTCATCTCTGTCTGCAAATGCCAACCCAACGATACCACCTATATTTACATTGCTTACCAGCACATCATTCATTGTCATTATGTTTTCTGAGATTTTATTTGGAGCAAGTTCACTCTTTGTCCCAAGTTTGCCTTTTATTGTATCATTTTCCTTTGATACAAAAGTTTGCTCGTATGTGCCAGATTCTGTTGAAACATAATTTTTGCCCATAATATCAAGCCCAATATCACCAAAAATTTGACACCCGCTAACCTTACCACCATAAACTACACCAGCAATACCTCCCATACCATAAATGCCAAAGACTTTGACATTGTTTGCAGAATAGGAAGAACCGGAATTGCTACCAACAGTAATTTCTGACAACTCTGGCACTGAACCAGAATTTTTGCTGGTCAAAATACCAACCACACCGCCAGAATAAGATTGTGGCTGAACCACTTGTTCCATTCTCATTGCACCACCAACCTCAATATTCTTGAGTTCGTTGTTTTGCAACGTGATACTTCCACCTGTCATAACACCAACGATACCACCTGTGTAACTTACAGAATTGTAGGAATCATCATAGGTGTTAACATACAATTTGCTTGTGCTGTTGGCGAATATATCTGTCAACTTGCCTTTGTTGAGATAACCTACATATCCACCTGCAAATCCTGCTTTGCCACCATATGGGTGTTCTGTTAATTCATAGGTCATAGAACCAATTGAGAATTTTGATTTTACTGTTATAGAGTCTATTCTCTTGCAAATGATGCCTGGCAATGTTTGTCCATTGCTACGTGATACACCTTGATATACAAGAATGTTTTCTCTTGACAAACTATTTAGGTCGTTTAGGTCAACAGCATAAACTTCTGTCATTGTGCCACTGCTATCCCACGTTGCCCCAACTAGTTTTTGTTCTAACTTGCCTACAAACATAACCGCAAAGAATTTTGTATTGACTACAGTGATTGTATCACTACTTTTAATTCTTCCTAATGTATCGCTGGAAATTCTTGCCAACGAGAAATCTCTGTCTAACTCTCTTTTCAAATAATCAACTTTACTGTTACTGAGTTTATAAGTTTTTGTTGTTGAAGATCCTTCTGTGGAAACTTCTTCAACAAAATCATCTTTAGAAATTGTTACAACCTTAGAGGCAAACATATTGGCAATGTTTCCATTGAATACGTGGTTTTCGTTAGCCACCCCAACATTTCTTACTTCTGCAAATTCGTTATCAACCACTCCTGCAACCAGGCCAGTCTTAGAATAACAGTTTACAAAAGTAATGTTTTGAACAACGGTTGCCACATTGTAAGTGACTGGAGTTTCATCTCCAACATTTTGAACCAAAATTGCTTTGGAATAAGAGCCAATTGCACGCACTAGACCATTGGTTGCATACATATTGGTGATTTGAGTTGTCCCTGCTTCCAAAGAACCATCGAGGTTGCCATAAAACTCCATATTTTGAGTATCCCAACTTTCTGACCAATATGTTACTTTGGAATACTTTTCAAAGTTAACAACCTTCTTAGTAAATCTATAATACCTATATTTTGGCACTGTTCCAGCATTGTTTGAAGAAACAAATATATCCAACAACCCAGCATGCTTTATGGAATATGGCTCGTTTGTAAATCCTTGAACTGTTTGATTGTAAACAGGACCTACACCCAATCCCAAAGCTTCTACAACATCAGGTGCATAAGAGTTGCCATCTTTGTCGGCAAGACCATTGCCTGTGTATATAGAATCGAAATAATTTCTAACACGGTTTGCAAATTTTTCCTCGTTTGAGGCACCCACTCCATCAAATATATTAGAGTAGTTTTTGGTTATATAACCGAAGTTGAACCAAGTAGAGTCTATTCCAATAGCGCCTTCATATGTTTCTGCCCCTTCAGCTTTGTTAAACATCTCCACCAATTCACCAGTCAATTCTCCAGTAGATTTGTTCCTTTGTGGGATAACCCAATGAGTTTGGAACATTTCTTCCACAGTTGCATTGCTAGTGTTTGCTGTTTGGAACACGTTGTTTACTTCTCCTGTAAAAGAAGATGTCCACAGATAGAATCCTTCCCTTGAAATAAAGTTAAGGTTGTTTGTCCTATCTCCAATAGCAGTCATATTTTGACCTTCATTGCCAGCCACATATGGAATGTAATCATAATAAACCCTATACATATTTTCTGTTGGCTTCCAGTTGTCCTTAGGAGTTATTGACGCTACAGGATGAGTTGCTTCATATTTACTTGTCCCAGCAGTTGCAAAAACATCAGCCATTGTATAAGAATTTGATATAACGCCATAGGTAGTATCCTTTGCCAATGTTCCTACAGCAGTAGAATTATCCACTCCGCTAATTGTAATAGAACCTGTGTAATAACTGTCGTAGATATTCCCTATGTATATTTCACTATCAGAAACATATCTACCATTTGCAGAAACAAGGCCACCAGCACCGTTGGTTTCGAGATTTGCCATACTAAAGCACTTGTTAATTACACCAAAGTTGGAATATATAAATGTAGATGAGTCAAGACTTGTTTTTACATCTCCCACAACTGAGCAAGAGAACACAAATCCATAGTTGAATGTTGCAAATGGAGCAAACAAATCTTTACTATCTGTTGTTACAGAACCAGAAAGGTTGAGCATAACAGCCGAAACAGCAGAGCCTTGTGTTATCTTTTCAATTACAGTTTTCATTTTAGTATTATCAGAGCCAACTTTTATAGAATATCCTTGACCATTGATAACCCAATTGGTTGCAGATGTCACTATTGTATTATCAACTGTAACATCATTTTGCAAAATGTAATAATTATTGCTTTCAAGCACTGTATCCTTGTCAAATATTGTTGGAGCAAGTTTGCACCCTTCTTTAACTTTTATAGATCCATCAGCCTGACTTTCTGCATATTTTGTAAAGAATCTACTCCTTACTGAACTATCAACTTTTAGATTCAAAGCGTTGTAGATTGAACCAAACACCCCATCGCCATTAGCATCAGACAATGCATCTTGAGAAATGTTCTTTATCCCCGAAAGTTCGTTACCAACCAATGATATGTTTTCGCAAACATTTATCAGTGGTGTAGAAACTTTTACTTTGTCTTTTTCACTTTGTCTGCCAACCACAGCGCCCAAATACGCATTCAACTTTTGTGCTATTGCATAATCTCGTATTGTAGAAGCAACTAACACCTTTCCGTTGTCAGATCCGTTGTCTAAATTCTTACAATCACCAATCAAACCACCAATATATGTTGGATCTCCACCATCAGGCAGGAACATAGAGGCCACTTTGCTTGGATCGGAAGTTATTTGTTCAAAGTTAGTAGTAGAACCAAGAGCCCTGTTTAGAGTGATATCCCCCAATACAACTGCAGTAGAAACTTTTAGTTTTGACACTGAACCTACAAAACCACCAACATTCATCATAGCATATTGGTCGCAAATTATATCTGTAGTGGATATTGCTTTATTTATGGAAATTGTATTATTATTGTCCATTGCAGTTTTGCCAACAATTCCACCAACATAAACACGTGCCCCAGCAGGAATATCTTGTTCGCCCTTTAGGACTTTGATGCTAGTTGCATCACACACTATGTTGTCAAAGGAATAGGATGTTTTGCTGGTTAAATAGCCTGCAATTCCGCCAATAATTGCCGTATTAAAGCAAGAACCTGTAAATTCTAGTGGAATATTACTATAAACTTGACTAATATATTGTGCTGAACTTGTGGCAACTACTCCACCCATAACATACAAGTCATCAGTGGATTCATTGGTTGTAAGACAATGTAGTTGTATAGAATAAATTGTTGTAGGTTTTTTGGACTGTTTAATCTGCGCATTTGTAATATTAAATGTGCTTAATGCGATTGCCCCACCAACATAAGTGTTTCCTATTGAATACACCTTAATATTTATATCCTGTGCAAAAATTGCCTCTGCACTGCCCACACGAGAGCCCTCGTCACCTTGATTGGCAAGGTAGGAATCTGCTGAACCGATAATCCCGCCAACATATATTGCGCTGGTATTATCTATTGTCCTTATTGGCTTGCTTTCTTTACCAACCTCAATCGTTCTTTCGCTTACATACACATCTCTCATTCTGCCCAACATCGAACCAGCCACCCCACCTACATTCATGGAGTTAACTTTTTCATTTTCCTTTACATCAATATTCATATCCACTTTGGACACAATATTGTGCAATTCACCCTTGGCAGAACCAACAAGTCCTCCAATAGTTCTAGATGTTGAACTTGCATAAGTGCTGTAATCAACAACTATCTTTATATTTGCGCTGGAATAACCAATGTTTATAACTGTGTTTGAAGATGTTGCAACCAAAGTGCCAAATGTAGTTGAATTGGTTTTAAGCATTTCACAACTCTTTGTTACAAGAGAAACATTTGAATCTCCTTGTAATACAAATATTTCTTTAACATCATCATATACATATACTTTGCCTACTTCGCCAACAACAAGATATGGGTTGGAAAAGTCTTTTATTTCGTTGCCATCATATCTAAGCCCTTGAGATACTGATTTGCTTTCTATATCATTACCACTGTATGTTCCAGACAAAAGTTGACTTGAAATTTTTCCATAATTGCCTATCAACGAGCCATAGATATTAACATTGTTTATTTGTGTGGAGTTCTCTGCCCTAGCCACAAGCACTGCACCATAAGTCTGCACCCCAGCAGATGTCCCAGAATGAGTTGCCTCATAACTTCCTACGACAACGTTGAAGTTGGAGAATGTTGCATTCCTAGTGGAAAGGAACATTGCAAATTCTTTGTCTGCAGAGCCTGACTTTAGATTGATATTGAACAATATAGGTTTTCTTTTGTAGGTTTCTATAGAAGATCCATTGTTTTGAGTATATGTTATGTTAGCACCATACAAACTGCCCTCAAATGTTTCTGTAATCACTTCGAATTTGCCTTCACCATTTGTCCCACCAAAATCTATATCTCTCATAATCATATAGGTTTTGCCAGCGGTGTTTTTTGCGCCAAGTTTTGAGTAGAAGTCTTCTGCGGTATAAATTCTCTCCGTAGATGCATTGTAGCCATATTCAAGCACAGGCAATATGTCATAATCATAATCCTGTGTATTAGGTGCATCATATCTCCAAACTTGCCTACTCCATCTGTCTACGCTGAAATATTTTTCTCTCAACTTTTGATTTGCCAAAAGTGAAGTGGAGAATAGTTTGAAGAATTGGTCTGGCATTATCACTTCAAGTGCTTCTTTTAGGTAAGCATCTTTCTTTGAGCCTTCTCCCATACCCCAATATTCAAAGCTTGTAGAACTATCTTCTCTTTGGTTATATTCATCTATGGAGAACTGAGATGATTCCTCCTCTCCATGTTGAATAGCGATGTTTCTTACATAAGCACAGCCAATATCTCTCAAGGCATAGGTGTTGACGTAAATTCCGTTTTCATTTGGAATATCAACAATATTTTTGCCATCAGCCTTTTTGTTGTTATATTGACCATACAAAGCACCAATTTTTCCACCATTGCTGTCAAATTCTAGCAATCTTGCAAAGTCATTTTGGCTAAAAACATTCAGTGCAACAATATTTTCTAGGTGTAATTTTGCTTCCTCACCATCGGCATTGTCCACTACTGTAATATAACTGGTTTCGCTATCCACCACCTCGCCAATTATAGTGCCAATATAAGTATTTGAAACATTATTATTTGCCATCAAACTGGCAGTTGTGTATACGTTGGTTATTGTTCCATAAGAACTCTCACCTACAATACCTCCCACAGCGGTTGCATTTGCATTTCTAACATCTACCCTGTTATAGCAATCTGTTATCGAACCGGATCTATATACCTGTGTTGAGAAGTTTATTCCTACCAATCCACCGATAACTTCTGGTGTTCCGCCAAATAATGTATTGTTGAATGTGTCAAGATTAACGACTCCTGTTACAACAGCGACCAAATGATTATTCAACTTCTCCGTTGTTTCCTCGTCAAATCCCACAAAACTCTTGCTTATTTTTCCAAGATTAAAGGCAGTCAGCCCACCAGCAACTTGCGATGCTGTAAATGATGAATAATCTCCTACAACAAAACTGGAATTTTCGACAAAAGTTTCCTCACCAACAAATCCAAATAGTCCACCTACATAGTTAGAAAGGATTTTTACATTGCCACTGTAGTATCCCTCTGTGCCCATTTTTGCTCCGGTAAATTTGCTACCTTGAACAAAAGGCCCAACATGAATATTATCTACATTAACATTTTCTAGAATAACATTTTCTTGGTCTTCACTTCTTTGACTAAGCGATACTGCTCCTATTACACCACCAGCATAATAGACATCTTTTGGCAGGTTAGAAAGTCTTAGATTGCTTGCATAAGAATAATTGCCACCACTAGTAACTCCTATTGGTTTTATTGCTTGCCAAATATCTGTAGAGTTTATCACCCTGGTCTGCGAATCCTGGTCGGATGTTCTACTGCTTGTAACAGAAAGGTTGGACCTGATGTTTGAAATCTTGCTAAATACTGTTCCACCTATAGAAGTTGAAGAGTAAGCACTGGAAATTACTATACCAGCAAGAGCCCCAACATAGTTGTTTCCTGTTACATTCCAATTGTCCTCATTGCCCATTGCAACAAGACTTATATTGCTTATTGTGCTATCAACAATAACACCTGCAAGAGCGCCTACAGCAGTGCAGTTGCCGGACACAATGGAGTTGATTCCCAAAGTGAGATTTTTGACTCCAGCACGATAAATATCCTTAAACAAGCCAAACGAATCTTCTGCACTTTCGCCAAGGTCAATATTTGAAATAGTAAGATAGTTGCCATCAAACACCGACACTTGTCCTTGATTGGAGGTATACTCTACACTTGAAGAATATGTTGACCTTTTCTCCATAACAAAACTTTTTACAAGTCTGATATTTCCTGTAAACTTTGCTGTTATGTTGTTGTCAAATGATTCTTGTTGTTTGCTTTTGAATACATTGTTGTAAGACTCTTCGCTATAAACAAGATAAGGGTTTTTAACAGAGCCTAAATCATAGCCAGAGATATAATTGAAGTAATATTTTGTTACAATTCCCTCTTCTTCTTCCGTAATTCCTCTTACTCTTGCAGAGAAGGCAATGTTGTTGGCGCTCAAAAGTTCTGGATAACCAAAGTTGCCATCTCTTACAATAGTCCAAACGCCACCACTGCTTTCGTAAGTGCTTGACCTAATTGAATCTGGGTCAAATGCAAAGCCATTGAAACTGCCTTCCGATATAAACTCGTTGATAGTAGCACTATCACCTGTTTCATCAATGGACTCTCCAGTAGAAAGCATAATAGCCCTCTCGTGACTTCTCTCCACTTCTTCGCCCTTTTCCATCAAGAAATAGCAATTTTCTATAGTTCCATACTTAATTGATTCTTGTGTTGGGCGTCTAGAGGAATCCACATCAACACCGTTAATACAGCCTTGGAACATTGCATGTGCATTGGTTGTCTTAGATTTAACATAACTCAATGAATATGAAGTTCTAATTGTTGCATTTTCGCCCATAACATACACAAAACCACTAGCCACAGGAATGTTTATATCTTGGTCTATAGCAATTCTGTTTGAAAGTCCACCAGACATATAAGCATATGTATGGTCGCCACTTATATTGATATTAGAATAACAATCTTCCACAAAACCATCATTATAATAAACAAAGCCCGAAACAATACCATTGGAATATATTCCGCCACCATGTTTTCTGTTGTTTGGTTCTTCTGCCACAATAGAAGTATTATCTTGCTTATATCCTTCCCACCCTGCAACATAAGAGCCATGAACAAAACCATTGTTGGCAACAACAAAACCAGAAGTCTTTATATTCTTTGTTCCATACCCTTGAGAGAATACCTCCAACTGCAAGTTGTTTGCATAACTTGAAGATATAGTGCCTTTGTTTTGAGCTACAAAGCCAGCAATATTGCCAGCACCCTCAACACTCATAACAAACACAGGAGAAACCTTGTCATATCTTGATGGCGCTTCTACTGCACTGTCACCATTGGAATGAGAGAATGCCATAACAACATTTCTACCAACACGAGAATTGGTAATTGTTCCGTTGTTTTCTGCCACAAAACCAGCAATATTTGCATTTTTTGCATCTTTGTTGGTCTTTAGGGCAAGAGCATATTTGTTATTGTTATAACTAGCGACTGTTGCATTTTTGTTTGTATTGTCAGAAACAACCGATATAACATCACAATTGGTTATTATTCCGTTGTTAACTGCAGCAAAACCACCAAAATTTATTGTGTTGTATGCAGATAAATCAATGCCATCAAATTGGTCTGACACAGCACTTCCGCTTAGGTTGTCTGGATATGCAACTACAACGTTCTTGACCAGACTCTTGTCAGAAATTTCGCTAAACAATCCAAGGTCTATAGAAGTATTATTAGATGTTGTTTCATATCTAAAACTATTTATTGTAATAACCTTTCCATTGCCATCAAAGCTTGTAAAGTTGGCTGTAATTGGAGTCCAATCTTCAAGAACGAGGTCGTTCATCAAAATATATTCTCCACCAGCGACCATAGACCTTAGGTCTTGCACAGTTTCCACTGGGCGTAAATTTTCTTCGCCCAGAGCCTCACTTACTACAATAGTAGCCTGAGAAGTTACTACAAAATCTGTTTGCAAAATACTTGTTGGAACAGGGACAATCCTCCCTGCACTGTAAACATAGTTAAATTCTACCCTAAGATTTACCTTGCCTGAAGAGGCAGAGCCTTGAAGATACATAATTCTTGAGCCATACTCAAACTCTACAAGTTTATTGCCCTCATAGCCCAGTGCGTTTGAATCAATATTTTGCCTTATAGATGTTGCATTGCTAGTGGTAACCTTGTTCACTTCAAAAGGCAAACTATCTCCAAAAGACGAAGAGTCTAGGTTATATTCATTTCCACTACCCTCAACCGAAGCAAACCAATACAGTGCTTTTCCTGATGTTTCTTCTCCAGCAAAGAATACACTTTGAGATATAAGTCTTTTGAGAGTTTCCAAACTTTCTCTCTTTCCAAATCCTTCTATCTCTATCCCGAGGACTCTGATTGAGGCACTTGTCATTTCGATAACGCCATTTTCTGCTCCAGAAATGGAAATATTCTCCACAACCACATCCACGACATTTACAGTGCTTGTATGCGAATATGGCACTGTTACATTGTCCAATTTTACACTTGTAGACAAAACAATGTTTATCTTGTATCCAACATTTGCCTTGCCTGCCAAGTAAAGTTTTACTTTGCCATTATCATTGACAAGGGTTGCATATTCATCTACATCTTCTTCTGCTATTTGATTGCCCGATTCGTTGAATACTTCTAGCGAAAGTTCAGCCTCTGAACCATTAGGCACTACTGTTTCAATATCCAGCCAGTCTGCTTCTGTGCCAGCATCTGTGTAAGCAATAACCTTTCGTTCGTTACCATTGTGTGAAATTTTTAAGTCAACACCAGGGACACTCTGAATGGTAAACATATGCTCACTGATACTGGTTGTTTCTATCAAGCCTTCATTATTTTCATCTGCCTTTTCGCAAGTAACTTCTACTATAATCCTAAATTTTGCATCTCTACTTACTTCACTTGGAGTGAGGGTTTTTATATACAATTTGCCGACATTTGACACTTCTCCCTCAGTTGCTGTTTCTGGGCCAAAGGAATAAACTGCATTGGTAAGAGAAGCATAACTTCCAATAATAGTAAAGTCGCCTGTTGCAGTGGAAGCCAATCTTAATTGCAATGCTCCCTCTTCCAAACCTTGTTGCATTGGAGCATATACAAGATAATCCTTGCCATCGTCTGCCTCAACCTTAACCAGTTGCATCAATCCCAACTTGCTTGTCCCGTCTGTGCAAGAAGATCTAACAACTACCTTTTTTATATTGGAATAGTATGGACTGATGTCTATTACAAATAGCCCATCACTGCCTGCAACCAAAGTGTTGGTTGGAATGTCAGTATAAGAATATACATAGTTATCCTCTACGCCACCTGTTGTTATAGTTGCAACAGTTTTGGTATAAGCATAATGAGATGATGATATATTATCCACAATCTGTGGAACAACATGAATAGTTATTTCTGCTGGCTTTGTTACTAGAGCATTGTCTTCATCCCAAATCAACATTTTATACAAATCAACAGAAGAAACATTTCTCATACTTGGCTTTAGTGACAGTGAGAATTGATAAATAAAGCCAGAACCTTGTTTTTTGCTTTCAAATGTTGGCAATACAAATGGAAAATCATCTGCAGTTTCGCTTACTTCTACATATTCTCCATCAACTTGTTTTAGCAATTTGAATTGAAGATTTGGGGCTTCTTCTGTATCAGCAGTAACAACCACCGCTAGATTGTCATTGCGTGTTTCACCATAAAGAGTAATCTCTCTGGACTCTGTCCTTGTTGTGATATTTGTTGCACCAGAAACTGCATTCAAAACAAAAGCCCAATCATCACAAATATATTCAAATTCTACTCCATCTTTGGAATATTGGATTATAGGTTTAATGGTCCATTCGCCCACCTTTAAGAACCTAATTCCGTTTGACAATCTAACAAACACCGCTTCGTCATTTTCCGATTCTGAATTGGTGTTAAGATATTCTTTTACTCTGTTCTTTTCAGAATCAAGCACATCTAATCTAAGCGAGTAACCATCTTGGTCAGGAATTGTGGATAAGATATATTGAGAGTTATTTAATATTCCATATACCACTCTTCCAGTTTGATTCATTGTATATTCACACAATGTAGGGATAATGTTTATATCAGTTTTTGTGCCAACAGTTGTTGTTTTGCCGATATAATCTTGAGCCAAAGCAATTCCAGAATTTAACACAAGTTTATCAAAATTTCTTACGACAAACAGGTCAACTTCACACCAAACATTTTTATTTTCCTTAACAGTCAGTCTAAGGGTTGTTTTCCCTGTGTTTTTAAGAATGATATTCCCGTCAGAAGTAACTTCTACAATATCGCTTCTTGTTACAGTCGCCAGCAGATGAGCATACTTAATGCTACTTGGCAATGACAAAACATCAAACAAATCTTGAATAGTAATAGTGTTTCTATCTTCCTCGCATGAAAGATTTAGCACAACAGCCATGCGACCATCTTGATAGTCTTCACTTTTCAAAACATAGAATTTTACATCTCCAAAATTATCTTCGTTGGTATCAAAAGTCAAATTCCACATTGTTTCGTGCAAAACTGCATATCCAGAATTGCTATTTGCTGTTGTAGAAATGCTTGTAGGTATATTTCTTGGAAGTCCAAATGAACCCAAATCACTTGAATAAGCCAAAACTCTGGATTCAAAGTCCACATTGCCTTCTGCCTCTGAATAAGGATAGATAATCCTCATCTTTTCATCAGTTAAGAAATTGGAAGCACTTCCACCATTCAATCCAGAAAGGTCAGCAGATTTTGCAGTCAAAACTTTTCCTTCTGCAACTTCTCTATATTCCAATTTAACAAAGAAACTAAATCCTTCTGCTGTTTTACCTATGCCACAAAGAGTGCTAGCACCACTGCCGATATAATAAACATTTTCCACCTGGCAACTATCACTTTTTTCTGCTATACCAACAGCATTGTCTACTCCAACAAAGTTAAACATTGAGAAAGAGTTCTTTATAGCGCAATACCCTTCTGCTTTGCCTACAATCCCACCAATATTATTTGAGGAATTGAGCATTTTCAAATCTCCATTTGCAACATACACACTATCATATTGTTCAGCATAACCTTGCGAATAACTGTGTGTTATTTCTGTATTGTATGCATAAGCGACTACGCCCCCCACGACTCCACTGTTTGCAGTAATCAAAGAGCCAAGATTTCCTGATGCATTTTCTACTCGGACAATATCCAACAAAGCATCATATGCCTTTCCTATAGCACCACCAACATAATCTCTACCACAAACTCTCATTTGAGAAAGGACGTTTGTTACTCTTACTTTTTCACCATTCCCCTTTACATAACCTGCGATACCACCAATATTTTTGTTAATACCACTTATGTTGTTTGTTTGATTATGACCTATTTGACCGTCAGAAGATACATTGAATAGTCCGCCACCATATTGATAACCAACCACTCCACCAACATTTGAGTTTTCGCTTGAAATAACACCTCCATCAACATTGATATTTACATTGGCATCAACACCTTCGCTTTGATAAGATACAGCAAATACATTGTTTGCAATAGTTGCCAATTCATTTCTTCTAGCAAATACACCATAAATACCATTTATAATGCCAGTGTTCTTTCCTGCAATACCACCAACATTAACAGCCCCAGTTGCCTCTATCTGCATATTGCCTTTTACTACTGTTTCAGAAACAAAGTTTAGTTTTTCAAAATCGGCAAGAGAATTAAAACGTTTGGTAATTCCAGAGGTATAAACAGTGGTATCGGTGCTCAGCATATCTAGTTCTCTTTGCAAATTTTCATTTGATTTTCCAAATGATTCTTCGCATGACAAGACCAGACCATTATTTTCTCCAACCAGCCCACCAATATTCATTTCGCTGGTAGATTTGATGTTGACACCATTCAACTCTACCGAACAATTTGCAATAAGACCATTATTTCTGCCCACCAATGCGCCCAACGAGATGTTTGTTTTCCCATTTGGAACAACCACTATCTGAGATACAACAAGTTTAACATTAAGTATAGCCCCATAGTAATTTTTTACTGGGTCGCTTGCAGTTTCTCCGCCCTCAGTTCTATTATCAAGAGTAGCAAACAAGCCAACATATTCTTCATCAACACTATTCAGGCTTAATCCAGTAATTTTGTAATAATTGCCATTTAGATAACCATTAAGAGAACCAGTAAAGCCTTTTATTGGTGTCCAGTTTTCGTTGGCAAGAGAGATATCTGCCCCAAGGACAAAATTTCTATCCGAATTTTCAAGTTCTCTTAATTCTTCCGAATTCCTAATAACATAAGGGACTAGTTTACCGTCTTCTATTCTAACAACTATATTAACTGTTTTATTATAATTCCTTACATAATATACACTGCCATCTTCATTTGCGATTTGATTTTCTTTTTGCATACTATCTGCACTAGAAATAGCAACGATAAATATTCCAGAGCATTCATTATCTATATAAACATCAAAACTCTCTCCAGCACGCACAATAGTTTCATAAGAAGATGCACCTTTATATGAAACAACCGGCAATACACCATTGTCCAAAACCTTTGTAAATGGTTGACCTTTGTCATAATTGTTATTCGAACGGAATAATTCCACCACCAAAGATTTATCTCTGGCATCCTGTGGCAAAATTGATGTTTCAAAAGTTAATGTTTTGCCTGCCTTGGTAGATGTTAGCAATGTTGAATCTTTATCTTCCACAACTTCTACATCAATATCCGAACCATTCTCCATAACAGCAACACCGATGTCTTCTACCATAATAGCTCTTTCGATATATACATCACAATACTTTGAAACCACTGTGCCATATTCTTCTATAACAACTTCTATCCTAACATGTTTAGAGTTTACACCCTCTGGAAGATAAGCTATACCTGTAAAAACATTTCCTTCCAGTGAACCTACAATATTTCCACTATCTTCTGGAGAAATTTTTACTGTGATACAATTTGTTCCAACAATTGTTGGGATTTGGTCATCTTTGCCTCTTAACTCTATACTAAATGACACCTTGGACAAATCTTTTTTGCCTTGAACATCAAAACTTGGCATATCTCCACCAAGGGAATTGAAATCATACACTCTTATCTCTGTTTTTGACAAGGTCTTAGAAACAGCTGGAACAAAAGCTTGAACCTTTATTTGTTTAATACAGCTTCTCTCACTCCACACCGCATATCCGTTGTTTACGGAGAAGGCATAAAATTTAATTTCAAGACTTATAATAGCTTCCCCTGCAGTAAGAGTGGTTACAACACCATTACCCGAAAATTTTGCCACTTGTTCGTTTGACGAATAATAATTTACTTCTCTTACCGCATCTTGAGAAGATGCAACAGTGTAGGTCACCTCAAATGGTTCTCCCACTCTAACACTAATAGTTCCACTATTTGCCAAGTCGTTGTTGGCTATTGCATTGTCGCCAGAAACAACCAATGCAACATTATCATCTGCAAAACTTTCCACAATCAACACCGACAGAACAACCTTGTATCCATTGTCTGCCTGAAGAGTTATTTTTGTTTCGCCTTTTCTTAAACCAACCAAAGACAACACCCCAGCAATATTATGCCCCTCATCAAATTTGCCCTCAAACAAACTCCCTGCGGCACTGGTTACTACATCTACCTTAACTACACTAGAATCATAACCCAACGCTATTGTGGTGCTTGGGTCTGCATCAATTGCGAAAGCAATCAATGTTCCCTTAGCCGATGACAAGTCACTTTGCTTTTGCAAAACAATCTTTTTGTAGATTCCTTCCTCTCCTATTACTTGGAAGTTGTCACTTGCAACCATTGTTTTGGCTATAATGCTACTAACACCTTTTTCTGTTTTGATATTGAAAGTGAATTTTTGGTTTTTCAAATCACCTTTTTCTGAGCCAGAAGAAACTATTTCTCCATTAGAAAGAATAATCTTTGATTCAATCAAACTTTCAACAGTTATTTCGAATGTTTTTCCATTAAAATTTGACCCTTGTTTTGCTTTTGCATAAAACACATTTTGTGTCTCTACAGACAAATCTCTTTCAAAGAAATAGACGTTTTGTCCGTCAATATTTTCTGATTTCAAATTGATAAGGCCATTGTAATCGCTTATCTCTAGATAGTCGCTTACATTTTCAGAAGAATTTATATACACTCTTACTTTCTTATCTTCATCACTTGTCCCCTTGCCAAAAGGAATGTTTATTTCAAATCTTGTTCCACGAGTTTCACTATAACTGTCAAAAACAGCAACAGTATCATTTTCTGCCAAAGGATTTCTATCACTTTCCCTATAAACACTCACTCCATTTGGGATAGACTGCACATCAAATTGAACATACTTATTTTTAGAACTTTCGCCATAGAGGTTGTATAAATGATTTTTCTGATCTTCTGAAAGGCCGTCAAAATATTCTTTGTATAAGTCAGAGAACTTTATGGTTAGGTTATTTCCAAATTTATATGTAAACAAGAAATCTACAATAGCAGTGCCAGTAGATGCATTTGCTCTAAAAGCGAAATCTCTTTTCTTTCCACTTACTGCACCGCCACTTGTAAGTTCGGTTGAATCTTTACTATCAACCGAAACAATGTTAACGCCCTCTTCGAGAGAGGCTGTGATATCAATTTTGTCTGCATTGTTATTTGTCAAAGACACTGTAACATTTTCGAGGTTATAGGAATGATCTTTGTTGTCGCTATCTTTCCATACTCCCGAAAAGTTGTTCAACAACAATGCAAAAAGTTTTGTTTCAAGTGGGTTGTTTGTAAAGTTTATTTGACCAGCACTTGTTCCACTCTTAATTGCAATTTTCTCAAGAGAGATAGGTTCAACCACAGTTACTGTAGTTTGAGTTTTAAGTTTTTCATTAGCAACTTTCTTATCAGAAGAAGCAGATGCTGGAAGGTCGTCTATGTAGTTGCTTGCTTTTGCAATTATTTCAAACTCGCCATAAATTCTGCTATCCAATATTTTGAGAATGCCATCTTTAATCTCAAAAGCTTCAACATCCAAATCATCTATTCTTGCATAATACTTTGATGTGGATTGGTCGTAAGAAATAACATACTCATCACTATCGTTTTTCAAGGTAGACGCAACTTCATATCTTAGCCCCTTGTCAGAAACTTCATACTCAGGGAATTTTTCACTAAACTTACTCGAAAAGTTTACACAACTTGCAAGATTTACCTCTGTGCCATAAGCAATCCCCACACCACCATCCTTAAAGGCAATTTGAGTTGGGGTGTCTTGCGCTTTGAAGAAAAGAGTCTTCGCCCCGATGTTAGATTCACGAGACATAATCACAATCTTAAATGCCCCCTCCCCACTTGGAGCATTAACATCAAAAGTGTAGGAAGTTTTTGCATTCCTATTTGCACTTTCGTCTGGCACAAGTGATGCTGGAGAATAGTTGTCAAATAGCAAATCCTCTGCAATATCACTAGAGCATGTTGCCTTGGCTGTTATGGTAACCTTATCGCCAGGCTCTAGGATATAGCAACCGTCCTTGCTACTAAACTCCACATTCTTGTTTTCGGACGTGACAACAGAGATGACCGAAATATTCAGGTCATCGTATCTCCCTCCTTTGCACGCAACGAATACTCCTGACAAAGAAAGAAGCAATATCGACATAAATACAAAAAACTTTTTCATACCAGTACCTATCCTTATTATGTTAAATTTTAGCAGAAATATAAATGAGTTTTTTCTTATGTAATATTATAAACTATATTGGCATTTCCTGTCAAAGAAATGGGGTAAAAATAAATATAATTTTTTGGTGTTTTTTTATCAAATTTGCTTGACAATTTTTTGGACTATTTTTTTTGTTATAGCAAATAAAAAATTATCCACAATATTTTCTAAAATGTGGATAACTAGCGATGATTAGCTTATATAATGACATTTTTTCAAGGTAAATAGCATTTTTTTTAGTTTAATTCACAAAAACAGCATTATAAGCGAAGAATATAAATTTATTATATGTTTTTTTATAAAAAACAATCAAAAAAAATATTTTATTTTTGCACTAATATTTTATATTTTTTCTTTGTTGCCTCACCACCTCGAATATGTCTTTCAGCAAGGTTAAATTTTAGCAATTTATTTACTTTTTGATACAGGGAGATATTCAATCTTTTTAACTTTTTTGACAAGTCATTATGCACAGTGCTTTTTGACACTCCAAAGATTTTTGCAACACTTCTTACAGTTCCATTACTTTTTAATATAAAATCTGCTTCTGCAAAAATCCTAGATGTAATTGACTTTTTCATTCTTTCACCCCTTTGTAATCTCTATGAGGGCAAATAAAAAATTATGTCAATTTTTGTCAAAATATATAGAAAAATTATGGACTCCTATTTTTAATGAAATCCAACCACTTTCCAAAAAAATATCAACATATTATCTGTTAAAATATTCAAACCTTTTCTTAAATATTATCATGTTAATTAATCAAATTACCCTGTATCCTAAAATATGATGATATATATAACAAATAAATATTTCTACTAAAAAAACAAAAATATCCCCACTAAAAAGTATAATTATATAATAAGATTTACAACGCCTATAACAAAGTTTTTTAATATTTACAATAAAAAATTTAATATTCAATATAAAATTTATAAACCCTTATTATATCTAATGCATAAAAAAAACACCTCATAATTGAGATGTCTTTTCAAAGTAAGAATTACTTTTTTACACTGTCAATAAAAGAAACAATGTTTTCAACAGTTTTTAATCCTTCGACCTTGTCATCTGGAACAGTTATTCCAAATTCTTCCTCCAGAGACATAAGCATCTCTATCATATCGAGAGAGTCTGCCCCCAAATCTTCAATAAGTCTAGAATCTTCCTTGATTTTTTCAACTTGTATATTAAGTTGGTTTGCAAGCATTTGTTTAACTTTGTCTAGTGTCATAATTTCCTCCGAAAATTAACCTATACTAAGATTATATATCAAAATTTAATAATAGTAAAGTAATTTTCCAAAAAAATTATTTATTAGAATTTTCTAAGTAAAGATTTGGGTCAACCTTAACTCCATCTAACAACACTTCAAAATGCAAATGAGGACCATCACTAGATTCATTCTTTGCTGTGGTGGAAATTACACCTATTTTTTGTCCACTCTTTACCTTATCTCCCATCTTAACATCAACTTTTTCGCCAAGTGAAGCATAAACGGTCTGCAACTTATCATTGTGTTTGATAGTAATAACAGTGCCTGTTAGATAGTTAGACTCAACCGAAAGCACTTCTCCATCAGCCACTGCTACAACGCTTGCACCATCAGGTCCTTTTATATCTACTGCCTTATGCGCTTCCCACTGTTTTAGTGTTGCATTGTATTTGAGTGTTTTGTTGGAGTAGTCTTTTATCAGCGTGCCATCTTTAACAGGTGAAACAAAGGTAATTGATGTAGGCGAACTGGTCTGCACCTCCTCTTGCTTAGAAACATTTGAACTGTTTAGACTTGTTGCAGAAATCACAGCCACCAAAACTACTGCCAAAAGACACATAGCCGAGGATATTATTGCTCTTTTGTATTTGTGCCACAGCCATCTAATATCAATTTTTTGCATATTTCCCTCCTTGCTCTAATTGTTGACCAAAGGGAATATTTTAATCATTTTTCTATAAAAAAATATTCGCTAAAAACCGCTATTTTTCGCAAAAGTATAATTTATAATGCATACAAAAACCTTGAAGTATAATATAAACTATGGATGTTAAAATTTGAACAAGTCAAATTTTATGTTGCTAAACGCAACTCCACGATAAATCGTGGCATCACAGTTTGAATTATCATCAGTTGCTGGCAAGTATCCATTTGGGCTGTTTGCCGACAACTTCCGATAATATATAATATATTCCACTATTTCCCTAGAAGAAAAGTTTTTGGTCTATTTTATTTATCAGTATAAATGTGATATCTGTAAAATGTAATATCAGTAGAATGTAATATCAGTAGAAATATGATATCAATAGCAATAT
>CAMENR010000016.1 GCA_945928645.1 uncultured Clostridia bacterium | reverse complement strand
TCTAACTTCAAAGTGAGAGCTGGTCAAAAGATTGGTGCAAAGGTTACACTTCGTGGCAACACAATGTATGAATTTTTGGACAGACTTATTTCAATTGCTCTCCCACGTGTTAGGGACTTTAAGGGCGTAAATCCAAAAGCTTTTGATGGCAGAGGAAATTACGCATTGGGTATTAAGGAACAACTTATATTCCCAGAAATTTCTTATGAAAAAGTCGACAAAGTCAGAGGTATGGATGTTATCATTGTTACCACAGCCAAGACTGACAAAGAGGCATTTGCTCTTCTTCAAGCATTTGGAATGCCTTTTGCAAAGAGATAATTTTTAGAGGAAAAGGAAGCAAAAATTATGGCAAGAAAAGCAATGATTAACAAACAGCAAAGACAGCAAAAATACAAAACTAGAGAATACACAAGATGTTCCATTTGTGGACGTCCACATGCTGTGCTCAAAAAGTATGGAATTTGCAGAATTTGCTTTAGAAATTTGGCTTACAAAGGCGAAATACCTGGTGTTAAAAAGGCTAGTTGGTAAAGGAGAAAGAAAAAATGATAGTTACAGATCCAATCGCAGATATGCTCACTCGCATTAGAAATGCGTTGACTATTAAGAGAACTGAAGTTACAGTTCCTGCTTCAAAGACAAAAAAGGCTATTGCTGAAATCCTTTTTAACGAAGGTTATATTGAAAAATATGAACTTGTTGATGATGGCAATTACAAATCAATCAAAATTACATTGAAATACGGTCCAAACGGAGAGAAAGTTATCCAAGGACTTAAACGCATTTCAAAACCAGGACTTAGAGTTTATGCAGAAAGCAATGATATCCCAAGAGTTCTTAATGGATTGGGAATTGCAATCGTTTCAACAAACAAAGGAATTATGACGGATAAAGAGGCTAGAAGCCAAAATGTTGGTGGTGAAGTCTTGGCTTTCGTTTGGTAAGGAGGAGAAAGGAAATGTCTAGAATAGGAAGAATGCCAGTTGCCATACCAAACGGGGTTGAGGTTAAAGTGGACTCCAACAATGTGGTAACTGCTACAGGAAAACTTGGAACACTTTCACGCCAAGTTGACAAACTTATCAAAGTGGAAGTTAAGGACAATGAAGTTGTTGTTACTCGTCCAAATGATTCCAATGAATGCAAAGCAAAACATGGGCTTTATAGAATGCTTATCGCTAATATGGTAAAGGGCGTTTCGGAAGGATTTTCTAAGTCGCTTGTTATTAACGGTGTTGGTTATAAGGCTCAAAAGCAAGGCAACAAGGTTGTTTTGAGTTTGGGATTTTCTCATACAGTTGACGTCCCAGAAGTTGAAGGGATTACTTTGGAATGTCCTGATGCAACAACAATTGTTGTAAAGGGAATATCCAACGAGGCTGTGGGACAATATGCAGCTAAAATTAGAGGAATAAGACCTGTTGAACCATATCACGCATACGGCATCAGATATAGTGATGAGGTCGTTATTAAAAAAGTCGGAAAAGTTTCAGGTAAGAAATAAGCATAGTGGAGAGAAAAAATGATTAGTAAAGAAAACAAAAACGCCAAGAGACAAAAACGTCATCTTAGAGTTAGAAAAAACATTTTTGGAACAAAGGCAACTCCAAGGCTTAATGTTTACAGAAGCACATCAAATATCTATGCTCAGATTATAGATGATGAAAATGGCAAAACTCTTTGCAGTGCTTCAACTTTGTCAAAAGAAATTGCAGACAGCATCAAAGGCAAAACCAAAAGCGAACAAGCCTTTGCTGTGGGTGAACTTATCGGGAAATTAGCACTTAAAAAGAAAATCAAAACTGTTGTGTTTGATAGAGGTGGATACCTTTATACAGGCAGAGTTTTGCAACTGGCAGAAGGTGCAAGAAAGGCAGGTTTGGAATTCTAATGGAGGAAAATATGGAAAACGAAGTTCTACAAGAAAATGCTGTTGAAGAAAAAGTTGAACAAACAGCACAAGAGGAAGTTGTTGCAAAAAAACCTGTTAAAGTAGAGAAGTCAACTGTAAAGGTTGATAATCGTCAAGAACGCAAACAAAGCAACAAAAAGTTTGACAAGAAAAAACAAGAAAAAGTCGCTCCAAAAAAGGAAGAAGGCGATTTCGACAAAAAACTTGTTGAAGTAAGACGTGTTGCAAAGGTTGTTAAAGGTGGTAGAACACTTAGATTTAGCGCCTTGGTTGTTGTAGGCAACAAAAATGGTCTTGTGGGTGTGGGTATCGGCAAGGCAAATGAAGTGCCAGAAGCAGTGGAAAAAGCAACTGCTGCAGCAAAGAAAAATTTGATTTCTGTGCCTATTGTTGGAACAACCATTCCACATAATGTTATCGGTAGATTTGGAGCATCCAATGTTCATATGTTCCCAGCTCCACAAGGAACTGGTGTTATTGCCGGTGGAAGTGCTAGAGCTGTGGTTGAACTTGCAGGTATCAAAGATATTGTTACAAAAGCTCATGGTTCAAACAACAAAATTAACGGAGTTAAAGCCACACTAGAGGGTTTGAAACTTCTTAGAACACGTGAAGAAGTTGCCGCACTTCGTGGCAAATCACCAGAAGAAATTTAATGCTAGGGAGAAGAAATAATGGAAAAGAAAACCACAAAAAAAGCAAAAAACATGGGACAACTAAAAGTTACTTATGTTAGAAGTGTTATTGGGTTTAATAAAAACCAAGCAAAAGTTTTGGAAGCTTTGGGTCTTACAAAACTTGGCACAACAAAGATTTTCCCTAACAACGATTGCATAAAGGGAAGCCTTTTCAAAGTAAAACACTTGGTTAAGGTTGAAGAAATCGACTAAATTTCAAAATAATTTTGTGAAAGGAGAAAGTTAAATGAACATTCAATCATTGAGACCTGCTGAAAATTCAAGATTTTCAAAGAAAAGACTTGGACGTGGCATTGGCAGTGGCATTGGCAAGACAAGTGGCAAAGGTCACAAAGGTCAAAATGCTAGAAGCGGGGGCGGTGTTCGTGTAGGATTTGAAGGCGGTCAAATGCCTCTTATCAGAAAGTTGCCAAGACGTGGATTTACAAATGCTGACTTTAGAAAAGTTTATACAGTTGTAAATGTATCCGACCTTAACAAATTTGATGACAAGGCTGTTGTAGATGCAAATGCTCTTCTTGAAAAGGGAATTGTATCCAAAATTGAAAAATATGGTATTAAAGTCCTTGGAAATGGCAAACTTGAAAAGGCTTTGACAGTTAAGGCAAACAAATTTTCAGAAACCGCAAAGAAGAAAATTCAGGATGCGCAAGGCAGTTTTGAGGAGGTCTAATGTTTAAGAACCTTAAAGAAGCACTAAAAATTAAAGATGTAAGAAGAAAAATTATATTCACTTTACTTTTATTGCTTGTTTATAGGATTGGTTGCTGGTTGCCAACTCCGGGCATTAAGCTTGATACATTCAAATCAGCAATAACTTCCGGTGGTGATTTCCTAAATATCATCAGTGCCGTAAGTGGTGGTGCACTCGCCAGTGGGGCAGTGCTCGCCTTGGGTGTAGTGCCTTATATCAATGCTTCCATTATTATCCAACTTTTGACAGTTGCAATTCCATCGTTGGAAAGATTGTCAAAGCAAGGTGAAGATGGGAGGAAAAAAATATCAGCATACACTAGAATTTGTGCTTTGATTTTGGCTATTATCCAGAGTGTTGGCATAGTTGTTAGTTTTGGAGCAAGCAGTTTGGACAGTGCAGTATTCTTTGGTTCTACATGGATGACAGGAGCGCTTGTTGTTTGCATTTTGACTGCAGGTTCTATGTTTACTGTTTGGATTGGCGAAAAAATCACTGCTCTTGGGATTGGCAATGGATTGTCGCTTCTAATCTTTGTTGGTTTGCTATCCTCTGCTGGACAAGCAATATTCAACAATATTGCAGGCATTTCTAGTTCTAATCTCGAAAATATTTGGACACTACTTATATTCCTTGCTCTGCTTGTTGTTATCTTTGCATTTATTGTATGGATAGACAGTGCAGAGAGAAAGATTCCTGTTCAGTATGCAAAGCAGATGAAGGGCAGAAAAATGTATGGTGGTCAAAACACCAACATTCCTATCAAGATTAATGCTTCAGGCGTTATGCCAATCATCTTTGCAACAGCACTTATCAGCTTCCCACAACTTATCATGAGCATCTTCTGGTATAGCACAGAGGAAGGCAGTGCATATATGTGGTATGCAAAAAATATGGGTGCTGGCACATGGCCATATACATTGTTGGTTGCAGTGCTTATCTTGTTGTTCTCTTATTTCTATTCACAAATCAGTTTCAATCCAGAGGACGTTTCAAGACAAATCCAACAAAATGGTGGCTTTATCCCAGGTTATAGACCAGGGAAAACAACTGCAGATTACCTCAAAAAAGTATCCAACAGACTTACTCTTTGGGGTGCAATATTCTTGGGTATAATCGCCCTTGTTCCAAGTTTTATATTCACATTTATTGGTTCTTCAGGCTCACTTGTAAATGCTTTCAGCGCAACAGGGTTGTTGATTGTTGTTTCGGTTGCTCTTGAACTGGATAAACAACTCGAAGCCCAAATGCTTATGAGAAATTACAAAGGCTTTTTGAAATAAGATAAACTTTCAATTTTATTGAAAAGAGGTGAAAATGAAAATCGTGCTACTTGGCCCTCCTGGAAGTGGGAAGGGAACTCAGGCAGAACTTATTTGCAACAAATACAACATTCCTCATATCTCCACTGGTGATATTTTTAGACAAAATATAAGAGAAAAAACTCCACTTGGTGTGAGCATTGAGGAATGTATTGCAAAGGGCGAATTGGTCCCAGACAGTATAACAAACCTTGTGGTTGAGGATAGATTATCTAAGGAAGATTGTAAAAAAGGTTTCGTTTTGGATGGTTTTCCTAGAAATTTAGAGCAAAGTAAGTTTTTGGACTCCGTAGTGTCTATTGACAAGGCTATTATGATAGACCTTGAGGACGAGGAGATTATAAAAAGACTTTCCACAAGGAGAATGTGTAGGAAGTGTGGAAACCCTACAAACTTGGATTGGCTGGTTGATGGCAAATGCGAAAAGTGTGGTGGAGAAGTATTCATCAGGCAAGACGATATGCCAGAAACAATAAAGAATAGATTGAAAAAACAAAAACTTCCACAAGAAGTTGTAGATTTCTATCAAAGCAAGAAGATTTTTGAAAGAGTGAGTTCACTCGGAGGAAAAGAAAAAACTTTTGATTTGGTGGACAAAATTCTTGCTAGTTTGAAAAGACAGGCAAAAAAATGATAAAAATTAAGACAGATAAAGAAATTGAACTTATGCGTAAAGCAGGGGAAATTACAAAGAATACTCTTCTTGAAGTAGAAAAGTATATTAAACCTGGTGTTACCACAAAGTTCCTTGACAAAATCGCATATGATTTTATCAAAAAAAACAATGCAACCCCATCATTTTTGCATTATGGCGGATTTCCTGCAACCATATGTGCATCTAAAAATGACGTTGTTGTGCATGGTTTCCCTGATGATATTCCTTTGGAGGAAGGCGACATAATATCAATTGATGTTGGTGCTCGCTACAAAGGTTATCATGGAGATAGTGCTAGGACATTCCCAGTGGGGAAGATAAGTCCCGAAAAGCAAAAACTCATTGATGTTACAGAACAAAGTTTTTTTGAAGGCATCAAAGGGATAAAGGCAGGAAACACAGTGGGCGACATTTCGTCACAAGTCCAAAACTATGTTGAAAAATATGGATTTGGAGTTGTGAGAGAGATGGTTGGTCATGGTGTAGGGCAAAACCTTCACGAAGACCCAAGTGTTCCAAATTATGGCTATGCTGGACTAGGACCAAAATTAAAAAAGAATATGGTCATTGCCATAGAGCCTATGGTCAATATGGGGACATATGAGGTTGATATCCATGGCTGGTCATGCAAGACCAGAGACGGATTGCCTTCTGCTCATTACGAAAACACCGTCCTTATAACAGACAATGGAGTTGAAATTTTGACTTAAGAAGGAGAATATTGTGCTTAGTATTGGCAGTGTTGTTGTGTCAAAAAAAGGACACGACGAGGGAAAAGTATATATAGTTGTTGACATCTGTGGCGAATTTGCCCTTGTTGCAGATGGCAAAACAAGAAAACTAACAAACCCAAAGAAAAAAAGATTAAAACATCTCAAAGATACATTTGTAATTTATGAGGGACAGAAAGAGAAGTTTAAGGACTTTGAGATAGCAACTTTTTTGAAAAACACGTCAATTTGCACAAAAATTTAACTTTTCTATTGCAAAAAAGGAGAAATTATGCCAAAATCAGATTGTTTGGAAACGGAAGGAATTGTCACAGAAGTATTGCCAAATGCAACTTTTAAGGTAAAACTTCAGAATGGGCATATTATCACTTGCTACATTTCCGGAAAATTGAGGATGAATTTTATTAAAATCCTTGAGGGAGATGCAGTTAAGGTTGAAATGAGCCCTTATGACTTGACAAAGGGCAGAATCACTTGGAGAAGCAAGTCAAACTAATACATTTAATAAGGAGAAAAAAATGAAAGTTAGACCATCAGTAAAACCTATTTGCGACAAATGCAAGGTTATCAAAAGAGAAGGGAAAGTTATGGTTATTTGCCCAAATAAAAAACATAAACAAACTCAAGGTTAAGCAAACAACTTTGTCACAGGCGGCTGTTTGGCATTTTTTATGTCAAATCTGTGACTAGTGGAAATAAATAATCGGATTAAATTTATTTTATGGAGGAATAAAAATGGCTCGTATTGCTGGTGTTGATTTACCAAACGAGAAGAGACTTGAAATTGGTTTGACCTATATCAAAGGTATTGGTCTTAAGACAAGTCAGAAAATTTTGAATGAAACAAAAATAAGCCCTGACATTCGTGTCAAAGACTTAAGCGAGGAACAAGTTGCTCAACTAAGAAACTATATCGAAAAACACCTTACTGTGGAAGGCGACCTTACAAGAGAAGTGTCACTTAACATTAAGGCTCTTTCCGAAATTGGTTGTTACAGAGGAATAAGACATCGTAAAGGTCTGCCTGTTAGGGGACAAAGCACAAAACAAAATGCAAGAACAAGAAAAGGTCCAAAGAAGACCGTTGCAAAGAAAAAAGGCACTAAATAAGCAAGGAGGTAATGGATAATGGCAGAGAAAAAGAAAGTTGTTAGAAAGAAAAAACAAACAAAGAATATCGACAAAGGCGCAGTTCATATTCAAGCATCGTTCAACAACACGCTTGTAACATTTACTGACCTTGCTGGCAATACTTTGGCATGGTCAAGTGCTGGTTCACTTGGTTTCAAAGGTGCAAGAAAAAGCACTCCTTTTGCAGCACAGCAAGCTGTAGAAACAGCAGCAAAACTTGCAAAGGAACAAGGATTGAAGTCGGTTGAAGTTTATGTAAAAGGACCAGGCAATGGCAGAGAGGCTGCAATTAGAGCCCTTGGCACAGCGGAATTGAACGTTACAAAAATTAGTGATGTTTCTCCAATTCCACACAATGGTTGCCGTCCTCCTAAGAAGAGAAGGATTTAAGAGGAGATAGAAAAATGGCAAAATACACAGACGCAGATTGCAGGCTTTGCAGAAGAGAAGGTTGCAAACTCTTTTTGAAGGGTGATAGATGCATCTCTCCAAAGTGTGCAATGGAAAAAAGACCTGTTGTTCCTGGACAACATGGAATGGGAAGAAAGAAAGTTACAGACTATGGTATGCAACTTAGAGAAAAGCAAAAAGTAAAAAGAGCTTATGGCTTGCTTGAAAAGCAATTTAGAGAATATTATGAAAAAGCAACCAGAATGAAGGGTGTTGTTGGTGAAAATATGCTCAGCTTGCTTGAGAGAAGACTTGACAATGTTATATACAGAATGGGCATTGGCGACAGCAGAAGCGAAAGTCGTCAAATAGTTAACCATGGACACATTTGTGTAAATGGCAACGTGGTGGATATTCCTTCATATTGCGTTAAGGAAGGAGATGAAATCTCTGTTAAGGAAAGCAAAAAGGATTTGCCAAAATTCCAACAACTAAAAGGCATCAAAATTGTTATGCCAAAATGGTTGGAGTTTAACACAGATACAATGGTAGGCAAAGTTATTGCTCTGCCAAAGAGAGATGATATTGATTTGAACATTCAAGAACATATGATTATTGAGTTGTATTCAAGGTAAGGAGGGTTATTCACATGATGCAAATTGAAAAACCAAAGGTTGTGATTGAAGAAAAAAATGACGGCAGTTTTGCAAAGTTTGTTATTGAACCACTGGAATGTGGTTATGGCATAACCCTTGGCAACTGCATGAGGAGAACCTTGCTGGGCGCTATGCCAGGTGCGGCTCCTGTTGCAATCAAAATTGATGGCGTTCAACACGAATTTTCTAGCATGAAAGGTGTTACAGAAGATGTAACAGACATCGTTCTTAATATCAAAGAAATGGCTGTTAAGACAAGTGTTCTTGACGAAGACTTTACTACGATTATCAGATTGGATAAGGTTGGTCCTTGCGAGGTTTATGCTAGTGATTTTGAGCCAAATGACCAAGTGGAAATCTTGACTCCAGAACTCAAGATTTGCACACTAGATGACGATGCTGAAATTCATATGGAGGTTGTCATTGGTCGTGGCAGAGGGTATGTTTCTGCTCAAAAGAACAAAAAAGAAGACAGCCCAATAGGAACTATTGCTGTTGACTCTATCTTTACCCCAATAAAGTCAGTCAACTACAAGGTGGAAAGCACTCGTGTTGGTCAATCAATAGACTTTGACAAATTGACTCTGGAAGTGCAAACCAATGGGACAATGACCGCAAAAGAGGTTGTTTCCTTGGCAGGCAAAATTATGGAAGACCATGTGCATTTGTTTGTGGATATGGTTGAAAATATGGGAGATGTGGATATCCTTGTTTCTCATGACGAAGCAAAACCTGTGAAAGTTATGGAAATGACAATAGAAGATATGGATTTGTCCGTAAGAAGTTATAACTGCTTGAAACGTGCAAATATCAATACTATTGAAGACCTAACTCGCAAATCAAAGGAAGATATGCTCAAAGTTAGAAATCTTGGACTTAAGAGTTTGGAAGAAGTTATAGGCAAACTTGAAAGTATGGGATTGTCACTTAGAAATGACGAAGAATAAAAACAACAGATAATTAAAGGAGAAATATAATGGCTACTATTGCAAAACTAAATAGACCTACCAAGGAAAGAATCAGTTTGCTAAGAAATCAAGCAAGTTCTCTTTTGTGGGATGGAAAAGTTGAAACAACTGTTGCTCGTGCAAAAGCATTGCAGAGTTATGCAGAAAAAATTTTGACTTTGGCAATCAATTCCTATCAAGACACTGTAAAAGCAGTGAAAACAGAAGTTGATTCTAAGGGCGTTAAGGTCAAAAAAGAAGTTCTTAATGATGGACCAAAGAAACTTCAAGCAAGACGTGCTATAATGGCAAAACTCTTTGACAGACAGGAACAACGTCAACCAAAAGAGTCCAAAGAAAATTTTGTTGCAAGAACTAAGGATATCAATCATCCACTGATTGAAAAAATCTTCAATGTTTATGCTCCAAAATATGCAACACGCAACCAAGAAAATGGTCAAGCAGGTGGTTACACCAGAGTGCTTAAGACATCAATCAGACGTGGCGATGCTGCACAAATGTGCATAGTTGAACTTATCTAATTGAAAACCACTCCTTTATGGAGTGGTTTTTTGCTGTCTTAAATTGTCCAAATGTTGCTATTCATTTGACTTTTGTATTATATAAAAGTTATAATTATACTGTATATTTGTGCTAGTGAATATAATTGATTTTTAACCACAAAATAAATAAGATAAATTGCTATCAAATGCACATATGCACAATAGTCATTTTGACGGAGAAAAAGTATGCGAAGATTGTTTAAAGTTATATTATTATCCTTTTTGTGCACAATTGGTGGGCTTGCTCTGGTCTTGGGCGGAGTCTATCTTTTTGGCGGAATGGATGAAAAACCTGTTTACGCAACCAACTTGACGTTTAGTGAAACTGAGATCGTAAAAAGTGGACCTTTTGCGCTTACTGTAAATACAACAACTGAAAATGTGAACAAACGAACACTTGTCCTTGAAACTTCAAAAAATCCTAATGGTGATGCAATTATCAATTATCCAAAATACATAACAATAGGCGAGCCTTTTCACATTGCTCCAATTTTGGTTGATAATGTGCCAAAAGGAGGTTATTTTGAACTATTTGCAAGGTATGAGGGGGAGTCAACCAATCAGAGTGTAGTTGCAACGTGCAGGATTTTGATTGATGTGCCAATACAAAAGGTTGAACTGAATATTGACCAAGTAACATTAAAGCCAGGCAATACAATAAATATATCTAAAGAAAATGAAACAAAGATTGGGGATATAATTACATTATCGCCAGCCAATGCTATTATGCCATATACTAATTCAACTTCTGCAATAAGTGGCATAGAAAATGGATCATTATTTGCAGGAAAAGAGGTAAGGAATAAAAGAATTTTTTTACAAATACAGTCTTTGGGAGAAGGAAACCCTGCAACATTTAAGATAGGAGAAGGGGATAAGGCAACCTTTTCAACTGTAGCAGAACTCACATACAAATATGTAGGAGGAAACATTGTAGCCACAAATACAATTTCTGTGGTAACTACGGGAAGTGGTGAAGTAGGTGATGTTGCTATTTGTGCCTATGCTTGCCCTTCGTATGATAACAATCCTGACAGCATTGAGGAGTTGGATGAGGAATCTGTGGCTAATGTAAAGCATAATGTTTCTGTGGTGGAATACACAATTGACCAAATGAACATACCAAATGACACATCTTCATTGTATTTGGGAGAAACTACCAAAATATATCTAAACAACCCTCATGCAGAGGAAGGTTCATTTAACCTGGGCATAGACCTCATTTCTAGTGACGGCAAATCTATCTCATCAAGTCAGTTACCAAAAGAAATGTTAAACAATTATATATACGTCAATTTTGCTGATAATTCTGTAGGAGGAATATTGTCAAGGGCAGATGGTTCTCAAAATGGTGGATTGTATGGGTTAAATTGCTTATCGACTTCTACGGAGATGAGCGAGTGGTATTTTAATATAACTGTAAATAACTATCAAAGTTATATAGATTATACGGAAAATAATAATAAAATTAAACTTACACTGACATTTTATGATAATGGGCTAAATTCAACTCAAGATGTTGTTCAAAAAGATATATACTTTATCCCAAAAATAACTGAGGTTGCTAAAACTACGTCTTCACAATATAACATTACTGCAAAAAGTGGCTCTAAACTTAATTTTGATATCAATAATTATTCTATAGTTTTTGTAGATAATAAAACGCCTGTTGGCATTGCAAACAATTTTACAATTGTTCATTATATAAAATTAACTGAACCTACAGACAACAAAATTGTCATAAATGGTGTTACTATTGACTCTGAATATGAGCATCAAACAGTGAATGGAGAGAGTGTTCTTATCCTTAAAACTCCAAATGCACAGGTTACAGGTTCTGGCTCTTTCAAAATATATTCACAGGCATATTATAATGACGGCTCTAGCAGTTATTTTTTGGGGAACAGTTGCAACACAGAGATAGAGGTGGTGGAGGCAATTGAATATATTGATTGTTATTCCTACGAAAATGACAAAGAAGTTAATTTTTCAAAGTTTGAATTTGACGAAAATGAGAAGGACGGTTCGAACAATGTTGTAAGATATTTGTATGTTACAACAGCAAAAGAGCAATTACCAAAATTGGCAACATTTGTAGGCGAAAATAAGCTAAAAGTTCATGTTAAGCAAATTTCTGGTTTGTCTAATGAAGACGATTATAACAGCTCTACATTAGGTGGAGGACTTCAAGATCAAAATAAAAACACCATAACATTTGGCAATTGGGAAGAGGTTAGAGATAGTAATGGTGTTGTAGGATATAAAATATCTTACTCCATTGGAGAGGTTGTAACCATTAAAATTGGAGAAGAAACAATTGAAAATCGTTTTGATATAAAGGTTTATCTTGATTTGGCTCCTTTGGAGGTAACAACTAATTATAAGGTGTCAACAGGCAATGTAAGTAGCCTTCAGTATATAGTAAAAGATAAGATTTTGCAAAATACAATATTAAGCCTAGATTCTTATGGGGATAAAGACAACCCTGTGGTGTTAACTGCAAATGTTGAAAGTGGCAATTTGCAATGGAATGGGCCAAACTTGTCCAACATAACATATGGATTTAGTTATGAAGGGAATAGTCCTGTAAGCACTTCTGGTTATGGATATAGTTTTGTCTTTGACAACGGAGAATTGCCAAGTAATATTTGCTCTTTTACTGCACAAGAAAGCTTTAAGGGTGGAATGACTTTTGCATCTATTCCATACAGAGAAAACGGTTATACAGGGAAATTTACTTTCCGTTGCCAAACTGCAAATAGCAATAATTCCATTATGGAATGGAATACAACTACTAGACGCTTTGAAAAAGTGGTTAATCCAAGCCTTCAAGAGAAAAGTCTTTATTTCAAACTGATAGGACTTAACATTATAGTCGAAGCGAATTCCACAAACATTGCTGGAGTGAATGGCGAGAATATTCATATTTTTAAGCAATCTAATGATGACACCAACTATCTTTTCACATTAAAAAGAATAGAAGGTAGTAGCCAAAATAACATTTTAACTTCCGATTTTACAAAATTTATTTCAATGGAGATTGTTTTTGATAAGCCAGAGGATAGAAGCAAAACTACATATTCACTCTCGGAGAATAAGTTTGAAATAACAACAGATTTTATACAAAGCAGTTCTATTTCCTTTGCGTTTAACTGCAGGGAGAGAGCAATAACAATTAAAGATGGCGAGAATAACCTTTCATCAATTAGCAAACAAATAACGGGAGCATTTGAAGTATCTCAAAAGAGTAGCAGTGAAATAATAAAACTAGGGGAAAGTGAAGAAAATGCACTATCTGCACCTATGTTTGATGGAATAGCTAAAGATTCTTATTTGTCAATAGCATATGGTGGGGTAGAAATTTCAGCAGAAAACAATCTTTTTGAAAATGGTTATGCTTTGTCATTTATAAAACTTTCTGGAGATAATTCAACTGCAGATTGGTTAGTTATTGCAGAAGACGGAACGATAAAATTAAAAGGAATCAATGAAGAAGGTATTGTTTCAACTAGTTTTGCAGTTAGAATATCCAAGGGGGAAGAGTATTCTGATTTTGTTGTTACAATATACGCAAAGTCAAATATTGCAAATAACGACCTAATAGTAAAAAAGGGAGAGGGGAATGACAACGAGTTCACAGCAGGCAAAGATAATGGTATTTCGTATGGAAATGGAATAACCTTTGCTAGTGATAGTGTTTTGGCAACTTTAGCAACAAACAATAAAATTTCTGCAGTTGAAATAGAAGCTGAATATAATCAAGGTGGAATACATAATTTTGTCAAAGTGACCAATAGCAGTGGGGCAACTCCACTTGCATTCGGTTTATACTCAGGTGACTTGGCAACAGATCAATCAATAACAATTAAGTTTACTTTAGCATTTGTTGAAGATATGGGGAACTATGTAATTGCAAAACAGATAAATATTCTTCATAATATAACATTAACATTAAAGACCAACGGGAAGTCGGAATCAAATGTAAGCGAATACTATGACTTTAAATCAGGAGATAGCATAAATGTTTTTAATGTATCGAGTTATATTTACACTCAAAATGGTTCTGGGGTATCATCATTGGAAAATATTTTTGACTCCTACAAAGAAGAAGACAATATAGATAACCACCCACATATAAAAGATGTAAATGCTTTAGTCGTATCCAGCAGTGGAGGGGTATTGGTCTTGGTTCCTAGATTTAAGTCAGAAAATGACGAAGTAGAAATTATTGATGCATCATATGTTTTGGTGTATGATTATGAAGATGATGGACTAGTATATTCACAAGAAATTAAATTTGAATTCCAAGTTCGATTGATTTCAGCATAATAATTAAACAGAAAAAAAGTATAAAAAATGCAAAAAATTGTGCCAAAGAATAGATTTAATGCAATCAAATATTATATAAAGAATTGCTTATAAAGTATTTGCAAAACAAAGGAGATAAAAATGAATTTGTTTGAAAATCAAAATTATTATAACAAGGACTCGTTTGATAAAATTAGTTTTGATGACCAAAAGGAATTGTTTTTAAGGATTAGGGCATGGGTGCCACAAGTAGATGAAAGTATAAGGTATAACAAGGACAAATATAAAAAGGTTATATTGAACAGGATAGAACAAATATGCGCCTATGCTTGTTCTGGGCATATTCCATCACAAGACTATATGGGATATATTTATAAGCGTGGGTTTGCTGACTTTTTCCCAATAAATTATAAAAGAGCTTTGGAGTGGAATATTATTGCAGCAAAAAATGGGAGTAAACTTGCCCCACAGAAAATGAAAACCTTTATGAGTCCTGCTATAGAAATGATTATGACAAGTTCGAGGTGGGGACAAATTGTTCGTTATAACGACCTAAACTTGTCCAATTACTTTTGGTTTTTGAGTCAATATGTATGTGAAATACTTTATGCAGACCTCAATCTAAACCCAGTGGAAATGTCAAAAAAGGAACTTATTGAAGAAGATACCAATGAAAGAAGAGTAAGAGTTTTCTTTGATAGATTTAGGGATAGAAGTGTGGAAAGGGCAGTTGAAAATCTTGTAAGCAGATTGCCAGAAGATATGCCAGAAGTAGAAGAAGAGGGTTTTGGGGAAGATATTTTGCGTGATGAAAATGGACGCAAAAAGGATGAAATTGACTTTGAAAACATAGATATAGAGGACATATAAAATCACGATTGATGCAGAATCTAACAGCAAAGGTCATTTGATAGTGACAAACAGCTTAAAAGACAATTGTAATATATTGAATATTACTAGAAATGAAATTTGTATTATAGCCTTATAAAAATCCAACATATAGTTGGATTTTTTATATTGTATCATAATTGTATATTCGCTTATAAACCTTATTCCCTAGATTGCCACAAAATTTACAATTTTTTAGGCTAAATATTAAACTTATTTAACTCTTTTTCAAAGTAAAATTTATTTTTGAATAAAAGATAAATTTGCTGAATAGTTTTTTTTCAAACACAAAAACTAATTGTAAGATAAAAAGGGGACTTAGAGTATGGGTTGTGGTATGGTTAGAAAAGTTGATGAGTTGGGCAGAGTGGTTGTGCCAAAAGAAATGAGGAGAGTTCTTGGTATCAAACCTGGTAGTTCAGTAGAAATGTCTATCGACACACAAAACAATGTTGTGCTGAAAAAATTTTCTGAAATAGAAAATCTAGGATTTTTTGCGCAAACTGTTGCTGATGTTTTGTTTGAAGTAACAGACAATCCAGTGTGTGTTTGTGATGATGAAAGAGTTGTCGCTTGCAAGGGTGTATCTAAAAAATTGATTGACGATAAAGAGATTATTAGCATTTGTGTTGGTGGGAAAAGCGATAATATAGAATATGCTACATACAAAAAATGTTTTTTTAGACAAATTAAAAGTGATGGAAGTGTTTGTGGATACATAATAATGATGTCAAACAAAGAAATTGGGCAGGATATAAAAAAAATATGTGAATTTGCTTCAATTATTTTTGCAAAAATAATTTCTTCGTGAGGGACAATGAAAAAACAATCTTTTTTAGCAGGTGCTATTATTTTGACGATAAGTGGAATTGTTTGCAAAATCTTGGGAGCAATATATAAAATTCCAATTGCCAATATACTTGGTTCTCAAGGAATGGGTTTTTATTATATAATTTTCCCAGTATATGCATTTTTGCTGTCTTTTGTATCATCTTGCTTCACCATTTCCATATCAAAAAAGGTTTCTTCTGCAATGGCAGAGGGAGATTTTCCTATGGCACATGGTTATCTTAAGGCTTCGCTGTTACTTTTAACATTCCTTGGTGTCGGTTTGTGTATGATTTTGATTGTGCTTTCAAGATTGATTGCCTATTTGCAGGGAATTGGTAATATATATATTTGCTATCTGATTATTGCTCCATCTATAATAGCGGTTGCCATGCAGAGTGCTTTTAAGGGATTTTTTCAGGGGTTGCAAAATATGACACCATCTGCAATTTCGCAGGTAGTGGAGGAGATTTTGAAACTTACGGTGGGATTTTCTCTTGCAAGTTTGCTGGTGGAGAAAAGTCAACTGTTTGGTGCTTGTGGGGCATTGGTAGGTATTTTAGTTGCAGAGGTGGGCACGTGTGTGTATTTTACAGTGTCATATTTTGCTTTCAAAATAAACAACAAATCTCTTTTTGTGCATAGCAGAAAACACAATTTACAAGGAAAATCTGGCATTTTAGAAAAAAAAGAAAACAGGGATAATTGCAAAGGGGATAATTGCTCCAGCGAATCAAAAACAGATAAAATAGGGGCAAAAAAGAAGATAATTGGTTTTTTTTGTTCACAAAATGGTTCAAAAAAGTGCCAATGTAAAGAAAATCCCTGCAAAAAGCCACTATGCAAACTTATGGGGGAAGTCTTTGTAAATGCCATTCCTTTTATGTTGAGTTCTTTAGTGATTCCATTATCACTAGTTGTAGATAGTTTTTTGATAGTAAATATTCTGAAAAACATGGGTTTTGATAAGTTTTTTGCAACTGCATTACTCGGATTAAATGCCGGTGTTGTAAGCACTCTGATTGGTTTGCCGGCAACATTATCTTCCTCGCTATGCACAACAATCGTTCCTTACATTACTTATTCCATTGCAAGAGGAGATGTTTCAACCACTTCACAAAAAATATGCTTAGCATTAAAACTTAGCATAATAGTATCCCTTCCATGTTTTTTTGTATTTATATTTTTTTTTCCAAAAGTAATAAACGTATTATATTCGTTTGATAGCGTTTATGAATTTAATATGGCAGGCACTTTGCTTATGATATCTAGTATAAATGCCCTTTATTTGTCAATATTGCAACTAACTATAGCAATTTTGCAAGCTTTTGGTAAGACATATATACCAGTGGTCAATTTGAGCATTGGATTGTTGTTTAAGATATTTTTTGAGTTTGTTTTGATAAATATTCCGGATATAAACATATCTGGAGCAATTATTTCTAATATTGCTTGTTATTTTGTCCCGAGTGCTTTGAATATTGTTCAAATTAAAAAACTTGTATCACTAAGGCCTAACTTGTGGCAAACTTTTATTTCTCCAGCAATATCTAGCATAATTATGGTTGCAATAATTGCACTTTGCCTAACAATTACAACAAACTTCCTTTCTCTTAAATTAGCAACATTATTATCCTTCTTTGTAGGTGGACTAGCATATCTTATATGTATATTGCTTTTCAAAACATTTCTGAAGGAAGAAAAGCAAGACTTTTTGTTGTTTAGAACTAAAAAGAAATCTCTATCTTAACAAATCATATATAATTGATAATTATCGCTTAATTAGCGTGTTTTACAGATTATATTAAAAATAATTATTTATAGAATATAATTGTCAAAAGTAGCATAAAAAGCGATATGTGGCGATTATTTTAATATTTTTTTTGCAATAACAACCTTTTTTTTGAGTAAATTATTATAAAATAGATTTTTTGCGAAAATAATAATATATTTGCTAAAATAAATATGCATAAACAGTTTAGGTTTTTGAAAAAATATGATAAGATATCTGTATGAAAATAGGTAAATTTGAAACTAAAACAGATGTGTTTTTAGCGCCGATGGCTGGTGTAACAGATGTAGCATTTAGAGAACTTTGTAGACAGTATGGGGCGGGGTTAACAACTACAGAAATGGTGAGTGTAAAGGGTTTGTATTACAATAGCAAAAACACAAAAAAATTACTGCAACTTTCACCACTGGAAAGTCCAAGTATAGTGCAACTGTTTGGGCACGAACCAAAGGTTTTTGAAGAGGTGCTTAATAGTGGGGTGTTGGATAACTTTGATATAATTGACATCAATATGGGTTGTCCTGCTCCAAAAATTGTTAAAAATGGAGATGGCAGTGCATTATTAAAAAATATAGAACTTGCCAGGCAGATTATTGAAACTTGTGTTAAGTTTGGCAATCGACCAGTAACTGTAAAGTTTAGGAAGGGTTTTGGCGAAAATGATGATGTGCTTATTCCTTTTGCAAAGATGTGTGAGGAGGCTGGCGCTAGTGCAATAACTATTCATCCACGAACGACTTTTCAGGGATACAGTGGTAAGATTGATTTGGAAGATATAGCAAAGGTAAAACGTGCTGTGAATATTCCTGTTGTGGGCAACGGAGATGTTAGAACGTATGAAGATTTTTTGGAGATGAAGAAAACAGGGTGTGATGGTGTTTTGATTGGCAGGGGAGCGGTGGGGTATCCGGAAATATTTTCTATATGCGCTGGCGATATCCTCAAAAAGAATAGCATTGAAATTGCAAAAGAACATATTGATATTATGAAAAAATATTTTGACAAGGATTATATTCAAAAGAATTTCAAAAGGCATGCTTTTGGATATGTGGATGGAGAGTGTGGCGCAGTTGAAAAGCGAAAAAAAATAGCACTTGCAAAAAGTGTAGAAGAAATTGAGCAAATATTGTTTGATGAGAAATAACTGCGAGGGCTATTTGAAGTGAAAAAAAGATTATTTTTTCAAATATGCTTATTTTTGTTAACAAATCAATAAAAAATTGATACAATGGGATATATTATAAACGGTGTTGGTTTTGTGATGAAATTCTAACACTAAAAGAAGAGGTTTTAGATGAAAAGAACAATTAAAGATTTAGAACTTGAAGGAAAGAAAGTGTTACTTAGGTTGGATCTCAATGTGCCAATAAATAATCAAACGCATGAGATTACAGACTGCACAAGGATTATGGAAAGTTTGGGGACAATAAACTATCTTTGCGAACAAGGGGCAAAGGTAATAGTTTGCTCGCATTTGGGTAGGCCTGATGGCAAGATAAATCCAGACTATTCGCTGGAACTTGTTGCAGAAAAACTGGGTAAACTTATTAAAAATAAGGTGTCCTTTGCTCATGACACAGTGGGCAAAGAGGCAAAAAAACTTACTTCTCAAATGGAGAATGGAGATGTTGTTGTGCTGGAAAATCTCAGATTTGACAAAAGAGAAGAACAAAACGACAAGACATTTGCAAAGCAACTTGCTAGCCTTGCTGATATATTTGTTTTTGATGCTTTTGGCACATCACATCGCAAGCATGCCTCCACATATGGTGTTGCAAGTTATTTGCCTAGTGCAGTAGGTTTTTTGATTGGGAAGGAACTTAAAGTCATTGGTAAAATTTTGTCAAATCCAGACAAGCCATTTGTCGCTGTTTTGGGTGGGGCAAAGATAGAAGATAAGCTGCCTGTTATAGAGAACTTGCTTCCAAAGGCAGATTATATACTTATCGGTGGAGGTATGGCCTATACATTTATCAAAGCAATGGGTGGCAGTGTAGGCAACTCTCTTGTTGACCCATCGAACATTGAACTTGCAAAATCTCTTCTTGAAAAAGCAGGGAACAAAATTGTTCTTCCAAAAGATAATATTTGCAATGTCAGTATAGATAGTGAAGAAAAACCAAAGAAGTTTGCGTCTGATAAGATACCAGACAATTATATGGGGCTGGATATTGGGCCAAAAACAGTTAGGTTGTTCAAAAAATATATCAAAAAGGCTGGCACTGTGGTTTGGAATGGTCCTATGGGTGTGTTTGAAAAGGAGCAATATGCCCATGGAACAAACAAAATAGCAAAATATGTTGCAAAGACAAAGGCTTTTACATTTGTTGGAGGTGGGGATAGTGCTGCTGCTGTGGTAAAAACAGGCTATTCTAAGGAAATCAATCACCTATCAACTGGTGGCGGAGCAAGTCTTAAATTGCTTGAAGGGGAAAAATTGCCAGGCATAGAGGCAATTCAAAATATAGAAGATGTGAAAGCCAGCCAAGAAGAAGGGAAAACTAAAACCTCGGAAAAATCAAAAGCAAAGAAAACATCTTCAACTAGAAAGCCTGCAACCAAAAAGGCTTCTGCAACTAAAAAAACAGAAACAAAAATTGGAGAAAAAGAATCAACCAAGGATTCAAAGGTGAGTTCTAAGAAAACTACACAAAAAAAATCAGTAGCAAAGACCTTGGTAGAAGATAAGCCTGTGGAAAAAGCATTAGCAACTAACAAAACTGCAACAAGGAAGAATTCTTCCAAAAATTTGACAGGAAAGAAACCTGCAGAAAAGAATATTACAGAAAAGAAAATTGCTGTGAAGAAAAATCCTACAACAAAAAAAGTTAATAATGCTACACAGGAGGATTCTGCAAGCCTTTCAGAAAAAAAATCAACAAAAAAGCCATCAACTGAACAAAAAGTTGCAAGGGTTGCGCAAAAACCGAGAAAGAAAACAACAATGGTTAGTAGCCGTAAAAAAGTGGAGAATAAATGACAGTAGAGAACAAGTTTTGTGGCAATCGCCCAGTGGTCCTTATTGTAATGGACGGCTTTGGTGTGCCTAATGATGAAAAAAAGAGTGGGATAACCAGAAATAATACAAAAAATCTTCAACAATTATGTAGTCAATTTCCAAATACAACAATAAGGGCAAGTGAAGAGTTTGTTGGACTCCCTAAGGGGCAGGCAGGAACGAGTGAAGTAGGACATATGACTATAGGCAGTGGGAGAGTAACATATCAACCATTGGTTAGGATAAATAGGGATATAGAAAGTGGAGCTTTTTTTGAGAACGAGCAATTCCTCAAAATGATTGATTATGCAAAATCCAACAACAAAAACATTCACTTGATTGGTATACCAAGTGATGGGGGAATACACTCTCATATCAATCATCTTTTTGCATTGTTAAAATTGTGCAAAATGAAAGGAGTAGAAAAGGTTTTCATTCATTTTGTGGGTGATGGCAGGGATACTCCTCCAAAAAGCATAAAGAAATACATCAATCAAGTAGAAAAAGTGCAAAAAGAATTGGGTGTGGGAAAGATAGCCTCTGTTGTGGGTAGATTTTATGCTCTTGATAGGGATAAAAACTGGGATAGAAATAAGGTCGCTTACGAACTTTGGACAGAAGGAAGGGGAAAGACCTTTGATGATATAAACAAGGCGATAGACAATGCATATTCGATGGGCGAAACAGACGAATTTTTGACACCAATAGTTATTACAGAAAAGGGCAATCCAGTTGCAACAATTGAGAAAGGCGATGTGGTTTTATCTTATAATTTTAGGGCAGATAGAGAAAGACAACTGGCGTATGTATTAGCCGAAAGGAACGATTTGACTTTTGTTAAACCTCTTGATTTGTATGTGGTAACTATGACAGAGTATGACGAGCATTTTAAGAATGTTCATGTGGCATACAAGACTGTGGCAAACAACAATATACTGTCGCAAGTTATAAGTGAAAATAACATTCCACAAGCAAAAATTGCCGAAACAGAAAAATATGCTCATCTTACATTCTTCTTCAATTCTGGAAAGCAAGATGCATATCCACTGGAAGATAGATTTTTGATAAATTCTCAAAAGATGGCGAGTTATGCAGGTTGCCCAGAAATGGGGGCTGAAAGGATTGCCGACAAGGCAGTTGAAATTTTGGATAAATATGGCTTTGTTGCTATAAATTTTGCCAACTGTGATATGGTTGGGCATTCGGGGGATAAAAATGCCACTCGCAAGGCAGTTGAAATTGTGGATAAATGTGTAAAGAAGGTTGTAGATAGGGCATTGCAACTTGGTGGTTGTGGGATTGTAACTGCCGATCATGGCAATGCAGATATTATGGAAGATGAAGATGGAACACCTAACACTGCCCACACCAAATCTGTGGTGCCACTTATTGTGTTTGGTCAGCAATACAAAGGAAGAATGTTGAAAGAGAATATGACTCTGGCGGATATTGCTCCAACTATCTTAAAAATGTTGAAGTTGCCAATTCCAAGAGAAATGACTGGGCAGATTATTTTTGAATAATAGTTTGACTAATAATATATGGAGGATAAAATGAGAAAAAAATATGTTATTGCAAATTTTAAGATGAACAAAGTTGATAGCGAAATTGATGGATATTTATCAACACTTCTTCCACTAATTTCGAATGCAAATTGCGAAGTGGGTTTGGCTGTTCCAAGTGTCTCTATAAAAACAACTGTGCAAAGAGTAAAGGGTTCTAATATAATTGTTGCTGGTCAAAACCTCAATGAAAATAATTTTGGGGCATATACTGGTGAAATAAATGCCGAAATGATTGCTGGTGTAGGTGCAGGGGCATGCATAGTAGGACACAGCGAAAGAAGAAATCTATTTGGCGAGTCCAATGAGATTGTCAACAAAAAAGTTCTTAAAGCCTTAAAAAGTGGGCTTGTGTGTGTGCTATGCATTGGAGAAACGTTGTATGATAGGAAGAATAACCTTGTAGAGCAGGTTCTGCAAAGTCAAATATCAGATTGCTTAACTGGGCTGTATTCCAACGAATTGAAAAACATCGTAATAGCGTACGAACCTATCTGGGCTATTGGCAGTGGCTCTATTCTGCAACCAACTGATATAGAAGAGGCTATGAAGATTATTAGAAAGGCACTAGCACATATTTATGATGAAGATGTTGCCAATAATGTATCTTTGCTCTATGGGGGGAGTGTAACAGATAGCAATGCAAAAGAAATAGCAAAAATAAATGGAGTTGATGGCGTTCTTGTGGGAGGGGCTTCTCTCGTGCCAGAAAAATTTGGCAAAATAGTCAATATTTTCAGCAATTTGAAAAAATAATATTGTGCAAATTGGCTATTGAATTTGCAAAAAAAGTATTGTATAATGTGTATGTTATAAAAGGAGGGGAGTGCGATGGAATTCCTTTTTCAAATATTCACATTTATACGACTTCACTTTTTTTACAATCTTCATGCATCTGTTATGACCATTACTGCTTTATTCTTATTCCATTTTCTTAACAAGTTGTTGCATGACAATGGCAAAAAGATGAAAGTTACACTAAAATATCTTACTGGTTGTTCTATGTCTTTTGTTATTTTGTTGATTTTGATGTAAGAATAGTGTTATTTTGTTGCAATAATTATTTTTTTGTGCTAGAATTGCAATGTTTGGTTGCCAAGGTATAGTATTTATAATTTTGGCACTAGTTATCAAATTTATTAAGGAGTTATTATGAATTATCTACTCGCAGTCCCAAACTGGGTTGCAAACTCATTTCCAATTATCAAATTTATACTCTTGTGCCTGATTTTACTTGTGGCTATTGCAATAACAGTTCTGATTTTGTTTCAGGAAAGTGAAGGTGGAAATACAACCAATTCCATTACAGGCATCAAAGACACATACTATTCCAAAAACAAGGGAATGAATAGAGATGCAAGGCTAAAAAAGGCAACAACCATTTTGGCAATCGTTGTCGCTGGGCTTATTGTTTTGTATCTTATCCTTTCCAAATTTTATGGTGGAAGTATTTGGAGTTAATGCAAAAAGATTCTCTGCAGAGAGTCTTTTTTTATATAATAACAAATTTGATTGAGAGAACTTTGTAACTATTTAATAAGCATTTTTTGGAATTTGAAGAATACACAAAATATCATTTTGAAAAATGTGGCAATTTGTATGTTTTTTTAGAGATAAGCAAGATTTTGAAAAGATATATATACAAAATGATAAAGGAAATAAGAAAAAATAAAAACATATGCAGAAAAATTGACTAACGTGTTTTATTATGTTATATTTTGTCATAGAATAAACAAAAGGAGGGAACCAAGTGAAAAACAAAAAGTTGATTTTTGGAGGTATTTCACTCGTAGGCTTTGTTATGGCTCTTGTTGGAATGTTTGTTCCATATCTAAGCAGTATTGCCAAGTTTGGTAGTGTTCAAACTAGCCATCAATACGAACTTTTCAATGCTGATTTACTTAATGGCGATGGGCTTGCGTGGTTAACTATTTCCAAAATAGCCATCATTGTGCTTGTAGTGGCTCTTTTGATTGCAGGTGTGGTGTTGATTTATTCTGCATTCAAAAAATCACCAAAATGGCTTCAAATGGTAGGATTTGTTGCAGGTTTAATTGCCCTTGTTGCAAGTCTTGCATTGCTTGGAGGAATGATTGGCTTTGGTAGCGCAAATAGAATAACAACATCTAGTGGTTCTATGGAAATTTGGGGTGCTGTAGGCTTCTACTTGGCATTTGTTGGTGGCGCTTTGGCTTCTGTTTTTGCATTATTGCCATATTTCAAAAAGAAATAATTTTGTCAGATGCAATTATTTTGAGAGCATAAAGTGGAAATTCAGGTGTAAAACTCGGTAATTTGTTGCCGGGTTTTATTTTTTTAGGTAAAAATATTAAGAAAAGTTGACAGAAGGACTGCAAAAGATATAAACTTAAAATATGAATGAGTTAAAGAGAAAAATACTAGAAATTTTAGATGAAAAATTTTTGAATCACAAAGGCATAAACAAACTGGCAGAGATTTTGTGCAAAATTATTGGTAGTGATTATGAGCAAACACTGCAAGCGCTGGTAGAACTTGAACAAGAAGGAGAGATTTTTGAGTTCGTAAAGCACAAATATGCTAGTAGCAAAAACCTTGGTCTTGTTAAAGGGAAATTGTCCATAAACAACGGAAAATTTGGTTTTGTTTCAACAGGAGTGGGCAAAGATATTTTTGTTGCAAAGAGAAATCTGTTGAAGTCCTTTGACGGAGATACCGTCTTGGTAAAAATTTTGTCTGGTGAGTATCAAGGCAAAAATCCAGAGGGCAAAGTTGTAAAAATTTTGTTGCACAATAGCACAGGGATTGTGGGGACCTTTAGCCTTTTTAGAGGTTATGGCTATGTAGAGCCAGACAGAAGTGAGATGCAGATAAAAGTTCCTCTGGCAAGTTCTATGGGAGCAAAAGACGGAGATAAGGTGGTGGTTGATATTGTTTCCATAAAATCTGGTGTGCCAGTAGGAAAAATAACAGAGGTAATTGGCAACCTAAATGAAAAAGGGAACGATGTAAAGTGGCTTTTGAGGCAGTATAAGGTTAGGGACACCTTTCCACAAAATGTAGTTGACTGTGCAAAGAGAGTCCCACAAGAAGTTGATATAAAGAATTATCCTCAAAGAAGGGATTTGACAGGGGAATTGTTGTTTACAATAGATGGCAAAGATGCCAAGGATTTGGATGATGCTGTTTCCCTTAAAAAAAATGATGATGGGACATATCTTTTGGGGGTGCATATTGCTGATGTGGGGGAATATGTTAGATTGGACTCCACATTGGACAAAGAGGCATACACTCGTGGCACAAGTATATATTTTTTGGATTATGTTATCCCAATGTTGCCAAAAGAACTTTCCAACGGCATTTGCTCGCTGAATGAAGGAGTGCCAAGGCTTGCATTGTCTGTTTTGATGACAATAGATAAGGAAGGGAATGTTACAAACAGTGAAATTTTTGAAAGTGTAATAAAAAGTAAACATAGGCTAAATTATGACGAAGTGCTAGAAGTGTTGGAGGGGAATAAAAAAACTCAAAAGAGGTTAAGTGATGTAACTCCAATGCTGTTGGATATGCTGGAACTATCTAATATATTGGATGCAAGAAGGAAAAAATTTGGCTCGCTGGATTTTGATTTGCCAGAAGGGGAAGTGTTGACAGATGAAAATGGTAAACCAACTCAAATTATTAAAAGGAAAGCAACCAAATCCACCAAAATTATTGAAACTTTTATGGTGGTAGCCAATGAGGTAGTAGCAAAAACCTTTGACAAACTAAAGATTCCTTTTGTTTATCGTGTGCACGAAAAGCCAGACAGCGAAAAAATGCAGTCTTTTTACAATTTTATCAACACATTTGGCATAAGTCATAAGGGGGATAATAAGGAAGTAGAACCAAAAGATTTGCAGGAGATTCTAAACAGTATAAAAGGTCAAGATGCAGAAGAAGTGGTCAATATGATTATGCTTCGTAGCCTAAAAAAAGCAAAATATTTTGAAAAATGCTTGGGGCATTTTGGTATGGCACTTACTTATTATTGCCATTTTACCTCTCCAATTAGGCGTTATCCTGATCTCACTATCCATAGAATAATCAAAGAATATTTGCATGGCAACAATGCATTTTTATCCAGCCCAAAAATGCTAGATTTCGTGATAAAGGCTAGTGTGCAATCGAGCAATCAAGAAAAATTGTCAGAAGATGTGGAGCGTGCAATTACCGACTACAAAAAATGTGAGTATATGTCGGGCTTTGTGGGTGAATGTTTTGATGGAATTATTTCTGGGGTTACTCAAAGGGGCTTTTTTGTGGAATTGGAAAACACTTGCGAAGGTCTTGTGCCTGTTTCTTCCCTAAAAAATGGCTTTTATGAATTTGACGAAAAAACATTGTCTTTGGTTAGCTCTGTGGGCAGATTTAGAATTGGCGAAAAGGTAGAGGTTAGGGTAGCCAGTTGCAATCTCCCTGATAGAAAAATAAACTTTGAATTTGTCAAAAAATTGAATTCTACTAAAAGTAGAGCCTGATATATTTGCAAAAAATACTATATATGATATACTTGGTGTGGAGAGAAAGATGAAGGTTGTTTCAACAAACAAATTTGCTAGCCACAACTACTTTTTGCTGGAAACTTTTGAGGCAGGGGTAGTGCTTTTGGGTAGCGAAATAAAATCAATAAGGCAAAACGGAATAGTTATGAACGAAAGTTTTATCCTCATATCAGGGAGCAAAGTCCTTCTCAAAAACTCTTTTGTAAAACCTTATCAAACGACCAACTCCTTTTCTCCCAAGCCAGACAGAGATAGACAGTTGCTCCTCAATTTGTCTGAAATCCTAAAACTAAAACAAGCGAGAGAGCAAAAAGGTCTAACAGTTATCCCAGTGAAAGCATATCTCAAAGATAATCTGCTAAAAATAGAAATTGCTATTGCTCGTGGCAAAAAGTTGTTCAACAAGAAAGACGACCTTAGGGAACAGGATATCAAAAGGGAAGCACAAAGGGCAATCTCAAAAATGTAAGGGGGTGTTTTGGTTTCGACAGGGTGGTTGAAAAGCAAGTTAAGCGGAGTGTGGTCGCCAAGTCCCACAATAATAAAATGGCAAATTGCTTAAACGCAGAAAAAAATTATACTCCAGCATTGGCTATTGCAGCCTAACTGGCGTCTTGACTTAAGCCTTCTTGGCGACTTTTGTTAAGGCGACAACAAGTCCAAGAATTCCCACCCAAGATGTTTGAGTAGGGTTGGTCTTATTTATCAAACTTTGGTCAATGGATTTTGTTGTTTTGGAAGTTGACCGAAATTCTCAAAACAACTATCTTCGTAGAAAGACTTGTTTTTGCCATTTTGGACAGGAGTTCAATTCTCCTCACCTCCACCATATTGGAGCAAGACATTATTGTTTATCTTTGCTACTGCAATGGCTAGACAAATTGTCCTGCTTTTTTTTCAAAATCTTTTGATATGTAAAAACTTTTTGAGAACACTGATGATATTTGATGCCCTAGTTGAATCTCCTAAAATCTCAAACTACAACAAAACAACA
>CAMENR010000015.1 GCA_945928645.1 uncultured Clostridia bacterium | reverse complement strand
AATGTAATATCAGTAGAATGTAATATCAGTAGAAATATGATATCAATAGCAATATGTTAATTGTCATACAATTCTATATTTCAAATTTTTCTTATAATCAAAAATAGATGATAACTAATATGAGCCATAAATCATTGGCGAACCAAAAATTATGTATCCATTTGATAAAACAATTTGAATATTCACCTTGCAATTATCCACATATCTAAAATCGCCAAATCTGCATGAATAGCCATAAGTAGCAATTATATCATTTACTCTTTCCGTATAAATATTTTTAAGATTAAGATTATCAATTATTTCAAAATACTTCTTTTTATCCCCAACAATTTTCCCCTGTCTAAACTTTACATTTCTAAAAGAAATAAAAGGAGAGTAAACAAAGATATAATGGCCATTTTTTACTGTTTTACTACAAGCGTCATTTTCAGAGGTTAAATAAAGGTCTTTATCTTGTAAGTCTTGACAATCATATATATAGCAAAATTCCACTCCTTCATACTTTGAAAAATAATTATAAAAATTATCTCTAGCGCAAAAAATTGTAAAAGAAAAAAAAGTCAATAGGACGATAATGGAATATATAAAAATTTTTAATAATTGTTTATGTATTATTTTATTCATTTCACACCTAAACAATTTATATCCAAAATGATTTCTTTTAATCATTTTATCAAACAAAAAAAATGTTTTTCAAGCATAACATAAAGTTCTCCTATTACACATAAGCATTCTATCTATAACCTACAATCACCCAAAACACATTTATGACGACCAACAATTTGCTTTTTTTATTTTAAGATTACTATTAAAAATATCTCTATTAAATAAGAAAAATTATCAAAAAAATATTTAATCAAAAAAACCCGACCGAATAGTCAGGTTTTGATAATTATCAGTAATAATGCGTATATTATACTAAAAATCTAGCGTATGATTAGTCGAAAATGCGATTTTTTTTGATTAGATATAATTAATTCTGTTTTGTTTTTCGACGTTGCCTAACAGGCGTTGCCCAGTATTCTTTGTTCTTTTCCAACTTTTTGTCCCCTATTACAATATCATACACCAAGATGACAGCCCCTTGCACAATAAATATATAATAGGAGAAGAATCGCCATATCAACAGAGCCCAAACTTGAACTCCTGTCCCCAACCCCACAGCAACAAAGAGTGAAGAGAATAATGCAGTAAAGGAAAGGTCTGCAGTCCCTGTTCCCATAGGGATTGGATTAAATGCAGAGGACATATCAATCATAACAGCAAGAGTAACAATTTCCACCCACATCTCTGGATGCCAGCCTGCAAAAGCACTGTATAGGAAGAATGGCATACTGTAGTTTATTGCATAAAAAAGTAACGAGCCTGCAAATGAAACAAAAACAACCCAAGGAGATTTGCTATACTGTTTTGTAGTTGTTTGCCAAATATTTACTGTGCGCATAACACTTCTAAATGTCTTTTTGTAGTCCTTAATTATCCTAAATTTTCCGATATGTATTTTGCTTAATAATTTCAAAATACCGACAACAAAACTTGCGCCTACTCGTTTGTTAAGAGAGATAATAAGAACAGTTACAATAACTACAGCAAGCACTGCATAACCTATCCAACATAATGTTGTTGCCAGCCCCCCTGCAATAGAAGAAACATTTTGAATATTTCCTGTTATTACATTTCGCATAAGGAAGAATGTTGTCCACAAAAAGAAAATTATCTGTGAAAAAGTATATTTTCCCATTGTTATTGACACGCCTTCCCCCACCCTTATGCCATACTTAGACATATATAACACTTGGAATGGTTGTCCACCAGTGCTTAATGGAGTGATAACATCATAAAATCTTCCCAATGCGGCAGTTTTGTAGCCTAATGACGGTCTATATACCTTGGTCGTATTCGTGATAAGGCAAGTTGTTCGCACTTGCTCCAAAAACATTCCTACAATCACACAACCAAGTGCTGCCAACAAAAACCAAATATTAACGTTTTGAATTTCGGAAAGCGACTCCAATGGGTTTTGCTCTTGTGATAATTGTATCGATAATACTATGATTATAACTGCTATGTTTAACCCAAAATAAAGCAAATTAAGCAATCGTTTTTTCTTTTTTTCTTTTGGGGACTGTTCTTTTTTTTGTAGGTCAGCATATTCTATTTCGTTTACTTTGTTTTGGTCCAAAAGAGTTTTTGGAGGGGTTATAGTATAGGTATTATTAACTGTAACACTAGCACCATAGTTGCCAACAACACGAGCCAATTTGCCTCGCTTGAAATATGCATTTTTTATTGTTGGAGCCGTAATCTCTCTCCTTAACTTAACTCTTTTTTTTGTTGGCATTTTATCCTCTTCTATAAATATTTCGCTTATGCGATTTTTATTTCAAATTACTACCTTTATCATTTACTTTTGCATAAAATTTTACAAAATACTTTCCCTATTTTAAGCCACAAATGACTTGCAAGGCTTCACCCTTGCAAGTCATATATTTGCAGATTGTTAATTATTAAAACAAGTCACTGAAGTTTGCTGTAACATATTCAAGAGAATTTCCACCTTTGAGCGATGTCAAAAGATCTGTTTGATATGTTGTATAATTGTCGCTAGCGACAAGGTCATAGAAATACTCAAATAATGTTTCGTTGTAGGAGATTGATGTCTTCGCACTAAGCATATTAAATACATTGTCTGTTGAAAGATTTTTCAAATCTTCCTTTGAATTAAAGACGTTTTCAAGAACACCTGTGCAAAGCACTATATGTGCCCCTGTATAATTTGAATCATTATTGTATGCCATACCCACTGAGCCAATACCTTCTTTGTATAGTTCCCTTGAAATTTTTGTAAAGTCTTCTACCATACTCGAAGTTTCAGTTGCTCCAACCACATAGTCAAATTTTGCATTGATTATACCAGAGTCAACATTGTATTTGTAAAGATATTCATTAAACTTCTCAATCTTCTTCTCGATTGTTGGCTGTATTGCGACATCTTGTTTTACTTTTTCTAGCAGTTCACTAAATGTAATGTAAACTTTTTCGCCCCTATCATCTAGCACATCATAACCTTCGCTATCACGTTCGTAGGCTTTTGTATTGTAGATTATGTTATTTATCGCCACTTGACGTTGTTCTTCGTTAAGATAAGAAGTGTCTGCCTCTATGGCCTTTATTTGCTCTATTTCACCAGAGGAAAGTTTTATAAGGATATGCGTAACTGTAATCATTTTTTCTGCATCACTGTCACCATAATACACATAATTCCCTCTGTTGCTCGTATTTGCGAGAGAAGATAAATAGGTATTTTTCTTGTCTTCATCAGTGCTTGCATCATATTTTTCTTTTGCAAGTTCATAAGCTGTGTAGTTTTTGTCAAAAATGCTCTTATATTTTTCTACAATCTTTGTAAGCATTTCGTCTATCATAACAAATCTAGTTTGTCCATCAATATCTTTTTCTTCAAAGCCACTTCTATCTTGGATAAATTCCTTAAATTTTGAAAGTTTTCTTGATGTAATATTGGCTGTTACAAGCCTATCTATTTCCCTCTCAAAAACTGCTTTTGTTGTCATATCTGCATAACCAAGGTTTTCCTGAGAAGATTTGAGAGCAGAGATATATTTGGTCCAAACAAGTCTTTTGTATTCAATTTTGTTTGCACGAATTTGTGTTTGGTAGTTGTATGTCTTTGCATATTCACGAGCTTGATCCTCGCTATTTAGGTTGTTTGGAATGTAGGAAAATTCATTTTCCTCTTTTTCCTCTTTCTTTACCACTAGGCCAGATTCTATCTTTTCAAATTTGGTTTCATATTGCTCTTGTGGGTTGTATGTTACAGAACCTTTGTCTTCTGCGTCAAATTCTGACACAGTAAGCCCCAATTCTTTTCTTGTTTCTGTCTTATAGGCAGAAAGAACACTATCTATATATTCCCATGTTTCACCAACAATATATTGATAATCTTCAGCGTCAAGTTCCAATGATGCATACTGTGCATCATAATTTTCATCTGATGGGTCCAATTTTGATTTTGCAACAAGATCATCAATGTTATTTATCAAAAACTTTTGGTCAATGAGATCAGAAGCAGTCTGTTTAAGCGCTCCTTCCCTAGACAATCCACCATACTGAGCATTGGTATAATTATACCCCCACGAATTGTATGCAGTGATCAATTCTTCTCTAGTTATAGATACACTTCCACATGTAGCAACGATTGATGACAATGCAGAATAGTTGTTTGTATCAAAAAGGTTGCACCCAGTAAATAATACACATACTGATACAAAAATAATTACAAGTAAGTTTGCTAGTTTCTTTTTCACAATAAAATTCTCCAATATAAATTGTCAATGTATGTTTAGACAAGTGTTATTATATATCAAAACTCAAATAAAATCAATCTTTATTCCACACTTTTTTGACCTTACAAAGCAATTTTTGTCAACTTAATCAAAAACTATTACTCAACACTGTCAAATATTTATTGTTAGCAGTTAATTTTTTGTCAATTTGTTGCAATTTTGCAAGAATTTAATCAATATCTTTTGGCTATCTTCTACGCTAATTCCCTTCCTTAGAGTTATCAATGTAGGAGTTAACTCACTTTGCACAAAATCTGCATTGGGTGAAGATAAGAATTTTGACAATATATCGTCTATTTCATAAAACACCACCTGTGATGTAAGGTCGTTAACCACAATCTTTTTTATACCAATTTTTTGAGATAAATTTTTGATAAGTCCCACTGTACACAACTGTCTAACAGGCTTTGGCACTTCGCCATAAGTGTTTTTAACTTCTTCCAAAAGATTGAAAAATTCTTCTTCTGAAGATATTCTACTTATCTTTGTGTAGAGTGAAATGCGTGATTGATTTGATGGGATAAAACTTTCTGGAACAAAAGCCTGGAGGGATATATCTATTTTTACTTCTCTCTGCACTGCAATCTGTTCACCCTTTAGTTCACCTACGGCTTCTTTTAGTAACTTTACAAACATATCATACCCCACCTGTTGCATATGACCATGTTGCGTTCTACCCAGAATATCTCCTGCCCCTCTAATTTCCAAATCTCTTATAGCAATTTTACTTCCACTGCCAAAGTCACTAAATTCCATCAATGCATCTAGCCTTTTGTATGCATCTTGAGTTAGCACTTTGTTGCTTGCAAAACTAAAATAGGCATATGCTTCTATGTCGCTTCTTCCAATTCTCCCTCGCAGTTGATAAAGTTGGCTCAGCCCCAATTTATCACTATCTATTACAAAAAGTGTGTTTGCCATTGGCAAGTCAATCCCATTTTCTATAAGCACAGTGCTTATCAAAATTTGTGTATTATGTGAATAAAGGTCATATATCGCCTGCTCTAACTCTTTGCTAGACATTTGCCCGTGAGCAAATCCTATTTTGGCATTTGGCAATAGTTTTTGCACATGACGATAAAAGTTGGTTATTGTTTCTACCCTATTATAAACTATAAGCACTTGCCCACCACGAGCCAATTCCTTTTCGCAGGCAGAAACAAGCAAACTATCAGAATAGTCTATCACCGAAGTCTGAACCATTTTTCGTCTTTTTGGTTGAGTGTTTAGATAACTCACATCTCTTATACCACTAAGCGACATATACAATGTTCTAGGTATTGGTGTTGCAGACAATGTCAAAACATCAACATTTTTCTTAATGTTTTTTAGTTTATCCTTGTCTTCTACACCAAATCTTTGCTCTTCATCTATTATCAGTAGTCCCAAATCCTTGAATTTTACATCTTTACTTAACAATCTATGCGTGCCACAAATTAGGTCAATTTCGCCCTTTGCCAGAGCATTCAAAATATTTTCTTGTTCCTTTTTGGTCTTAAATCTATTTAGAACAGCAACCCTAACCATAAAATCTTTCATTCTGGCAGTAGCAGTTGCAAAGTGTTGCTCGCTTAAAATGGTGGTAGGACAAACAAACGCAACTTGCTTGCCTTCCTGAATAGCCTTGAATGCACTAACCAAAGCCACCTCTGTCTTGCCAAACCCAACATCTCCACATATCAACCTATCCATAATTCTGCCACTTTCCATGTCTTTCTTTATGTCTTGTATGGCGAGAATTTGGTCTTGAGTATAGTCAAATTCAAAAGCATTTTCAAATTCCTTTTGCAGATAGTTATCTTTTGGATATACATACCCCTTGCTGTTCATTCTCTCGGAATAAACTTTTAGCAAATCAAATGTAACTTTCTTTATAGAATTTTTTACTTTTTGCTTTATCTTAAAAAACTCTGTCCCACCAATTTTGTTGCATTTTGGTTCGGCTTCGCCCACAAAACCACTTAACTGATCAGCATTTTCACTAGGGACATACAACAAGTCACCGTCTTTATACTCAATTATTATATAATCTCTTTCTGCACTAGAAATTTTTATTCTCTTTATGCCTATGCATTTGCCCACACCATGCACCTCATGCACGACAAATTCGCCTACTTTTGGCAAAAATTTTGGAGTGTTGTCAACAATTTTGTTTTGTTTTACAACCTGATGATTGACCAAATCTTTTGTGCCAATTATCAGCAATTTTTCCATCTCAAAATTTGCCGACAACCATACATTGTCGTCCAAAAAATACACTCCCTGCAACTTTGCTTCATCAAAATTTTTGGCTTTGTAACAAGGAATGGAAACCTCTTCAAACAACCCTTTTAGTCTATTCTTTGTTGCAGACTCCTTGGTTGCAATGACCACTGTCCAATGATTTTTTGCAAGATTTAGAACATTTGCTCTTAAATCAATAAATTTCCCCACATACCTTGGCACTGGTTGGCAAACAAAATTTTCTACCCTTTCGCTTTCAAAGATTTTGTTTTGTGAAACCAATCTTGAAAATGCCACCCGCCTAAAATTATTTGCACCCACTAAAACATCTTTTCTTTCAAAGTAAAATTCCATTTGCCTTGGCAAAAACTCACCCTTGATAGACAACTCCAAAAAAGTATTTGTGTTTTCTTCCCCAACAACAGTCAATCTATCTAATATAAGTTTTGGCTCGTCAAAAAAAATAGTTGTATCTGTGGAGAGATAATCAAATATACTCGCACCAAAATAATTTGAAAATGGAAGGAAAAATGCACTGGAAACATTATATAGACCATTTTCTAAGGCTTCCAGTTGATTGTTAGTCACTTCACTTAACCTTAACATACTCTCATCAGAAAGTTTTAGCCTAGCCATATCTTTCATCACATCTGACCTTACATCACAAAGGCTATCTCTATCTATCAGCGAACAAAAACCTATTTCTATTTTTTTTTGAGTTTTTAGTATTTTGAATGTTGCGTGGTCAAACTGACTTATTCCCTCAATCTCGTTATCAAAAAAACTTATCCTACAAGGATATTCTTCTCCCAAGGGGAATATATCCACAATATCGCCACGCACAGCATATTCTCCCTCGCAAGAAATCACCTCTGCCCTAGCATATCCCATATTTATCAGTCTTTTTGTAAGTTCATCAATCTCTATTTCTTGCCCAATCTTTAACTTGATTATATGCTCAAGCACAAATTGTTTTTTTGGCAATTTTTGATACAATGCTTCTGCGGTTACGACTATTGTATCATAATCTTCTATTGCAATTTTCTTCAAATTACTGCAAAAATCTTTGAATTGTTGACTATTCTTCTCATAAATAGAAAAAATTTGTGAAAGTTTTGTGCTAAACGAAATCACCCTTTGCCCTAAGGCTTGTAGATTAAGAACATAGTTATCTAGGGTGTCTAAAGATGATACAACAACCAAATTTTTGCCACCAAAAAAATATGGCAGAAAAGTTTTTTCTCCGTCATTAAGCCCACTTATAGTGGATGTTTTATATTTCTTTATCCCTTCAATCTTTGCTCTTAATTTTTCCATATATTCAACCAATTCTCTGTTGTTTTGCTTGCGACACAATTCATCAATTTTGCAAGAATATTTGCATATAAATTTTCTCTATCAAAATTTATACTATTTTTTTGCTAATCATTTTTGATAATCTCTGCCAAAAACAATTTTCGATAATCTATCATTGTTGTTTTACAAAACTCAAAAACTTTTCAATCCCCTCATCAATAGCATCTTCAATTTTTGTCAAACTTTCGTCGTCAATCTTACTAAGGACATAGTCTTTTAGATCCATACTTTTATCATTGCCTGCCCCAATCTTTATGCGTCTAAAATCTTGTGAACCCAATTCCCACACTATATTTTTTAGCCCATTATGAGTCCCCCCACTGCCATGTTCCTTAAATCTTGCTGTTCCCTTTGGCAAATCTATATCATCACAGAAAACAAAAATATCTTCTGGGTTGACCTTATAAAATTTCGCAAAACTTCTAACCGCTTGCCCAGAAAGATTCATATATGTCAATGGTTTTACCAAAAGTATAATCTCATTTTCCAATTTCCCCATTCCAAAAAGGGAATTAAATTTCCCTTTGTTAATACTCACACTAAGCCTTTTTGCCAGCTTGTCCAAAGCCATAAAGCCAATGTTATGATATGTCCCTTCATATTCTTTGCCAGGATTTCCCAACCCAACTACTATCTTCATATTACAATTTCCTTTGTCTATAATTTTTACTATTTGCTATAAAGTTTTTGCTAAACAAAACACATTCAGCACAACACTCAATCACTTGTAACTGTTATATATGGTCCAAGTTTTGTAGATTTTTTTAACTTTGCATTGCACAAAAAACATTCAATAATATCACAGTTTTCTCCTATAAGACTGTTTGATATTATATTATTTTCTCTCAAAACTGTTCCACTTTTGACAAGGCTATGCCCCTTTATAACATTATTTTGAAAAATAGTTACTCCTCTTTCTATTTGCGAACAAAAATCAATGTAAGTGCTGTTTGGAAAGAGTATGTTTACACCTTTTGATTGCAACTGCGCAATGATACGGCTTCTTATTACCTCTCTTGCCTGAGATAACGTCTTGTAGTCAAACACTGCAAAAAAACTTTCCTTTGCAAAAAAATTTGCTTCACTGGTCATTTCAAATTTGTTCGCTTTGGCAGATTTTACCTTAAAAACACAACCTCGTGGCAGTTTGCAATAGTCCAAATTTTTAGTCGTAGCATATTCCACTGCATCATTAACATCCAAACTCTGCAACAACGGAGTGTCCGCATACAATACAAGCAGATAATCATCTCCTTCTTTTACAAATGGCAAAGCAACATCCAAAAGGTTTTGATTTTTCCCCAATTTTGCGATGTGAACTTTGTCTTTTTCAAAATCCTTGCAACCATTATTTTTTACCCAATCCAAACTAGTTTGTCCCATAATATCTTCGTTTTCTATTTCCAAAAATTTTTCCGTCTTAACGATAACCACTCTAATATTATGTTCCCTTGGTGCTTCAAATTCAAATTCCGTTAGCACATCAGTTTCCAAAACAAAATCTTCCATTTTTCCCCCTTTGAACAACTGCTCAAATCTTTAATAACCTTGTTAAAAAAAATTTTCCAAATGAATTTAATATGTTGTTCTAAAATCATTCAAAAGTCCTATTTTTCTACCATATGTTTCAATATTATATTTTATACAAATAGCATAAACACTGGCTTTTATAAAATATATTTACCTTCTTTTGTTATAAGTTTACATCCTTTACAAAAAGTCTTTTTGGCAAAATCTACAACACATTTTTCTTCTGTTTTTTTGCCAACAATTAGCACATTTTCATCAATAGATTTACCTCTTATAACAGCCAGCACAACTGGATTGTCAACATCATCTTTCATCACGCAATCATAACTTGCGTTGTCAATAACGCAACGCCTACAATGATGAAGGATATTATAATTTTCCCCTTTGATTTTATCCACATTTTGAAGTAAATTTGTGAATATATCCTTCTCTTTCCCATTTGAATAAGTTTCTGCAACACTTTTGCCAATAAGTTTTATCAGTTTATTTCTTTCTCTTGCAAGAGCAAAAAATTTTTGCAATAACTGTTCACAATCTTCCTTAAGCACCCCACCTATAACCTCTGCCTTATGCTCCAAATCATCATCTTCAAAAAAATTATATTTGCTCCCAGCACAGCCATATTTTTTGTCGTCAAGACCAAAAATTATTGTAGAAATTCTTGCCCCAGATATCGCCCCAGCACACATTGGACAAGGTTCCAAAGTAACATACAACTCACAACCGTCAAGTCTAAAAGATTTTAATCGCTTACAAGCCTTGTCAATAGCCAAAATCTCTGCATGGCAGATTGCATTTTGCTTGCATTCTCTCATATTCCTAGCACGAGATATTACTTCGCCATTTTTTACAACTACAGCCCCCACAGGCACTTCCCCTGATTGATATGCTTTTTGAGCCTCTTTTAGTGCCAATTTCATAAACTTTTTGTCCATATAAATATATTATCACACTACAGTTTTTTAATCAAGTTGTGTATACAAAAAGCAAAAAATTTTTATACTTCTATCTCATATATTCTTGCCAAAAATCATCATTGATACACTTTAATAATTTCAATATAACATCTTTATTTTGTTCAAAAATATCATTTAACGAGGATATACCTAGTGGATGACTCAACTTTTCATTGCCTACTTCTATTGTAAAGGAGGGGATATTTAACTTTTCTATACAAAAATCTTTATATCCACCGCAACTATCCTTTGTCTTGCAAGCTCTATATCTTGTTTCTCTTTTGATTATTCCTAGAAGTTTTGTTTCCAGTTTGGATAATTTTTGACCTTCCACACCATAATATATCACCTCTCCCTTAGAGTGATAACTCAATGTTACATCTGGTTGGAACTCTTTTGTCAACCTAACAAGAGCCTTTGTTTCGCTTTCGCTTGCTGGTCTTTCTCCAAGATAATTTTCATTGCTAGCAAAGCCAAAAAAGTTTTTTTTGCCCATTCCCCAGTGAGCATCAAAGTTTATGTTTATATCCACTCCCCTAGCATTACATTTTATAAGTTGATAATTACACTTTTTTAATATATTTTTTATTATTGCACTATGCCTTTTGTCAACAGACTTTTCTCCACAAAGAGATATTTTTACTCCGTCAGGGTTGACAAGAGGGCACACAACAACCATTCCGTCAATATGTTGACACTCAAGATATCTACACAATTTCAAAAGGAAAAGAGTAGTTATGTATTCCCTTGCATGAGTAGCCCCCTGCAACAAAATTTTCCTTTTTCCTTTGCCAAAGTAAAACCCCACCAACTTTTGTCCCATTTCGCTTTTGCCATAACAAAAGTAATTTCCCTTACGCATAAGAGAATTTATCTGAGTCTGAATATCATTCCATAAATCTTTCATAACATTTTTTATGAAGAAAAACGCATAAATGCCACCACACACCCCAGGATAACAATAAAAATATTATAAAAACTCCCATATGACTTAATTCCATTAGATAAAACACAGTTTATTATCTCTTCACTTTACAAAAAAAGCACATGCTAATACATGCGCTAAAATTTACTTATGATAAGAACTCCCTGTCAAAATGGAGAACGCTCTATAAACTTGTTCTTCCAAAAATATTCTAGCCAAGTGATGTGGGAGCGTCATCTTTGAAAAAGATACTAATGTCGCTCCACTCTTTGCCTTTTGAGATAACCCATGAGAACTTCCAATCAAAAAGGTAACGACCCCTGTTTCATCAAAACTTTTCTTTAGCAATTTTGAGAAATCTTCACTGGAATATTCTTTCCCCTCCACAGCACAAACAAAAACCTTTCCCTTTAACACTGGAGAATACTTTTCATATTCCTTATCCAGAGCCTTTTCAATTTCTGCAAGAGAGGGATTTTGAGGCAACTTTTCTTCCGCAAACTCCACAATTTTCACTTCACAAAATTTTTGAAGTCTTTTTAGATATTCTTCCTGCGCTGAAATAAAATGTTTTTCCTTAAGAGTCCCTGTGCAAACTATATTCAACTTAAACATTACAAAATACCCCATATAAATGTAGAAATAGTTACAAGAACACCCAATACAAAACAAGACAACATACAAACCTTTTCAAATGGAGTGGACTTTATTGGTTTTTGCTCTAAGTCTGTAAAAATCATCGTTTCCAAACTTTTTATGTTGTATTCATTCATAAGCCTATTCAAAAAGTGCAAATTCAGCAGATTTTTATTTTCCCCAAAATTTTGTGGAAAAGTGGAAATTTCATTGTTCATTGCTTGTATTTCACACAACATCTTTTGAATTTTCTTTACTCTCGTTTCCTTTAACAGAAAAACGAACAACCAAATCAATAAACCAATAATTACCGTAAAAGATAAAATCACCGACACAAAATGACCAATTATACTGCTTCCTCCAAACAATAATTCGTCAACAAAGCGATTAAACCCATTGCCTACCCAATTGTTTGCCTGAGCAAAGGTAAAATATACGCTCATAAAATTGTTCATAAAATGTATAATAATTCCCGGAACAATACTTTTGCTTATTATCACGGATAAGGCAATAATAAAACCCAAGATTGTTGCATAGAAAAATTGTAAAATATTCATATGCATAAGTCCAAAGAATATAGATGACAATACTACAGCCTTCACAATCCCCATAGAAGACATCCCTCTAAGCAATAACCCACGATGAGTAGTTTCTTCACAAATAGCAGGCAACACTGCCACCAAAATAATTTGCAAAATAAATGCACCCAAAGAGTAATCTCCAGAAGAAGATGAATAAACAAATTGTGGAACTTCTTCATAACCACAAAGGTGTATTATTGAACTAAAGAATGAAGCAATAAAAAGATTTAGGAAATAGCATACAAAGCCAATCAGCACACATAATAATACAGATTTTGCACTAATCTTATTATAACCAAATTCATTTAACGTTTGCTTTGATTTCTGTTTTCGTAGGCAGGAAAACAAAAGCACAGGCAACAAAAACATTACTCCAACCTGCACAAGAATATTCATTCCTATGTCAAAAAAGGCAATAGCAATATCCGATTCTATAGTAATATTCAAAAATAGCAATCTTACCAATATAAACATTACAAGTAATACAAGATATGTTATCAATGTGGAAAGAAGCAACGAAGAACGCTTTTTCATTTTACCTCCAATATCAAAAAGTTACAAAAAGTTACAAAAAGCCTATTTCAAAAAGAATTTATAAACCACATAAGCACACATAACACAGCGCTTATACTGTATAATATAATTCCTAAAGTGCTGTCGTTATGCGATAAGTATGAATTATTTTCTTGTTTTTTTGTCAAAACCTCTGATTTTTCAGGACTTTTATTTTCGCCATCTTCAATCTTTGAAGATAATTCATACAACCCGCAATTTTGCTGACTTTCCGCAATTATCTCTTGCCATTTATATTGGCTAGTGTTATCAATTCTTAATTCCATAGAATTTTTGCTTTTCGTATCCCTAGCAACTTTTTTGTTATGTTTTGCCAAGAGATAAAACAACAATGCACATATCCCAATTGCAACCATAAAAATTGCAATAGATAATATTACTTCCCATACTCCCCAAGAGGAGAATGTAAATGAGTAAGTCGGAAATAAATAGGTCAATAATACTACAAGAAAGTTGTTTACAAAATGAAAAATCATTCCATAAACAATTGTTCCACTATAATATGCCAATGTTGCAAGGATCACACCCAAAACAAATTGATGAACAGTCTGATAAATAGACATATGCATCAACGCAAATAATAGCGCACTAAAAATGATGGCCCAATGTGCTTTTAGTTTGGATTTAAGACCATTAAAAATCAGTCCTCTAAACAACAACTCCTCACACATAGCAGGCAATATTGCAAGCATAAGAGTTGCCAATAAAAATTGTGCAAAATTATCAATTGGCACTGCTATATCTGTCATAGGTTTTGCAAAATTTTGAAATAACTCGTTGAGCATAGCGCTGGAGTTTATACTTCCAAAAAACAACACTGCTCCACCAAAAATTACACCCAAAATGATATATATATTTGGCTTAACTTTTACCCTGCTTGCAACAAAGAGTTGTTTTTTGAACTTTTTGTTGCATATCAAAAAGACAAGCAAAAACATAAATTCTGATAGGAATATATTAAGATAAGACACCCACGCTTGATTTAATATTTCATCTGCATTTTGAGATGCTCCAAAAAGGCTACCTGCCACTGCAATAACAACTATTGTTAATATTATCGATGCACAAAAATAGCCTACTATTGCAAAAATATAAGCCATTGAACTTTCATTAAAATTCCAATTTCTACTCTCTATCTGTTTCATATCTCAATTTTAACACACAGTGAACATTATTGCAAATCTTATGTGCAAAAAAAATTACAATGAAAACACTGTCCCCACCTTGTTTTGAAAGGCAACATCAACACAGATATTTTTACCCTCTTCTATTCCTTTTGTCATAAGATAATTCTTTATCGTTGTATATGCCAAAATTGGAGTATTGTTTTCTTCACTTAAATGAGAAAGAACCACCTGTTTTACTCCCGTTGATACTAGTTGAGCAATGGTTTTGGCACAAGTAACATTGGACAAATGCCCGTGGTCACCCAAAATTCGCTTTTTTGTCCTCGCTGGATACTTTGGATTTTGCATAAGCAAGTTTTCATCATGGTTACTTTCCAAAAACAAAATATCACTTCCAGAAAGATTTTTAAGGGTGGCTTCGGATACACAGCCAAGGTCAGTTGCATAACTTATCTTTTTGCCTGCAAAATATAGACTATATCCCACACAAAAATTACTATCATGAGGCAAAACAAAGCAGGAAACGGTTATATCCTTTATAAAGAAATTGCTGGACGAAAACCACTCAATTTGTCCGTATGGCAGTTGAGATATACCTGTTAGACAATACTCCTTTACAAAAGAAGGAATGTAGACTTTTGTATTGCGATATTTTTTCAAAAAATATTTTATACCACTAATATGGTCTGAATGTTCATGTGTAAGCAAAATTGCATCTATGGTAGCAGGGTCCACTTCTATTGCTTTCAATCTTGCCTCTATATTTGTTAGCGACAAGCCATCGTCAATCAAAATTCTTGTTTCGGCAGACTCCACAAACACACTATTCCCTTTGCTTCCGCTTGATAAACTAGCCGTTCTCATATTTTCTCCAATTACGGCTATATTTTAACATACTTGTTCCCTTTTAGTCAAAAACAAAATTTGTAAAAAATTACTTGCACTGTTGCAATATCACTTTCCCTGTGATCCAAGAATTGAAAAAACTTTGCATATCTCTTTTGGTTATTATTTCAAATGATGATATCATATCTTCTGGTTTAGCGATTTGAAACTTGTTTTTCTTAAAATAATGCTTTAATGCTTTTATAAAATTCTTTTCGCCAACATTTTCTTCCAAATTATCAAAAAACAGCACTCCCTCGACATATGTTATGTATGTGTATTCCATATCACTGGCAAAGTCATTGACATTGCGAGACATAGAACTATCAAATTTGCCATAAACACTTTTGCACACATCAGAAAATAATAAAAAACTAGACAGTGAGGCATTTAGGCTTTCTCTTGTATCTTTGGGATATTTTTCTTGATTATATCTATAAAATAACAATGTGGAAAATTCTGTTAGTCCTTCATCCATCCACGCATATTCACAAGCATTGCTTCCTACTAGGTTATACCACCATTGATGAGCAGTTTCGTGAACGATAACATTGATATAATCTTCATATTTCTCGCAACCATCAGAAATATACACCAAATTTGGATACTCCATACCCCCATGGACAAAATTTGTCTTTACTATGGAGTAGGTTTCATAAGGATACTCTCCAAAAAGGTTGCTAAAAGTATTAAGAGCATCAATGCCAGCTTGTAAACTCTGCTGAGCATTATCGTCATCATAGTAATAATATTTTACCGTTGTTTTGCCAGCAGTTTGAGTTATAACTGAAAATTTCTTGCTGAGAACAAAAGCAAAATCTCTTACCGCCTTTGCAGAAATTGTTGTTGTAGTCTTGCCATTTTGAGATGATGTAAACAACTGGTTGCCAGTGCTAGCCAAAACAAAGTCGTCATCACAGGTTATTGTAACATTATAATTGGACATATCACTATAAAAAGGATCTCCGTTTGCCCCATAATTATCTCTTTTGTAATTGCCTTGTTCATATTTGCTTAAAATTGGATAAAAATTGCCAAAATTATAGGTGTTTTGACCATATCCATATCTATGATTACAGTTTGGAAGTAACGATTCAAACTCTATCTGCACATTCACCTTATCTCCGGGATACAATTCCTCTGCAAGTGCCACAATCAGCATATTTTGGTCATCGCCACCGATTTCAACAGGGATATTTTTGTCGTCAACACTTACAGATTTTATATCTATTTTCCCCTCCGAAAACCCATTAGGATAAGCCCTATCACTTGTTAAAGTGCTAACAGGTCTATATTTTGCATCTCCCCTAAAAGCATTGGGATAAAGATGAAACTCCAAGGTTTTTAGCGTATTGTCATTGGAATTTATGTAGTCAAAAGACTCTGCCCCACTAAGAATGTTGGTTGAACTATCAAAGTCCAAGTTGAGAGTGTAAGTGGACAAATCCTTGCTAACAGAGTCAAGTTCATTATCTACCCTACACCCTGCAATAGAAAGGGTAAAACTTGCCACCATTATTACAAGGGCAAATATTGATAAAAGATTTTTTATAAATGATTTTCTTTTCATATTTTTATATTTATGAGGACAAGCAATAAAAATATGAAATTTTTTTCTTTCTATTTGCAAATTTTCTTAAAAAAATCCCCAACCAATTGGCAAGGGATATTTCAATTTATTTATGCTCTAAAAAGCACGATGGAATACATAGCCAAGGCGCACACTGCTAGTAAGCAAAATGGAATAAATATAAATAGCGACCTTTTACAAGCAAAAGAAAGTCCACAAACTGTTATGGTTAATATAACAGCATATTCTTTTATACTCAACAATGTATTGTAAAAATCTTCTGGCAATACTGATATTGGAAATGCCTGATTGATATAAATAAGCCCCAACAGTATTATGGTAAGGAAAGCCATAATTTGACCCAAAGTAGTAAACAACTTAGAAAAATTTCTTAAAATTATCATTTTTCACCTCTCTTTTAATCTTTGTAAAATCAAATTTTTTGTATCTTTTTTAAAAGCAGATTGATTGCATAATCTAACCTTTTTTCCACCTCATTTTTGCCAAGAAGTTGCATAATATAATATAGATCTGGAGTGTTACGTCTTGTGGTAATTGCCACACGAATCAATCCACTTAAGTCAGCCACATTGCCACGATATTTTTCAGGGCTTTGGCGATATTCTTTCATATTATCTGCAAAGTTTAGCAATGGACAAATGCTTTTGATTTTATCAAACCACATTTGCTTGTCGTCGTTTATATCAAACACTTTTTTGTATTCTTTTAGTGCCGAAATAACTTCTTCTGGCGAATTTTTGCAGTCAAAATCGTAGTCAATTAACTCCTTGCCATCTAAAGTATAGAACATATAACTATACAAATTCTCTACTTCACTCCACTTTGAAATATCTTTTCTTGGGTTTTTGCCCTCTCTATCTATAGAGAACAACTTTATACAGAAGTCTTTCATCTTTGCTATTTTTTCATAAAAACTTCTGTCATATTTCTCTGCCCATGCCAAAAGTGAATTGTATATATCTTGTGCAGAAAATCTACCTATGACCTGTTTTGAGCAGTCATCTAGTTTTTGAAAATCAAACATTGGGTTGTTTGAACCAATTTTGGACACTTTGAAGGGAAATTCATAATAAGATTTGTCTGGATTTGCACGTCTAAAATCTTCAAAGTCGCTGTTGATAAGATTAAGCAAGTATTCCATAACACTCCCCACAGGGTAGCCCTTTTCTACAAAATATCTTGCATCTGCTTCGGCGTCTTTTCTCTTGCTTACCTTGCGTTTGCCACCATTTTCATCAATTTTTGATATAACTGGTGTGTGCGCATATTTTGGAGGTTTTAGACCAAATGCATGGAACAACTCAAGGTGGCTCGCTAGCGATGGAAACCACTCCTCCCCTCTAACCACAAGTGTTGTGCCCATCAATGTATCATCTACCACGTGTGCCAGCGAATATGGAGGAATTTTGTTGCTCTTTAATATAACTATGTCTTTAGAGTTTTCTCTAATCTCCCTTTCGCCCTTTATTTCGTCCTTAAACTTAAATTTTTTCTCTCCATTCCCTTCGCTTTTCAGCCTAATTGCAAATGGCATACCTTTGCTTAGATTGCTTTCTACTTGTTCCAAAGTTAAATATCTACACACATCTTTGCCATCAATGTCATCAGACTCTGCCAGTTCTTCTTCTCTGCGTTTTAGCACATCTTCTTTGTTGCCAGAAACCTGACAAAAACAAGGATAGGCCTTCCCTATGCTAACAAGGTGTTTTGCAAACGCCATATAAATATTTTGTCTTTTACTTTGGATATAATCTCCATATTCACCGACTTGTTTTTCACTATTTCCCCTATATCCTTCATCTGGTTTTAGACCAAAATAACACAGCATATTGTATGCAATATCCCCTGCATTTTGCACTTCCCTTTTGCAGTCGGTGTCCTCTAATCGCATAAAAAACACCCCACCCGAGTGATAGGCTATAAGTTTGTTGATAAAGGCCTGATACACAGTGCCAATATGAAGATAGCCTGTTGGGCTTGGGGCAACCCTTGTTACCTGTGCTTTTTGTGGTAGAATCCTCTTTGGATAACAGGTTAATATTTCTTCCACAGTTGGCAATTCCTCTGGGAAAAGCATATTTGCTAGTTTTATATAATCCATAATTTATTCCTCTTTAATTGTCAATATTTAGTATGACTTTGTCCATACCCTCATATGATGCAGTATATCTTATATCCATAAAATCATTCAATATCCTTAGACATGATTGCTGTGACAGAGAAAGACTATGCGCAAAAGATTGCTTTTCTTCATCAGTGTCTAGTTTCAGATATTCTTTAATATTTATCTGGTCGCAAGCCTTTTTCATAAGATTGTATTCTCTATCAAACTTTGTCTTATTTTGCAAAAGGTTGTTTAGGTATTCCTGTGTTTGCACAACTTTTTCTGGAGAAATCTTTGCAAAAATATCAGCAGAAGATTTGAGTATCCTGATTGCTTTTGATGATAGAGAACAAAAATCATAAACTGTCTGGGTATCTCTAAACCAAGTCAATATTTCTCCATAAGGCAACTGGTAACTTTGGTTGAGAATTTCGTATTCAAAGGAAACCTCGCCAATGGCAGAAAGCATCCACCATACCATATTTCTAATAGTATTATTAGACAAATTTTCTGTGCTAGAGAAATTCTGAGGGTTGTTTTCAAAATAATATAATGAATAGGTTTTGGTAATGTCAAATGAAGATTTAACCGCCACATTGTATGCTTCAATCAACTCCTTGTAGTGCAAATTTCCACTGCTTTTTTCAAAGATATCAACTTCCTTGGATAGATTGCTCAAAGAACTTTTCAGAACTTCCAAAGAGTTGTAAATTTGCTCACACTGTTTGTTTGAAAATTTGTTAGCATCTACCACCAAACTTCCCTCTTGTCGTCTAGCAATATCAAACACAAAACCACTTGCTACTGTTAGATATTTTTCATACATTACCGGGAAGATATATGCCTTGTCAGTGGAAACTTCTTCTCCTGCTGGCACAACTTTTGATGTGTCAACTGCCACTGATAAAAGTGAGTCTGTGGTGTATTTTGCATATATTTCTCCAAATAGAGTATTTAATTCTTCCTTGGTCTTTCCGCCACCACAACCGCCGAGCATACAAATACCTATAGTGCATACAATCATTAAGATTACTGATAAAAACTTTTTCAAAAGATTTCTCCTTGTTTTTTATTTTTACAAAATTAGAATAGGCTTTCCTATGTAATTGTTATCCTAGGCAATTATATCATAATGTTGTTAACAAAATAGGAATGGGCCCTTTGTGATTTTGTTTTTCTATCGCCAATAAGCGACTCTGTGTATCCTTCATAATCCTTTGCCCAAGCATAAATGTCAATTGAATTAAGGTTATTTACAAAGTTCTTGAAATCTACAGACAAAACCTCCTCACTGGAAGACTTTTCCTTTGTTTTTTGTAAGAATGTTTCAAAGTTTGTTATGTTTTGATTGGTATTTGCGTAGATATCCAACCAATCTGACCTGCTTGTCCCACGAAAGACATCGGTAATAGCCTTTTGAGAGAGTCCAGCAGAAATAATGTGGCTCTGTGCTTCATATGGCAACTCCCCTTCAAAAGCATATTTGGAAACAACATCAGCGAGGTTATTAAACAGTTTTGTTAAATTGTTGTAACAATTTATATATGATAATACAAGATTTCCCTCTTTGCTTTCCACAATAGTTATAGCAGTCTGAGATCCCCCCTCTGCCTTAGCATTGTCTAATGCCTCAGCATATATATTATAATCAGTAATAGTTTGATTGAATGAGTTGATAAAGTCATCAAACTCTTTTTCCAATAAGTCCTGTTCTCCCTTTGAGATATCCGGCAAAACGGACAAATAATCTAGGTAGTATTTACAACCATCCAATTCTGATGACACTGCTTTGTTTACCAGCGACATATATTTGTCGTCTGTCCCACTATATCTATAAAAAACCTTTGTCCTAAAATTTTCAAAGGACTGCTCAAAATCTCGCTGTTCTATGCCAATGGAGATATATTCGTAGGCTTCATATGCAATATTTCGATTTTTCAAAATAGCAACACCGGCAAATGCCAGTATGCCAATAAGAGATAAAATCATTGTTACTCTTAACAAACTCGACCAAAACTTTTTCATATATATAGTTTATCATTATCTAAAAGCGCTGTCAATCGCAATCAAGCACAAAATATGTTGCAAAAACCTTTATCTTTTTTCAAACGTTTGGTATAATTTGAACATACTATGGAGGAAGATATATGGAACAGATTTTACTGTTTGCAATTTTGGGAGTAAGTGTTGTAGGGCTGATAATATCCCTCATCGCCTTAAAAAAAACAAGGTCGCAAAATTTTGGAGTGCTTAATATTGTAGAAGAAACAAAAAAACAAAACGAAAGCCTAGAACATTTGCTAAAAAACCTATTTGAAAATATGGCAAATAATACAAAACAATTTAATGAATTTGTGCTAAAAGCCATTGGTGGATACAACGAGAATGTGTCCAATTATTTGTCTAACCTTGCACAAAATCAAAACCAACAACTAGGACTTGTAGAAAAAAGATTGAACGATATTCTAAAAGATAATGACCAAAAATTGAATAGAATATCAGATATTATTTCTCAAAACCTTAACACCTTGCAAGAAAGAAATGAAATAAAATTGGAACAAATGCGACAAACAGTGGACGAAAAACTTTCTTCCACTCTTGAAAAACGCCTTGGCGAATCAGTAAAAATAATCACTCAAGGGTTGGATACTGTATCAAAAGGCATTGGCGAAATGCAAAGCCTTGCCACTGGAGTTGGCGACCTAAAAAGAGTGCTTACAAATGTAAAAACTCGTGGTGGTTGGGGAGAAGTTCAACTATCCAGCCTGCTGGAACAAATATTCTCTAAGGCACAATACAAAGAACAAGTGCAAATTAAAAAAAATTCGTCCGAAAGGGTGGACTTTGCAGTTGTATTACCTGGCAAAAATGATGGCGAATTGCTATTGCCTATCGATGCAAAATTCCCTATGGAAGATTATTCCAGATTGTGCAGTGCCAGTGAACAAAATAATTTGCAAGAGGTAGAAATTCAGTCTAAAAATCTTGAACTTCGCATAAAAGAGGAAGCAAAATCCATTTCCGAAAAATATATTTGTCCACCTCAAACAACAGACTTCGCTGTAATGTATTTGCCAGTAGAGGGTTTGTATGCCGAAGTTATCAGAAAGCCTGCTTTGTGTGAAACTTTACAACACAAATACAAGGTTATGGTTTGTGGGCCAACAACTCTTACTGCACTGCTAAATAGTCTGCAAATGGGCTTCAAGACCTTGGCAATAGAAAAGCGTAGTAGTGAAATCTGGAACACATTAAGTGTATTTAAGATGGAATTTGGAAAATTTGTTGACTTGCTATCCAAAACTCAAAAGAAAATAGATGAAGCATCTGACACCCTGGAATTTGCAACCAAAAAGACCAAAACAATTCAGCGAAAACTTAAAGATGTTGCAGATATAGAGCAAACTACAATAGAGTCTTCTGCAGAAGATTTGATCGATTTTTAATATCATTTTGCCCAATTTTACCGTTTGATTGTTGCCAATAAACAATAAATTAACCGTCATATCATTGAGCGTTATCAATAGGTAATTTGGCATATCTCAATAATATACTTAGTGATTTGTTAGAATTTTTTACATTTAGGACAATTATCCCCTCTTTGAAATAATATAGAAGTTTTTTAATAAAAATTTAATAAAAACTCATACTAATTGTATGAAAAAACCTTCTAAAACTACAAAATCAAAATCAAACAGCAAAATAATAAGCATAAAAGGAATTATGCTCGCATTTTTGCTTTCTTTTGCGATACCTTTTTTGTGTATGTTTTGCCTCAATAATTACCTTTTCTGTGAAGATAAGTTGGAATCAGGATACTCTGTATGTGGAGTTGACTTATCAGGGCTTACCACTGACGAGGCAAGTGAAAAACTAACTTCTCTCCTTTATGCCGACAAAGACTTTGTCCTAACATTAAATTATGGCAAAAGAAGTTGGCAATTTAGGGGAGAAGATTTTGAAGTGCACTCCAACATTCATCATCTTCTCAATCAACTGAAGAATTTGAGGGGAGGCTCCATACGTGAAAAAGCAAAAATATTGAAAAAAATTAAAACAATGGGTTTTGATAATTCTGTAGCTATAAATTATGTTTTGCTAGATATTGACAAAAAAATAGAACAAATTGCCCAAGAAATAGAAATTCCTGCAGTAAACTCAGTGGCAACATACAACAAAGAGAAAAAGAAATTTGAAATTTCTGCAGAAAAATCAGGCAAAGTGTTAAACAAAGATAAACTTTATTCAGATATTTCTTCTAGGTTGCAGAATTTGGATAATAACCCTATAGAAATCCTTTTGGAAGATACTCCTGCCAAAATAAAAGCAGAAGATGTGCAAAAAAATCTAAAAAAACAAAGTCATTTTGCAACAAATTATGCGACTTCAAACAGCGCTCGCAAAACAAATATCTCAAAAGCAGTGGACAGTTTGTGTGGGCTTGAGATTTTGCCTGGCGAAACATTTTCTTTTAATGACACAATAGGCAAAAGGACTCTTTCGGCAGGATACAAAGAGGCTAATATTATAAAGGACGGAACATTTGTAAAAGGAGTTGGAGGAGGAATTTGTCAAGTTTCTACCACACTATACAACGCACTTCTTCTTGCCAATATTTCTGTAACAGAAGCACACAAACACTCTTTGCCAGTTAGTTATGTAAGCGCTGGGCTGGACGCAATGGTTTCGTGGGGTTCGGCAGACTTGAAGTTTGTCAACACAACCAATTCCCCTATATATATTGTGGGGAATGCAGACGGAAAGACATTGACTTTTGAAATTTATGGCAACACCAATCCAGAAAATCTTACAATAAAAACAAAGAGCAAAATCTTAAAATCTATTCCACCTCAAGCAGATAAAATTATCCCTGATGTTGACGGCAAGTATGCCGATAAAATTATGTTCAAGGGAGAGTATTTGCGAATAAAAAAAGCAAAAGCGGGATACGAAGCAGTAACATCATTGGAATATTACAAAGATGACAAACTCATAAAGACCAAACAACTTAGACATGCAACCTACGAATCGCAAAGTGGAGTGTTGGTTGAAGGCTGTGATAATCTACCAGAAGGAATGACTCTTCCGAAGCAAAATGTTCAATAGAATTGAAGGGCTTATGTTGTCTTTATTACAAAATATTATTTTGTAACTTCCATTCAAAAAAAATACTATAGGTGAAATATGCTATAGTTGGTTGTTAAAAAAATAATATTATAGTAAAATATAAATAGCAAAAGGCAATTTCTTTCTACTTTTAATTTGCCTTTTAATACTATTATAAAATTTAATAAGACATACAATAAGTAATGTAAGGGGGTCATTTTTTGTGAATAAAGTTAAAATTAAGGGTTATGATAATTCAACGCTTGTGGGATATTATTGGGAAGATGTTTCCAACCCAAAAGGAGTTGTGCAGATTATTCATGGTATGCAAGAACACGCAAAAAGGTATGATGACTTTGCAAAGTTTTTGAATTCAAACGGATATATTGTTTTTGCTAGTGATTTGAGAGGACATGGCGAAACTGTAGGAGATGTGAATAAGCAAGGTTGCAGTGATGGAGATATTTTTGAACAAATAGTAAATGACCAAATAACCATATCAACTATGCTAAAAGAAAAATACTGCCTACCTTTGTATGTTATTGGACACTCTTTTGGGTCATTTGTTAGTCAAATGTATATCTCAAGATGTAATATAGCAGACAAAGTTATCCTTTCTGGCAGTGCTTATACTAAGAATATTGCTTTTACATTTGGAAACATCGTTGCACATATCAATTCTGCATTTGTTGGCAAAGATAAAACAGCGAAATTTTTAGAAAAAAACAGTTTTGGGGCTTATGGTAAAAAGTTTGAGGATGGCAACTGGCTTACTCGCAATAAAAAAATTTTTGATGAATACAAAAAAGACCCTTATTGTGGGCATCCATTCCCTTATTCTTTTTATAAAAGTATGTTCTCTGGCGCACTTAAAAACTACAAACATTTAGGCAATATCAACAAAAATATGCCCATTCTTATTTTATCAGGAGATGATGATCCAGTTGGAAATTATGGGAAATTGGTCGTAAAACTATACAACACTTACAAAAAACAAGGCCTAAATGTTCAATATAAGTTATATAATGGCGCAAGGCACGAAATCCTAAACGAAACAAATAAGCAAGAAGTGTATCAAGATATTATAGATTTCCTCGCAAAATAAAAAATAAAAAAAAGTTCTGTTATGATAAGATAATTCCCTAAGGTTAACTAACCATTGAAAATATCTATCAACAGAACTTTTTTTACAACTATAACTATTATATCAATATTATTTGTAAAATCTAAAGATAGAAATAGTATTGTCTCCGTCTGTTGCAATCCACTCCCAGTTTGACTCTACCCCACAATCTCTAAACCAACTTTTCAAATTATCATTGACTTGATTATACTGTGATTGGTATTGTTCCCTTTGTTCATTCAAAATATCTATCTTCATCTGCCAATAATCTCTCGCTTGTGCCACAGTTTGTTCATCTGCTCCATTTCTGCGCAAAGATTCAAGATTTTGATTCATTATTTCTTGTTCCAATGAAATGTCTTCTTCACATTCATATATTATTGCTGAAAGACTTGAAAGTTGTTCCGATAGGTCAATCAATTCTGCAATTTTTGAATTGCCATTCAAGAGATATTCATTGCTGAATTTTAACTCTAACACAGTGGAGTTTTTTCCACTATCTAACTCCATTTGGGAAAGAGTAAAATTATCTATTAAATTTTTGTCATTTTCTACATACAGACTTACTTTTTCTTCAGCCAGAGTTCGTTGAGTCTTTTTGTAGTATTCATAATTATGACCAGGAGCATTTGCCTCTGTATCACTTGGATAAAGGATAGTTCTCTCCCCATCATCTTGTGCAAAAAGGAAGTAAGAGTGGGTCAAAACTTGATAATTTTGACCATTGCTAATATAAGTGCCTTCTCCCCACGTTGGGTCAAGGTAGGACCACCCATCTATATCATATTTTTCATCTTTTATATAAACTTTGTTCCAAGCATGATTGCCAGAATCAACTATTTCTCCATTTATTTTAATACATTCTATACCCTCTATGTTGCACATCAGAGATATTGCTTTCGCCAACCCGTCACAAACTGCATACTGTGTCCCCATACCAAAGTCATAAAACACACCTTCAAGATAAAAACAACTAAAGTTGCCAAATGTTCTGATAGTAAGATCTTTTGTAAGTGCCATATATTTATAAGTTGCATAATCATAGACAATTTCGCCACAAATATAGTTGTATATGTTTAATACTTTTTCGTATGGTGTGAGTGAATTTGAATTGTTTATTTGCCTTAAAACATTCAATGCGTTGTTGTAAATAATTTCTGCAACTTCGCTTTTCCCTTCCACAAATTTTGGCTTTGCCCCAGATTGAACCACCATAAATAGTTGCTCACTATTGAACACTTCCACTTCATCTTCTGCATTTTCTATATCAAACACTCTTTGCTCTGGAGTGTCCTGAATATATGTTGGGGCGTAATTATCATCTTTTTGGTGTATAAAACTTTTTGCAATATTATAATTGGTTTTTTCATAAGAACTATCTAGTTGCTCTAGGTCTTTATATGTCAATAAAAAGTTTTCATTCAAATAATAGTTGAAATTGGTTAGCACGCCAATATTTCCATACATTTTGGCATATTGAGTACTCTCTTCCAGTGCATCATACTCTGGATAACTCACAATGCTATCAAATACTAAGGAGTTGATGTTGTTTGGTGTTATCTGGTTGGTTTTTACAAAAAAAGTGATGTCCTTGCCATTCCCCTGCCTATATAAAATAGCCCATTTTACCAGCCTATCCAACTCCTCTTTGGAGGATATAATATAATCTCCCCACTGCCCATCATAATAATAGTCGCTACGTTTTGCAAAATCTTGCTCGTAATAAGCCACGTAATTGTAGTCAATTATTTCTTGTTGAATATTTCCTTGCTCGTCCTCTATAATATCACCCTTGTCATCATAAGCGACTATAACTACCTTATAATCCCCGTCCTTGCAAAAAAAATCTCCTACATATTCACTAACTACACAACAAAAAAAAGATGAATCTACATCAATTAACTCTTGATCATCAAAATGGAATACCTTTTTATCTCCCTCATTCGAAAAAAAATTGACTGTATAATTCTTTATCTTACAATCAATTTTACCTGTTTGCTGACCTTTCGATGTAATCTCTCTCTGATAATGTTCCTCTGCAATTATGCCTCCATCTTGATTTGAAACTGTAATTGTGTAATCAGTAGTATTTTTTTCCTGACCTTCAGTTTCGGCTACATTATAAAAGACTTTATCTGTTTGGTCATTATTGTCATTTTCCACTGTTATGGCATAACTTACAGCGTTGGGCACTGCTTGAACTTTTACAAATTTCTTTGAGCCAACCATAACATTTGAATTGTTATCTCTAAATACAAAATAGCCCAAAACTCCCAGTGCAAAGAAGGAACAAATAAGAAAAATATACAAACAAATTCTTGCTCTAGTTTTCATAATTACTCCTCCTATCTCAATTTTTCATTATAATTATAACTCTTTTTTTACTAAAAATCAACCACCGAAACTATTTTGAATCCATTCTAAATATTGCATAATAGAATATATTTTCTATTTAGGTTTAGTATAACCAAAAAAATATAAAATTAACCAAATATGTCTTGTTTTTTATTGGACTTTTCCACAAAATGATTGAAATTGTGGAAAACTGTCCACAATATTACTATGTATTTCAACTACCACGCAAAAATTCACTAGTTAATTAAAGAAGGGTGTTTTGACCATTATGAGATAGTAGAAAAATGGAATAAAATTTCCCCAGCACTTGTAATATTTTTTCACAATCACCAACCTATGCCTGTGCGAATAGAAAAATGGGGAGAATATCTTTCACTGTTGGAAAGAACACAAAACAATGATAGACAAAACGACAAAGATAAAAGGACACAAAATGATGATAAAAAAAACGATAAAAATAATCTGTAAAACAAAACAATAAATATATGTAGTTGCCTAAAGCCTTTTATAAGTGCCTAAATTGCACAAAATCTGATTAAGCAATGCACATATTTCATTTATTTCTCTCGGATTTAATCTACAGTTTATCTCCTTGGCTATCAAAACTGCCAAGGTATTTATTTCATCAGCATTCACACTTCATTATATTCTACATATCTCTTTATGCTTACAAAAAAGTATAAAAATATACATTACTTTCTCCAAAAACATCTTAAAATATAAACTATGTGATGTTAAATTTTGCTTTCACCAAAATTTAAGTTTTGTTTACACAAAACAAAGCAAAAACTAAAGTTTTTCTTTCATCACAGTTTGAATCATCATCAGTTGCTGGCAAGTATCCCTTTGGGCTGTTTGCCGACAACTTCCGATAATATACTTTAATGTTATTTAGGATATAACTATAAAGATTCCTTTAACATCTCCTCAAATATCCAAACAATAAAGAACAAGAAGAATAATCTGTTTTGAAATTCTCACATAGACATTGCCGATACATTTTTATCAACATTTGCTTTTAATCGTATAATACAAAAAGACCAGCTATTCGCTGGTCTTAATGAGAAGAATGGCATCGTCACAACAGCCCCTTGTTCGCTTATGACTCGTTCCTCGCCATCTTTTACTCACTTAGCTATTGCTCCTCCCCCCAAAAGTATAAATACATTTTGGGGACCCCAATACGGAC
>CAMENR010000014.1 GCA_945928645.1 uncultured Clostridia bacterium | reverse complement strand
ATCCAAAAGTCAAATTATTTACACTTATTAAAGACATTGTTCCTCCCTACAAATTCTTATTTATCGGTGAGTTTATTATATCACATAATCCATTGAAAATCAATAATTCTTTTGAGCGAATCAATAATTGAACGATACCCCATAAATTGAACGATAAGGGTATAAAGTGAACGATTTATATTTTACGGCTAAAACAAAAAAGGCTTGCAAGAATGAAAACTATCCCTGCAAGCCTACATTTTTGCTAAAAAATCAATGAAAAAGGGCAAAACACCCTTATTTTGCAATAAAAAAACCATAATACCGACATTTTTCGTATCAATATTATGGTTTCTTTATGGTGCGGATGAAGGGACTCGAACCCCCAAGGTTTCCCGCTAGATCCTAAGTCTAGTGCGTCTACCAATTTCGCCACATCCGCATAATGCCCTTTTGTGTGTTGACAAGTAGAAGGATATACCGTCTAAGCCACTTTGCAACACATCTTGGACTTATAAATAAAAAATGGTGATCCACCCGAGGTTCGAACTCGGGACCCCTTGATTAAAAGTCAAGTGCTCTACCGACTGAGCTAGTGAATCACGCAATGGCTGGGGTGGCAGGATTTGAACCTACGGATGCAAGAGTCAAAGTCTTGTGCCTTACCCCTTGGCTACACCCCAATGTTTAACCTTTGCCATTATATATCGTTTGTCGAAAATAATCAAGTGTTTTTTCAAAAAATTTTTTATTTTTTTTATTTTTTATACAATAACCAGCAATTTTTTTTCTAAAAAAGGCTTTTGATTCCCTTATCCATCCTTTATATGCCTAATAAAACAATCAAACTGACCATTTATATTGCTTTATAAATTACGAAATAAAAATACAGCATATAGCAATAAGTAAAATTATTCCCCTTATAACTATATCTGGCGAATAAAAAAGACCCGAGTGGGTCTAAAATTTTACTGGGGTGAAAGGTGGGACTCGAACCCACGGCCTCCAGAGCCACAATCTGGCGCTCTAGCCAACTGAGCTACATCCACCATAATGGTGTTCCAGGAGGGATTCGAACCCCCGACACCCGCCTTAGAAGGGCGGTGCTCTATCCAACTGAGCTACTGAAACATTTGGAGCGGATGATGGGAATCGGACCCACGTAGCCAGCTTGGAAGGCTGGAACTCTACCATTGAGTTACATCCGCATATATCTCATTGCCTCATTACTCGCTTACTTTAACACAAAAAAAATAATATGTCAACATTTTGTTCAAAAATTTTTATTTTCTTAAAATTTTTTTTATTGCTACTTCCCTATTTCATAAAATTACCTTTATAATTTGAAACATTAATACCCAAAAACTAACTTTTTAACATTCTTCCCATTATTTTCAAAACTTTTATTTGAAAAGTTAGCAAAAATCACGTATAAAATAATAACTATCAAAAAACACTTGCATTTATAAAAATTTTGTTGCATAATAATATTACCTTGGGGTGTAGCCAAGCGGTAAGGCTCTGGATTCTGACTCCAGCATGCGTAGGTTCGAATCCTGCCACCCCAGCCAAACATTCATTTAGGTTATACAAATAATAACCTTTTATTAAGCCTTCTCTGTTAAATACATCTTTGGATAGATGTATTTTTTTATGATATATTTTATTAAATTGCCTTTTTGAGTAATCATATAAATTTCTCAACAAAAAAAGAGAGGAAAACTCCTCCCTTACAAACTTGTAGAATAATTATTCTGCAACTTTTTTGGCTCTAGATTTTTTAGGTTTTTCTTCTTGTTCTTTTGGTTCTTCTTTTGCTGGTTCTGCAACTTTTGCTTTGTTAAGGAGCAAGTTGAGACGAGCAATCTTTCTGCTGGCTGTGTTTGCATGGATAACACCTTTGCTCTTTGCAGAATCAATATAGGATGTTATGTCTACAAGCATTGCCTCTGCCTTGGAAGTATCTTGTGCAACTGCAACTCTAAAATTCTTGATCATAGTTGCCATTGTAGATTTTACATATCTGTTTTCTTCCTTCTTTCTAGCGGAAACTAAAACCCTTTTCTTTGCTGATTTGATATTTGGCATTGCTAACTCCTTTTTAATACTTGCCAATTTTAGCATACAAAAATTTAATTTGCAACCCTTTTTTCAATCTTTTTCATATTTTTTTCAATAAATCTTATCAACACAGTGATTTGGCATAGGAAGTTGGTCAAATCAATCAAATATGACACCCAAACATTTCAACACAATTAATGCATATGTTTGTAGATACGAAGCAAGTTTTCCTTGCACTATAATCAACTTATTATGCTAGCAATTAGATATCCTATGGCATTTTTTGCGTCCATTTCACCACTTTTTGTGGCATATTCTATCTGGGCACAAAGGTCAAATGCTTTTTTTAGTTCTTTTTGAGAAAAATTTTTGAGTTGAGCCCGATATTTTGATATTGCAAATTCCTTTATTCCAAGATATTTTGCCAGGTCAGACTGCGAACAAGCACTGCGAGAGATAAAAAACAACCTCCTAAAGTGCGACTGCAATGTAGAGATAATTTTTGATGGTTGTTCTTTGTTTTTTAGCATTGCATCAACTAAGGTAAAGGCTTTGTCCCCATTCTTTTCACTTATCGCATTGGTTAGGTCGAATATAACATACTCCAAGTCTTTTGTAACAAAATTTTCCACATCTTGTGTTGTAAGGGTGGCATTTTTGCCAATAATTGTGGATATTTTTTCTATTTCTGTATCCAATTTTGTAACAGACATATTGCAATATTCAAGCAGTTTAGGCACAGCCAAACTATCTACTTCTATGCCTTTATTTCTAAATTTTTTTGCAACAAAATTGTTTAAGAATGAGGTAGAAACTTTTTCACAGTCTATGCTTTCCACTTCTCCTTCTAGTGTAGAGAAAAACTCACTTTTTGTAGTAGAAAAAAACACAAGACAGGTAGTTGGATTTGGCTTTTGAAAGTATTTTAAGAAGATTTTTCGTTCTGCTTCATTTTTTTTGCCCAAATAGTCATGCACTACGACTAGCCTTCTGCTATCACAAAAAGGCAATGACTGACAACTCTCCACAATAGCACCTGCCCCTCGTGTGTAGTCGTCCATAAAAACACTTTTGTTAAAATCTGGCATAGCAAGGTTTAATGCTTTTTCAATTTTATTCAAAGCCCCCACAGTAAGCAAACTTTCGCCACCGTTTATGATATATACACTTGACACACCAGTATTTAATTTTTCATCCAAATCTTCGTATCTCATACATTCTCCATTCATTTCAAAATTATACACCAACGCCACAAAAAAGCAACAAAAATTGCTAATTTGGTGCCAAAAATAATTTGGAATTATCCCTAAAGAAGTCTAAAACGGCAACTGAATTTCCTGCGGGATAATAATCACTTGTAATTACAAAAAAGGTGATTGTTAGCACCAAAATTATCGCCACGATTCCTCTGACTTTGGTAGAAACTACAAGATACTTGCTACTAGTCCAAAGCAACACAAAGTATAGGACTATGCTAGGTAGATTTATCTTGTTAAAGAAAATTGTGCCATTTGGAAGCCCCATAATTATATTATTGAAATATCTAAATGCTTCAAATATTGCTTCTGGAATTTTGGCGATAACCTGTAGTTGTGGGCAAACAACCACAAAGAAGTTGACAGCAAATAAGACAGTATAAAACAACGTAAACAGTGGGACTAATAGCAAGTTGGCTAAAATTGACCAAGCAGAAATCCATCCGAAATAGTAAAAAATAAGCGGAGCCACACCCATTTGTGCCGAAATAGTTATACGGATAGCATTCCACAATTCCTGCGCAAATGAATTTTTGAAGTGAACAAGATTAAATAACCTAGAAAGGAATATTATGCCAAAGGTTGCACAGAAAGAGAGTTGAAAACCAGTAGAAAACAAAGACATAGGAGATAATGCCAGCAGGATAATCCCCGCAAGGCTAAGAGCATTGAGTGGGTCGTATTTTCTGCTAAATAATTTTGAAAGCAACAAGCAAATAGCCATTATGCTAGCCCTAACAACTGATGGAGTAAAGGAACATAACAGACAATATACAAAAAGAAAAACAGTAATTGTTACAAATTGAGCCCTGCCCTTAACACTACATTTTGAAAGCAACCAAACAAGCACGCCAACAAGCAACCCAACATGCAAGCCAGACATAGCAAAAAGATGAACAACCCCTGTGTTTCTGTAATCATTCAAATCCTCGGTTGACAAGTATGATTTATCTCCATACAAAATGGAATAACATAAGTTTCCATTTTCTTCCCCTAGACCATCAACTAACAATTTTAGGTTATACTCCCTAAAATTTTCAAGCATATTCATATCCCTGCCAATCGGAACAGGTTTAGTGCCATACACAAGGTTAAGTTTGTATCTAGTGTTATTGTAAAGATAATAATAGCCATAGGAATCTTCTACACTATTTTTTTCAAATATAGCCATAATTGCTATGGTGGAATATCTTTTTATATCGATGTCAAAATTTGTTGAATTGACAAAGACAGTTGCATTGCCAACAAGACTTTGTACTATCTCGCCTTCTTCCTCTTTGTATGACAAATCTTTTAGGTTAAGGATATAGTAACTTCCCTTATCCGTAATCTTTTCGACTGTTGCAACCACAGCAACTTGACCGCTTGGAGCGACACAAGTGCTGAAATTGTGAATATTTGTATAAGAAAATATCGTTACCCCAAGCAATACAAAAAAAGATACCCCCAACAAAACAAATCTATGCCTTATAGCAAGATATACAAAATATGCCACAGGAAAAATAAGCAACAAAAGATACAACTTGTTGCTATAACACTTCACTGCCCCAAAAATAGATATGATAACAACTAAAAATAGGCAGAAAATTGCTCTGAAATTGCAGACTTTCTTCAATTTTATCTTTGGCATAGGTCAAATAATTGTTTGAAAATACTTTCAAACTTATATTTTTATTTTACACGACTAATATTGATTAGTCAAAATGTTTTTTTATCAAAAATTTTTATTTCACAAAAAAAATAGCAACAAAACTATTGATTTTTCTTTTTAAGTTTGCTATTATTACTTTGATTGAAATTAACAATCGTTTGAGCCATCATAGTATAATGGTTAGTACACTGGCCTCTCACGCCGGCAATGCGGGTTCGAACCCCGCTGGTGGTACCAATATAAATTTTCATAGGAGGGAAATATGGAAGAACAACCAGATTTGCCTGGAGTTAATTGGGATTATGTAGAAGATCCAGACCAATTACTCTTTGATTTTGACTGTGAAGAAGAGTAAAAAGAAGCAGAAAATATCATTCTGCTTCTTTTTATTTGTTTTAGACTTTCGTTAAAGTAAAACCTATATTTTATTTGCCAAAAAGAATTATATCTTACTTTATTAAGTGTAGATTTTATTTGTCAAAAAGAATTTACCCTTGTTTTATCAAGCATAAATTTTGTTTGTTAAAATGGATTTTACCCTTGTTTTATCAAGCATAAATTTTGTTTGTTAAAATGGATTTTACTCTTGTTTTATTAAGCGTAAATTTTATGATTTTTACAAAATTATGCTGTTACTCTTCTGTTTTCTCTTCCAAATCTACTTTGATATGAACGTCTTTGAGTTGTTGTGGGAATACATTGTTTGGAGCACCCATTAGTGGGTCTTGAGCAGATTTGTTGAGTGGGAATGCAATAACTTCCTTTATGCTCTCCTCTCCGCAAAGGAACATAAGCAATCTATCAAAGCCAATAGCAGCGCCAGCATGTGGAGGAGCACCATATCTAAAAGCATTGTAAAGTGCTGGGAATTTGTTTTCTACCACTTCCCTTGGATAACCTGCAATGCGAAATGCCTCTACCATAATCTCTGGGTTGTGGTTTCTCACAGCGCCACTAGCAAGTTCTACCCCATTTAGCACAAGGTCATATTGATATGCCAATATATCTAGTGGGTTTTTGTTTTTCAATGCTTCCATCTCTCCTTGTGGCATTGAGAATGGATTGTGTGAAAACTCTACCTTGCCATCATCTCCTTCTTCATAGAATGGGAAATCCACCACAAAACAAGGTTTGAAGCAACTCTTGTCTATTAGGTCAAGTTTTTCACCCAATTCGTTTCTAAGCAAGCCAGCCAACTTCATTGCCTTTGTTCTTTTTGAATCAGACACAATAAATATTGTATCCCCTTCCACAAGGTTTAGTTTTGCATTAAGTTTGCCAAAGTCTTCTTCGCTAAAATACTTACCTGCTGGGCCACCTAGTGATTGACCATCATATTTAAGATAAACAAGGCCTCCTGCCCCTTGAAGTTTGAGATAATCTGTAAGCCCGTCAAAGAATCTTCTGCCCTTGTCATTGGCTTGAGCCTTAATGGCAAACACATTTTTGCCACTTATTACAGAGAAGGTATGATTTTTGAACTCTTCTGTAAAATCAACCAACACAAGTGGGTTCCTGAGGTCTGGCTTGTCTGAGCCATATGTTAGCATAGAGTCGCTAAATTTTATCCTTCTAAATGGAGGTTTATCTACTGTGAGATTGCTAAAATGCGTTAAGGTGTTATATAACACTTTTTCCATAACATCAAGAACTTCGTCCTGCGTAGCAAAACTGAGTTCAAAGTCCAATTGATAAAACTCACCAGGACTTCTATCTGCTCTGGCATCTTCATCTCTAAAGCATGGAGCGATTTGGAAATATCTTGTAAACCCACTCAACATCAAAAGTTGTTTGAACTGTTGAGGACTTTGTGGCAAGGCATAGAATTTGCCTGGATTAAGCCTACTTGGCACAAGGAAGTCCCTTGCTCCCTCTGGGCTGGAAGAAGTGAGGATTGGTGTTTGAATTTCCAAAAATTCCAATTCCCTCATTTGTTCACGCAAATATTCAAGCAGTTGTGCCCTAAGCACAATATTTTGCATATTTTTTTCATTTCTTAGGTCGAGATATCTATATTTCAATCTTGTATTTTCATTTTGGTCACGAGCTTTTAATATTTCATAAGGCAAAACTTCACTGCAAAGTCCCAAAATCTTGACATTCCTTGCCACAACTTCAATTTCCCCAGTTGCCATATCAGAGTTAATATTCTTTTCTCCCCTAGAACGCACAATCCCTGTGATTGTTACAGTGCTTTCTCTAGTAAGTCCTGCAACAAGGCTTTCATCTTCTACAAACACCTGGACCACACCACTTTGGTCACGAATAGTAAGAAAGGTCAACGCCCCCATTTTTCTAATATTATTCACCCAGCCAGCGACTCTTACCTCTGCGCCAATGTGCTTTGCATTAAGGCTTCCACACATATGGCTTCTGTATATATTATTCTTCAAACTAATCATAATCTTCCTCTTTTAGCGCAAAAATTATTTACATTCAAAGTATATCATGTTGAGATTTTATTGTCCATATTTTTTTGCAAAAAGGACAAAAAGTCCATAAAAAAGTTGAAAATCTACTCAATTTATTTGTGCAAAGTTACAACAAATTGATAACCTATTGACAATTTGTGAAAAATTATATATAATACAACCAATAAATTACGGAGGGAAATTATGGGAGAAAAGAAAGGGAAAAGAAAAATAAGTGAAATTACAAACAAGGCTATGAAACGTGTAAAACGAGGGGTTTTGACTGCTGGGACTATATTGTTTGTTGGTGGGGCTTTGGTTGGCACTACATTTTCTAACAATGCACAATCTGTTAAGGAATCGGTTATGGAACATTTCCGTAACAAGCAAAAATCTGCAACAACTACTTCTATTGATGAAGGCAAAAAAGATCCAACATCAACTACCGACGAATCTCTCTCTGAAAAAACTTCCAAAAAATCTACCAGACCTACAACGGTTAGCAGTCCTGTAAACCCAGACAGCGTTGCTGTAAATACTCTGAATAGATTTGATGCAAAGAATGTTTTGGTTTTGGGTGTAAATTTCCCAAAATTTGACGGCAATCTTAACCTAAAAGACGGCTCAAAATCATTGTCAATGGACGATAAAATTAAGCAGACTTTTGCAGTAAAAACCTTGCCATCATCTCAGCTAACTACTACTGTTAAAAAGGATAAAGGCTTGGCAATCTCATTTGGTGCAGGCTCTATGATGTATGTTGCAGGAGATAATATAAACTTTGACTTGGCTATGGGTGTTGCTCTTAGCACAAAGTTATCTGATCATTCTGCATTTTTTGCAGAATTGATTGCAGGCACAGGCATTCCTTTGAATAAAGGGGCTACTGTATCTGACCTAGCTAACAATGCCGCATTTATGGCTAAAGTTGGGATGACTTTCTCTTGGGGTGGCAACACTGTTACACAAGTTACACCAAACGTTTATGCTGTAGCAGGAGCAATAAATCACAATGTCCAAAACAAAAATAATCAAGGGAGTAGTTCTTCTGGTGGTCAAGGGCAACAAACAGAAGAAGGAACAATTGAATACGACACTACCCTTCCAAACAATGGCAATGATTCCTTAGGGACAGAGGAAGGAGATACAATTTATGTATATAATCCAGCAGACTTTGCAGGCAATGATTCCCTAGGTTTTGATTTTGAACCCTAATCTTAGTTTTGATCAATAATTTTACAAAGAAAATTCTAATAAATATAAAACACACAGACAGTTTTGTTTGTGTGTTTTTTCAATGCTATTTTTAATACTAATTTTAATACTATTTTTAATATTATTTTAATATTATTTTTCAAAATTATTTATCAAGTTTTTTTCAATACTATTTATCAATATTATTTATCAAGTTTTTTTCAATACTACTTATCAATATTACTTAGCCTTTTGGATATATAGTCAAGTGCAAGGTCTTTATCTTGAGTGTCAAACCAAAAAACATTTTCAAACCCTCGAAAAAATGTCATTTGCCTTTTGGCATAACGTCTAGAATTTTGCTTTATTACTTCTCTAATCTCTTCAAGACTCTTTTTGCCATCAAAATAGTCAAAGAATTCTTTATATCCAATCGCTTGCATACTTTGGCTAGTTCTATCAACATTCCCTGTGTTAAGTAGGTTTTCTATTTCCTTTTCTAACCCCTTTTCAAACATTTTATCCACCCTTTTGTTTATTCGGTCATAAAGGATTTCTCTTGGTGGGTTTAGTGCAACAAATATACTATCATACACAGGCTTATTTTTGCAAACATCATACGATTTTGGCTTGCCCGTTGTTTCATAAATTTCCAATGCTCTAATAACTTTTTTGGTATCATTTATGCTAATTTTTTCACAAGAAATTGGGTCAACCTTTCGCAACAAATCAAAGAGATATTCCTTTCCCTTTTCTTGCAGGATACAATTGTATTTGTCCCTTATCTCACTATTTTTTGGAGCATTGGCAAAAGAATAAGGATAAAGTAGCCCTCTTATATAAAGTCCTGTTCCACCAACGACTATTGCCAATTTCCCCCTAGAGCAAATGTCCTCAATAATCTTTCTGGCGGAGGATACATATTGTTGAACGCTATAACTATCCCCTGCATCTACAATATTTATCATATGATGCACTGCTTGTTGCCTTTCTTCTTCTGTTGGTTTTGCAGTGCCTATGTTTAGGTCTTTGTATATCTGCATACTATCGCAAGATACTATTTCTCCATCAAATTGTTTGGCACACTGTATTGCAAAGGCTGTTTTGCCACTGGCAGTTGCACCACCTATTATTAAAACTTTCACGAAACAACCCTCTTAAACATTTTTTCTATCTCATATTTTGAAAACTTTACATACACTGGTCTGCCATGTGGGCATTGCAATACTCTACCCTCCTTGGCAATTTGGTTTAACAAGATTTCAATTTCTCCATCACTCAGGTTTTGCCCGCCTTTAACTGCCGCTTTGCAAGCACAAGTGGCAAAGTGATTTTTGATCTGCTCGTTGGTTGGAGAAACTTTGGTTAAATTGGCAAGGCTTTCTTGAATAAATTCTCCAAGATTTATCCCATCTAAAAGTGCTGGAATGGAAGAAATTTTGTATGTTTTATTGCCAAAATTTTCAACATCAAAACCAAGTGAAGAAAACACATCAAGATTGTCCTCTACAAGCACACTTTCCTCTTCATTTGTTTCAAACACATAAGGAATCATAAGTGGCTGAGAAATCATTTTCTTTTCTTCATACATTGCTGTAAATTTGTCAAACAACACCCTTTCGTGTCCTGCATGTTGGTCAATCATAATAAAATTGTCCCCCACCTCTATCAAAACATAGGTATTGAACAATCTACCCACCAACTTATAGTTTAGTCCTGTGTCTATTTCCATTTGGGTGGACTTGTTTTTGGTGTTCCATAGTTCATCACTGTTATTTGCACAAAGTGAATTGTCCCCAAATTGCTCTTGCCCTACTGCAAAATTTTCTCCTTGTGTTATATTAACTTTTTTTGCAAAAGTTTTCTCTTTTATAACATCATCTTTGTTGTTTGTATTCCATTGTTCATTAGGAAGGTCCTTGTTTTTGGTGGAGTTATCTATGTCATTTTGTTCTGCATTATAATGTTCATAATCAGCACTTGCAAGCACTTTTATGCTTTTATCCACATAATTTGGTGCTTGCACATTCATAATGCTCAATTCCTCAGTCAACTTCTGCATATCGCCAAAACTAAATCCACCCTTAACCTCTGCCAATTTGGTGGTAGTAGGTTGAATGTCATCATCTAGTTTAGACTGCTTTTTGATTGCAAAAAGATCGTCATTTGATACATTATCATTTGTTCCATCCGAGAAAAACAATGGAGAATTGCTTTGCCCCAATGTTTGCAAAACTGAACTATAGATTAGGTCATAAATTTTTTTTGACTCTCTAAATTTAATTTCCATTTTGCTTGGATGAACATTTACATCAATCTCATCACAAGGGAGTGTTAGGTTGAGCACAAACAGTGGGAATTTGCCTTTCATAAGAAAGTTTTCATAAGCATTGGACACTGCAACCGACACCAAAGAGTTGGACACATATCTTCCATTAACGATAAGTGTTTGATATGTCTTATTTGCCTTGCAAAATGTTGGTTTGGCTAAATATCCAGAAAGTTTGTATGCCCCTGACAATGTTTCTATTGGTATAAGATTTTCTGTGGTTTCTCTGCCATAGATTTCAAAAATTTTATTTTTCAACCCCAGACCACTTCCACCAAAAACAGTCCTACCATCAACAATATATTTTATGGAAACATTTGGATTGGCAAGCATAAGCCTTTCTACTATAGAAGTGATTGCACTGCCCTCTTGTCTATTTGATTTCAAAAACTTTAATCTTGCTGGAGTGTTATAAAACAAATTCTTAACAGCAATCATTGTGCCATCCCTTGCACCACACACATCACAACTTTCGACAACACCACCATTTATACAAATCTTGCCTCCAATATCACTATTTTCGGCTCGAGATACCAACTCTACCTGTGCCACAGATGCTATGCTTGCCAATGCCTCTCCCCTAAAACCCAAGGTTGCAATACTATCCAAGTCTTCTGCCTTGGCAATCTTACTGGTTGCGTGTGGCATAAATGCCTTTGGCAAATCGTCAAAGTCTATCCCACAACCATTGTCACTTATGCGTATAAGTTTTGTTCCACCTTCTTCAATTTCTATCGTTATATTTGAAGATTTTGCGTCAAGGGCATTTTCTACCAATTCCTTAACCACCGAAGATGGTCTTTCTACCACCTCCCCAGCAGAAATTCTGTTGTAAACCCTTGGTTCAAGGACATTTATCCTTGGCATAGTTACCTCCTTATTTGTTTACTTTTTTGTTCAAATCTACCACGATTTCAAAGGCTTCCATAGGGCTAAGTTTGTTTAGGTCTATATTCCTTATCTCGTTGATTATATTGTCCTTGTCCCCTTGTGACAGACCTTCTTCCACCTTATCGCTAGATGATTTTATATCAAACTTAACAGAATTCTTTTCTAGTTGAGTCAATATATTTTTGGCACGTTTTATTATTTCTTCATAAATACCAGATAAAGACGCCACCTCTATCCCAAAACTTTTGTCGGCACTTCCTCGCATAATTTTTCGCAAAAATACCACCGAGCTATTAAATTCCTTTACACTAACCTTATAATTTTTCACCCCTTCCAACTTGTTTTCTAGCGTGGTTATTTCGTGATAGTGTGTGGAAAAAAGTGTTTTACATTTGATTTTTGTAGAGATATATTCTAGCACTGCCCAAGCAATACTCATACCATCATAAGTGGCAGTTCCCCTGCCTACTTCGTCCAAAATAACAAGGCTCTTTGGTGTGGCGTTATTTAGGATATTAGCAACTTCTACCATTTCTACCATAAAGGTGCTTTGCCCACTGCTAAGGTCATCACTAGCTCCTATACGAGTAAAAATTCTGTCTGTTATGGCAATTTCTGCACTGGTTGCTGGCACAAAACTACCAATATGAGCCATAAGCACAATCAATGCAATTTGCCTCATATATGTGCTTTTGCCAGCCATATTTGGACCAGTTATGATAAGAGTTCTGTTGTCCTTTTCGTCAAGATATGTGTCATTTGGCACAAAAGATTCTCCCTTCATATTATCTTCTACAATAGGGTGTCTGCCATTTTGAATCTTGATATGCTTGTATCTTTCGCTTATTTTTGGTCTAACATAATTACATTCATTAGCAACCTTAGTAAGCGACAATATTACGTCTATATAAGCCACATCACTTGCCACTTGCTGAATATCTTGCACCAACTCCTTAAGTTTTTCTTTTATCTTTTCATAAATACTATTTTCAAGTTTTATTGCCAAGTCTTCTGCATTAAGCAGTTTATTTTCTATTTCCTTCAGTTCGTCTGTTACAAATCTCTCGTGATTGGAAATGGTTTGCTTTCTTTGATATCTATATGGCACTGCGCCCACTTGCGACATAGGGACTTCTATAAAGTATCCAAAAACTCTGCTATAACCTATCCTCAACCCCTTGATGCCTGTTTCTTCCCTTTCTTTTGCCTCCATATCCGACAACCATTTTTTTGCCTGCGAGGACATATGTCTTAGGTCAAACAGTTCTTGATTAAACTCCTCTCTAATAAATCCGCCACCAGAAGTGAGCGCTGGAGGATTGTCCACAAAAGTCTTATCCAACAACTCAGCCAAGTTCTTTATTGAGGAAATATCTTCAAACAACCCACCAAAATTGTCTTTGTTCAACTCTCCTACAAAATTGGCACAATCCACTGCATGAACAAGGGAATTTTTGAGAGAAATACAATCTTTTGGCATAATTGTTCCGTAAGAAATCTTGGAACATAGCCTTGCTATATCACTTATGCCCGAAAGCGAATTCTCCAAATCACTTTGCAAAATCGAATTGTCTATAAGTTCCTCTATGCAATCTAGTCTTTTGTTTATCTTTGAAGAATTTTGAAGTGGTTGCAAAATCCACTTTTCTAGTAGCCTTGCACCCATAGAGGTCTTTGTTTTATTGAGAAGCCCCAGCAGTGAACCTCGTTTTTTGCGATCTTTGGCATTTTCTACCAGTTCCAAATTTTTACAAGCATTAAAGTCCAAGTGCATATAATCACTGTGTCTTTCTGTTACAATTTTGTTTATGTGGTTAAGACTCCTCATCTGAGTTTCGTTAAGATAACCTAGTAATGCACCAGTGGCACAGATAGCACAACTCAACTTTGCAAAGTCGTGTCCGGCAATATTGCTTATATTGAATTGCTTTTTTATCAACTCCTTGGCATTGTTTAAGTCAAACTCAAAGTCCATATGCTTGCAAAATGGTGGCAAAAAATCAAGGTTTCTTATATCCTTGTCGTGAGATAAAACAAACATCTGCTCGTTGCAAATAATCTCTGCAGGTCTTATTCTGGAAAGCAAATCCATAACCTTTTGCTTGCTATCATCTGCATATTCACTTACTCTAAACTCTCCAGTGGACACATCACAATAAGCAACCCCAATAGTTTCGTCATTTTTGGAGATAGACAAGATATAGTTGCCTTGACCGTCCTTAAGGCTTTCTGGGTCAATAACAGTGCCTGGAGTTACTACACGAGTTATCCCTCTTTGCACAATTTTGCCTGGGACTGGCTCAGTTAGTTGGTCGCAGATAGCCACCTTGTATCCCTTTTCTAGCAATTTCGCTATGTAAATATCCACCGCATGATAAGGCACACCACACATAGGGGCTCTTTCTTCTAAGCCACAATTCCTACCCGATAAAACAAGGTCTAACACCTTGGAGCATATCTTTGCATCTTCAAAAAACATCTCGTAGAAATCACCCAAACGATAAAACAACAAACAATCTTGATATTGCTGTTTTGTGTCAAAATATTGTTGCATCATTGGAGATAGTTTGCTTCTATCAATAATTTCGTCCATATTAGTTTTCCTTTTCTTTTGCAAAAGTTGTTACAGTGCCAAACAATTCTCCGTCAACAATTTTGTCCACTCTTACCATTATGTCCTGATTTGGCTCTAGATTGTCGCACTTAACTTTGATTGTTTTGCCATTTTCAAGTTTTGCTATCCACAACCCACACTTTCTTGTATCCACACAACACTCAAAAGTCTTGCCAATCATTTCTTCCAATTCTTCTTTTGCAATCTTATGCTGAATATCAAAAAGTGTTGTTATCCTCTTTTGTTTCGTTTTTGCATCAATTTGATTATCAAATTTCTCGGCTGGAGTTCCCTTTCTCTTTGAATAAACAAAGCCAAAAACTCCTGTGTATTTGCAAAATTTTACAAGGTTGCAAGTGTCTTCAAAATCTTGGTCTGTTTCTCCAGGGAATCCAACTATAATATCTGTTGTAAGGCTAACACCGTCAATTTTGTTTTTAATCTTTGTTACAAGGTTTTTGTAATGCTCTAGCGTATAGTGCCTATTCATCGCCTTCAAAATTTTGTCGCTACCACTTTGAACAGGGAGATGAATACACTTGCTCATCTTCCTTTCCTTTGCAATAAAATCTATCAATTCGTCACTAAAATCTCTTGGATGTGATGTCATAAATTTTATCTTAAAATTACCATCTATTTTGCAAAGTCTGTCAAGCAAGGAAACAAAATTTTCGCCATTGCCTAGGTCTTTGCCATAGGAGTTTACATTTTGCCCCAACAAAGTTATCGTTTTGTATTTGCCACTGTTTACCAGTTCTCGCACTTCTTTTTCTATGTCTTCAGGTTTTCTGCTTCTTTCTCTACCCCTTACATATGGCACAATACAATAGGTGCAAAAATTGTTACACCCATACATAATATTAACCCAAGCATTGTTTCCACTGGTCCTATATGTAGGGGTATTCTCTACTACCTTCCCTTCGCTATCCCACACCACAGATTTATATTTTCTTTTAGTAGATGAAGATATTTCCTTTATGTATTCTTCCAATTCTTCAAGGTTGTGAGTGCCAATAACAATGCTCAAAAATGGGAATCTCTTCTTTAGCAGTTCTGGCATTCCCTTTTGCTGTGTCATACAACCACACACCGCAATAATGAGGTTTGGATTGGCTTTTTTTAGTGCCTTAGTTTCGCCAATCTTTGCCATTATCTTTAGTTCTGCAGTTTCTCTTATGCAACAAGTATTAAAGACAATTATACTTGCTTCTTCTTTTGTCTTGCCTTCCTCATATCCCAAATCTCTCAACATACCTGCAATCTTTTCAGAGTCATGCAAGTTCATTTGACAACCAAATGTTTCTATAAAATACTTTTTATCCATAATATAGTTATTATATATTTTAATCAATTTTTTTTCAAGAGTTTTGAATAAATTTTCAAAATGAACAATGTTATTTTTTATAATCTTCAAATAAAACTCACCCTCTTGGGATAAATAACAAAAATCTATAAATAATAAATATATAATGACCAAAAAAGCGAAGTTTTTTAGGGTAATATTCTACATATCTCTTGTTGCAGTTTTTGTAACAATGCTTTTGTTTTGCCTTTTTTCAATGGGTTTTTTGAGCAGATTTTCCAGTGTAAAATTTAGCAAAAACAAACTTAATTATAAGACTTCTGTGGTCGCTGTAACCAATGCAAATGGAGAAAAAATCTCTACCCCAACAGGCAACAACGCAATATCCTACGACCAAGTCCCCCAACATACAATCAATGCCTTTGTAGCAATAGAAGACAAAGATTTTTTTGCGCATAATGGGGTAAATTACAAAAGAATGATAAAGGCAACGCTAAAAAACTTAAAAACTATGAGTTTTTCGGAGGGAGCATCAACCATTTCCCAACAACTTATCAAGAATACTCACTTAACCAGTGAAAAGACATTAAGAAGAAAATTTGATGAACTAATCCTTGCAAGAGAGTTAGAGAAAAATCTTTCCAAACAAGAAATTTTAAGCGCTTATCTCAATGCAATATACTTTGGCAATGGTGCTTTTGGCATAAATACAGCCTCACAAAGATATTTTTCAAAAGAAGTAAAAGAACTAACACTTGCAGAGTCTGCAACCTTGGCTGGAATAATAAAATCACCCAAAAAATATTCGCCAATAATCAACCCAGATGCTTGCATAAAAAGAAGAAATCTTGTATTGAAAGAAATGCTTAAAGATGGCAAAATATCCCAAGAAGAATACTTGACAGCAGTGGACAGTCCTCTTAATCTAAACATCAATAAATATGCCCTAACCAACAACTCTTACTACCACGCAACCATAGAGGAAGCCTGTGAGTTGCTACATATACCAGAAAAAGACTTGTTACTTAAAAACTTAAAAATCGTTACATATCAAAATAGTTCTGTTCAAAAGGCATGTGAAAAAGCCCTAGAAAACCTTCCTACAGTGGCAAAAACTTCTACTGCCGATGGAGTAAATCTTGTAATAGACAACAAAACTGGTGGAGTAATAGCATTTTGTGCCCAAAGTGAACACAATACCCTTTCCCTTCTCCGACAACCAGGATCCACCATAAAACCAATTGTTGCCTATGCCCCAGCCATAGAAAAGGATTTAATAAGTCCCGAAACACCAATACTGGACGAGCCAATAGACATAGACGGATACAAGCCCAAAAACTACAAAAACAAATATCATGGTTGGGTGAGTGCAAAAGATGCTCTTGCGAACTCTTATAATATCCCAGCAGTAAAGTTATTAAATTATGTTGGAATAGACTATGCAAAGAGTTTTGCCCAAAATCTAGGTCTAAAATTGTCCTCTTGCGACAATGGAGGATCTGTTGCCTTGGGCGGTTTGCACGATGGAATAAAAATAAAAGACCTTGCAAATTGCTATCAGGCCTTTGCCAATGGTGGAAAAAGGATAGAGGCGAGGTTTATAAAAGCAATATATTCTAGTGATGGTAAGTTGATCTATCAAAATCCACAAAATGAAATACAAGTTATGAAGTCGTCCACAGCCTATCTTATCAGCGATATGCTAAAACAAACAGTAGAAAACGGCACTGCAAGAAGGCTAAAACAGTCTTATGACATTTGCGCCAAAACTGGCACTGTTGGGCTAAAAAACAGCCAAGAAAATAGCGATGCATGGAATATTTCTTACACTCCACAAAATACCGTTTGCGTGTGGGTAGGTTCAACATCATCTACCCCATTGCCAAAGTCTGTAACGGGAGCCAATGCGCCTAGTGTGATTGCACAACAAATATATTCCAACTGCAAATTGGGTTCTGGGAGTTTTGAGATGCCAAATAGTTGTGTAAAAAAGGATATAAATTCTCAAGAATTGTTGGCAAATAACAAACTAAAACTTGCCAGCGAAAACACTCCCGACCGATTTAGGAAGTCTGTGTATTTTGCTATCTCCAATGTTCCACAAGAAGTATCAGATATGTTCAGTGACATTTCTCCCTTTTCTATTACTGCTCAAAGAGTAAAAAAAGGTGTAACAATCAATATTTTTGCAAAAAAATATCTCAATTACACCATACATAGATTATGTGAAGATAATGATATTGTTGTTGCAACTGTTGGGGACAAACAAGGGCTAGTAGAAGTGTCAGACACCCTCGTTGAAGACGGAACCCTCTATGTTTATTATGCTGTAGCAACACTGCCGAATGACCAATCAATCAGTCAAAAAAGCAATCAAGTCAAAGTCTTTATCCCACAAAAATCGTATAAAGACATTATAAATAAGTGGGCATAATAACCATATTTTATCCACTTTCTATGCCAATTTCAAAATTACTGTCGCCCCATTGCAACGACAAATAAAGTCGCAATAAAAAATTTGTGATATTGTAACTATATATATTATGCCTGAATATACACTTCGCATTGCTTTGTGTGTATTAGATAAAACCACCGATAATACTTACTATATAAAACTACATAAAAATAATTAGTAAACGATAATCATTATTTTATCAAATTTATTCAACTCTTACAGCAAATCTTGGTCTTTTTGAAGGATAAAGTCATCATCTTGATTGTTTGCATTTTGCAAGACTTCTTTTGTTTGTTCTTCAGTAAGATGAGTTTGTTCACTATTTTCTACTACAATGCTATCTTCTTTACTAGAAATATTATCCTTCCTTTGCGAAGGGGCTTGTTCTTTCCATGGCGAAGTGTCTTGTTCTTTATTCTCATCAGTTGAATAATCTTGCTTGCCCTCTTCCATAGTGCTATTGTCCACTTTCTCGGCCTGCTCTTTTTCTGCTTTTTCCGCCATTGCCCTTTCTTTGCTATCTGGCAATTCTTCATCTGGAATAATCTCAGTGCTTCGATAAAGAGAATCATTTGCCTCTTGTTTTAGCACCTGTATGCGTTCCAGCAGTTCCTCATAATCTGGCAAATCTTCCAAAGAGTTTAGGTTAAATCGCTTCAAAAATTCATCAGTTGTTCCAAACAAAAGTGGCTTGCCCACTGCATCTTTTCTACCAACAACTTCAACCAGTTTGAAGTTCATTAAAATTTGCATAGCATAATCACTGCTTGCCCCACCCCTTATCTGCTCTATCTCCAGACGAGTTACTGGTTGTTTGTAGGCGACTATTGCTAATGTTTCCATTGCTGCTTTTGTCAAAAGTTTTTCTCGTATTGGGTTTAGCACCGTAGCAATATCTTCTGCAATGTCTGGGTTGGAACATAGTTGAACATTATCCCTATATGTAATAACATTTATCCCACTGCCTGCAAGTCGTGTTTTTAACTCCTCCACAACCTTGTCAACTTCTTTTTTTTCTACTTCCAACTTTTCTGCAATATCTTTAACAGATACCCCATTGCCAGAAACAAACAAAATACCTTCCACCACATCAATAAGTCTTGATTTGTCACACTGCATCTTCCTTTTGTGCCTCCTCATCTTCCTTTAATTCTATATCTATATCATCATAAGTTGCCTGTTGCCTAACTCTAATCTCTTGCATCTTTAGTAGTTCCAGCATAGCCAAAAAAATATTTATCATTTCACTTTTTGTATAGTCTTGACCAAAAAATTCCGAAAACTTCATTCTATGCTTTTCCTTTATGCTGTTTCTTATGGAAATAATTTTTTCTGCAACGGTAAATCTGTCTTTTTCAATCTTCTTTGGTATAACCTTTTCTTCTTCCTTCTTTATCCTAGTCATCATCTTTGCAAAAGCATCTAACAATCCAGAAAGGGTCATTTCTCCTAGCACATAACGATAATCATTCACCTTTTCGTCAGGTGCTCTGTAAAATTTGCTTACATCTTCCAGCGGTTTTATCTTTTCCACCGCCTCGTGAAATAGTTCATATTCCTTAATTCTCAATTTCAGTAGCATTTCTGGGTCTTCTTCGTCAACAACTTCCTCTTCCTCTCTTGGAAGGAGAGATTTTGATTTTATTTCTATAAGAGTTGCCGCCACCTCAATAAAATCGCTTGCTTTTTCAAGGTCCAATTCGTCAAGCCCTGCCATATATTCCAAATATTGCTCTGTAAGGTCGGCAAGTTTTACTTCAGAAATCTCTAGTTTTGTTTCTTTAATCATATGCCATAGCAATTCTATTGGCCCATGAAAATTGTCTAGATTAAACTCTACCCCAGTATCAAATGATTCTAGTTGGTCAGTTAATTCTTTATTCTTTTCTACCTTCATAACAAACCCCTTATCATAATATCAACGACCAAAACCACAAGATTGGATAGCCTACGTAACTTACAATAATATTAAATAAATCTGTTATATGGAATACCACGATTAGTATCAATAAAATGACACCCCCGTATCTACGCATAAAATTAACAAATTTGTTGTTATATTTTGTCAAAGAGGCGATAGCATTAAAGCCGTCTAGTGGATAAACAGGAATCAAGTTGAAAACCAAAAACACTAGATTTGTTTGGAAGATATATAAGAACAAATAAAAGCAAATCTCCCACACAACACTTGTATCCGCCACTCGCATAAACAAAATTGCAATTGGATAAGAAATAAAAGCTAATATTAGGTTGGTTAGCACACCTGAGATGCTAACAAGAAAGGAATCTTTCTTTACATTCTTAAAATTGAATGGGTTAATAGGCACTGGTTTAGCCCACCCAAATCCCAAAAACAAAAAACACAAAAGTCCAGCCACATCAAAATGAACAAGAGGATTAAGTGTAAGTCTACCTGCAAGTTTTGGAGTCGGGTCGCCACATTTTACTGCTGTAAAGGCATGTGCGTATTCGTGCATACTTAATGCTATAATCACAGCAACAGAAAAGGTCAAAAAAATAATGACCTTGCTGGTAAAAGGCATAGAGGTATATCTAAATAACAAATCAAATAGCATAGCGTTTCCCTTAAAAAAATATGATGACCTATAAATCAGTCATCATATTATATAATATTTAATACATTAACGCAAACAATTTGACGGTTGTTTTGATTACAAAACCTTCCAATAATCAATTACTTTTTGTATTCCATCTACAAAGTTTGCTTTGCCCACACTATTAGTCGCAATGAGGTCACACTCTGCTACAACCACACCGTTTTTGGTTACATACACAGTCCCTACTTTATCTCCAGCGTTGATTGGGGCGACTAATTCATTTATCTTAGTATCAACAGTAATTTCTCCCACATCTTCCCTCTTTTTGCACAAAACTACTAGATCCTCTTGTGGCCTTGCTTTTATAGTTGATTCTTTGCCACCAGAAATTTCTATTTCTTGCACATAACTATCCTTATCCACTACTTTTTTATTTTCAAAATTTGCAAAGCCATAATTAAGAAGTTTTGATGTTTCTGCAAATCTTGCCTTGCTATTTTGTGCCCCTAAAACAACCCCAACAAGCCTCATATTACCTCTTTTGGCAGTTGCACTGAGGCAATAGCCCGCTTCGCTGGTAGAGCCAGTTTTGCCACCATCACACCCTTCATAATATCTTATCAGTTTGTTTGTGTTTACCAGTTCACTTTCCCTCCCCTTTGGATGCATAAGGGTATCCATCCAAATGGTGCTATATTTGTGATATATTTCATGTGAAGAAACTTCTCTTAAAAGTATCGCAGTATCTCTAGCGCACGAAAATTGATTTGGAGCAGGAAGTCCGGTGCAGTTTACATAGTTTGTTCCACTTAGGTTTAACTCTTTTGCTCGTTTGTTCATCAATACAACAAACTCTTCCTCACTGCCAGCGATTTTTTCTGCCAAAGCAACACTGGCATCATTGGCAGAACTGACTATCACAGATTTCAGCAAATCCGACACCGAATATTCTCCGTTTGTTTCTATAAAAACTTGTGAGCCACCCATACTTGACGCCTGCTCTGATGCAACAACTATGTCGTCTAAACTCAAATTTCCCTTTTCTATCTCCCTGCATACTATGTCAATGGTCATAAGTTTTACTATTGATGCAACAGGCATTTTTTGTTCGCTGTTACCTTCAATCAACGTTTCTCCTGTAGAATAATCCATAAGATAATATGCTTTTACATCAAATTTGCTATTGTCTTCCACAGGTTTAGCAAACACAGTTGTTTTGCCCATACAAAGACACACAACAAACAACAACAAAAAAGCAAGTGATATAATTTTTCTTTTCATAACTATCTCCTTGCTTGTAGTGTTTGCAAAATTGCAAAAAATATTAAAAATATAAAAAATTATCAAATATTGCGAACAAATCTTTCCAATAGTTCCAGATAATAGCCTTTGGCAAGATTTCTGTTGTAAACAATATCCTCATGTTTAAGTTTGCCTGCAGAATACAAAACTCCATAATTTGTAACCAAACCAATTGCAATGACAGGTAAATCACAATAATTGGCACAGATTACTTCATTTACAACATTAAATCCAGAAAAATCTGCTCCAATGAGTTTGGAAAATTTACTCTCACTAAGAGTTTCTACTGTAGGTCCCGCAAACTCTACCAAAACTCCCTTCTTTATCTTCAAATGCAGTTCCTTTTTGGCTGTGTTGCACAAAACATTTGTCATATCTGTGTCATAGCAGTTGTCCATATCTACAAACAAACTTCCATATCTATCATAGTTGCAACCAAACAAAGCATTCCTTCCAGTTAGGTTGATATGGTCTGCTACTGCAACTACACTACCCACATGAATGGATTTGTTTATTGAACCAACACTGGTAGTAACAACCAATCGTTTTGCCCCCAACTCTTTGAGTATAAAAACAAAGTTGGCTATATCTTGACTGGCATAGCCATTGTTAAAATGAAGCCTTCCTACTGATAGCAATACCTTTTTGCCTGCAAGAGAGCCATATATAAATTTATTTTCCCTTTTATCCTTGCCAAGAAGTTTCATATTGGGAATTTCTGCAAACATTATCTCGCTCTTGTTTTCTAACCTTTCGGCAAAACCCTCATAATTTGAGCCAACTATTATTGCAATATCAATTTGGTCAATGTTTAGTGTTGTTTTCAAAAACTTGACTGTGTTGTCCACAAAATGCTCCATATAACACTCCTTAACAAACAAAGTTTAGCACATTTTTGCAAAAAACTCTACTAAAAAACAAACAAATTGTTAAGGATAAGTAAAATAATGGTCTGCACTGCTACAGAGCAAATCCCAATCCCACCAAACCACAGTGCCAGTTTTAACTCCTCCCCTCTTATTGAAGAATTGCCAAAAACACATAGTTGAGTGTTAAAATGACACATTCTGAAGCCAAAAATCTGATACATCACCAGCCTAAACCCACATGGAACAAATACTGCAACTACGCCATACAAAAGGCCCTTTGCCACCCCAAATATGCATACTAATACAGCAATGGTTATCCCTAAACGGAAACTGAGATAAAGCGACAAAACAACGACTAAAACGTTGCACCACCTAATATAAGACATAAAAAATATGAGGGCAAAGCAAATAGCAACAAACAAACTCTCCAATAGCAAAAAGCCAATCAACGACATTTTATGCAACAAAAAAAATCTTAGCGGAAAGCATTGAATATGAATTATCAAAACCTCTGTGGAAGTCTTTGCAACACAGAAAATCCCTGTTAATATCCCCAAACAAATAACACAACAAATAGTAATAACAAGAGCCTTGTTAACCCTAAAAAAAGTTCTTAAATTATCCCAAAAATAATACTTGTTCACAATACATATTTATTATGCAACCACAACAAATACAACCTTATTTAGCCATTGGAAATCTTAATATTATTGGACAAATGTAACGTTTCAAAAAATTCATTATAAGCAAATCTCAAAAATTCCTTGTTTGAAGGGACATAATCAAATGGAAAATCTTGAGTCCTGGAAGCATATAATATAGATTTTCGTATTGCAAGTTCTATTGCAGACTCCGAAAGGCCATACACCCTTTCGATATAAGGATATATATCTTTTCGCAGATTTACTTGAAAACCTCGATGCATCAAATAAAACAGCAATGCCTCCATTATAAAACTAAAACCCCTATGTCTATAAGACAACCCCCAAGAACAAAGTCTTTTGCCTATTATCTTCTTCCACGAATGACTTATCACAGATTGATTGAGCAAACGTTGTTCTTCTATTTCTGTAAAAGTATTTTCCAAGTTTTTTTCGAATTGATTGTCGTATATAATCTTTGAGCGAATATTCAATTTGCTATTAGGGTTTACAATATATAATATTTTTTCTACCATTCCCGCCCTAAATAATTTTGATAACATAAGCTTTGGAACATCACCAAAATCATCTGTTGCATCTATCAAAATATAACAAGAAGATAATTTAGAACTAAAAACCATTTCTCCAAAAGAGTCGATATTTTGCACAGCAATGCCCGTAGGCGCCAATGCATTGTGCACCGCCTTTGAAATAGAACTATCACCTGTTTTAGAATAGAAAAACACTGATGATCTTGTCATAGGTTGCCTCTTTTGAATAATTTTGAATAATTTTGGAAAAAATCACCATCAATATAACACATATATCTCCAAATGTCCAGTATTTTTTTACAAAATTTGGAAATGTTTTTAATAATTTTGAATAATTTTGAAAATTTAATACAATAAGTTCTATATTTCGACAGATTTATACATTTATTGACCTAGCATCCAGTCAATATATACTCCAAAACCTTTGGTTGGATCACAAATAAACACATGAGTAACAGCACCTACAATTTTATTGTCTTGGATAATTGGGCTTCCACTCATTCCCTGAACTATTCCCCCTGTGCGAGATATCAGATCTTGGTCGGTTATACGAATAACCATACTCTTGTCGTTAGAGTGATTTTGGAAATTAGTTTTTATTATCTCAATATCAAAACATTCTATTTTTGAGCCATCAATACAACATCTTATCTGTGCTTTTCCTGGTTTTACAGACAACCTACCCCCTATTTCATATTCCTTGCATACTTTTATAAGGTTGCTATCAGCACTCACTGTGCCAAAAACTCCATAATTATTATTCTTTTCGACCACGCCTTGCTCATTTTTCCCCTGCATAAACAAGCCCTTAATTTCCCCAGGAGAACCACTTAATCCCTTGTTCACACCCAGTATGGAGCAGTTGTAGAGTTTTCCTTCTTTTAGGTCTATTTGTTTTTTTGTATCACTATCACATATAGGATGCCCCAAAGAGCCAAAACGATTGCCGTCTGTTATATATGTCAACGTCCCAATCCCTGATGCATCATCTCTTGCCCAAATACCCAGTTTGTAGTTTTCTTCCTTTATATCATAGCAAGGCTTAACCCTAACATCCATTGTTCTGTTGTTTCTAACTAACTTTACATTAAGGTCCTTGCCTCTGTTTTTTTCTTTGTTTACAATTTTTGCAATATTTGCAACACTATCCACAGTTTCATTTTCTATCTGCAAGATTGTATCCCCAACCTTTATATCCCCATCCATGCAGATATCCCTTTCACCGTCAGGAGTAGAAACAGGACTACTCCCCACAACCAAAACACCATTGGTCCTTAGCACTAGCCCCACCGCAGAGCCACTAACCAACACCTTGTTTTGCTCCAAAAGATGAATTTTTTGTGTTTTTATGGGGATAAGATTAAACAACTTAAACTCTATTACAGGTTCAAAATCAACCTTTTTCGTGCCAAGAGAATCTTTTATACTATTGTTTTGTTCTCCTTTTATCTTGTTATCATCTCCAAATGCAGTTATTGTTTTATTTTTTATATGTGCAAAAACAAACGGACCAAACACTTCTCCCCTTTCCACTTGTTCCAACTCAGATATAGTAATCATTCCCCCTTCGCAAAAGTTGGAAATCTTTGCAAATGGAACATTGAACAAAACAATGCTTGCACTCACAATGAGCAAAATAATCAAGCAAAAAGCAAGACAGTTTCTCACTCTCCTTTTTGCACAAGACTTATCCCTCACTGGCGACTTACCTTTTTGTAAAGAGGCATCGCACAAATTATCTTCTTCTGCCATAAATCTAGTTTAGATTGTAAACCAAAAAATATGTAACAATATTGCTTACAAAAAATGGAGAAACAAAAAAAAGCCCCGAAAGGCTTTCTCTTTTGGTGGGCAGGGATGGATTCGAACCATCGAAGGCGAAGCCGACGGATTTACAGTCCGTTGCATTTGACCGCTCTGCAACCTACCCATTTGCCACAGTAACATGGTGGTAATAATGTCCCTTGCGGGACATTATTTGGGTGGATATTACTGCGACTGGAGCTAGTGGTCGGAATCGAACCAACAACCGGCTGATTACAAATCAGCTGCTCTACCATTGAGCCACACTAGCATATAGTTTCCACATACCCTGCTATGTGGTGCCTTGGGGCGGAATCGAACCACCGACACAGGGATTTTCAGTCCCTTGCTCTACCGACTGAGCTACCAAGGCTTGCGGGTTTACGATTTTGAAATCGTAATGGCGACTCGGAAGAGACTCGAACTCTCGACCTCCGCCGTGACAGGGCGGCGTTCTAACCAACTGAACTACCGAGCCATACAAGAGATTTCAAAACATCGTGCCAAAAGCACAATGGTGGGCCTTCAGGGACTTGAACCCCGGACCGACCGGTTATGAGCCGGTTGCTCTAACCAACTGAGCTAAAGGCCCGCTTAACATTTTGGTCGGGGTGAAGAGACTCGAACTCCCGGCCCCATGGTCCCAAACCACGTGCGCTACCAACTGCGCTACACCCCGAAACCTCAAAATGCTCTTAAATATTACAATAAACTTTCGTTATTGTCAACATTTTTTTTGTATTTTCAAAAACTTTTTTCAACTTTTTTTATTTTTTTTCAAAATCTTAACTTTTTGACCGTCATTCTTATGTTTATTTACTTCTAATTTATCATTTTCAACACAATATATTCTAACAATAATTTCAATAAGTTTTTGAATTGTGGAATAAGAGCCTTCTCTTATTCTTCCCTATTTTATGTGGGCAAAATCGTCTTTATTTCCCATTTTGTGATACTTTTTGCCAATTTTTTTAGGTGATTATGCGGTAATCTAAAATAGATTAAAAGGAGAAAAAATTGAACGTTAAATACAGAAACTACAACGGTGTGCTTTTTGTTATGCTAGATGGCGAATTGGACGAACACACCGCAAAACAAACCAGCAAAACTCTCGACGACATATTTGCAACAACTATTTCCAAGCAAATAATAATAGACTTATCGGAACTAAAATTTATGGATTCCACCGGCATTGGAGTCCTTATCGGTAGGTATAAAAAAATGAAGGACAAAGGGGTTAGTATATTTATCTCCAACCCTTCCTACCATGCAGAAAAAATATTCAAACTAACAGGGTTATACGACATTATGCCAAAAATATCTTAAAGGAGAAAACTATGAAAGAAGTTAACAAAATGGAACTAAAATTTAGAGCATTATCTCAAAACGAAAGCTTTGCAAGGGCGTCTGTGGCAGGGTTTTGTATGTCGCTCAATCCCACTATGGACGAGCTAACAGACATCAAAACAGCAGTATCTGAAGCTGTTACCAACTGCATTGTGCATGCCTATCCCACTTCGCAAAAAGGAGATATTATCATCACCACAACCATCTATGACGGAAAGGTAAAGATAGAAATACGAGATTTTGGCATAGGCATAAAGGACATAGAACAAGCCAAAAAGCCATTTTTTACCACAGCAAAGAGCAATGATCGCAGTGGTATGGGGTTTACCGTTATGGAGAGTTTTATGGACTCGCTAACTGTAAAAAATCTGGATAAGGGCATAGTTGTAACATTGACCAAATCTATCAATTCTTGTGAAGAAAATCTATTGCAACTGGGGTGAAATATGCTGGACAACGACACCACCCTACAACTTCTCTCTCAGGCGAAAGCAGGCGACAGCGACGCAAAAAACAGATTGATTGAAGAAAATTCCCCGCTCGTAAAGTCCATAGTGAGAAGATACAAAAACAAAGGTGTAGAATATGATGATCTCTTTCAACTAGGTTGCTTGGGATTTTCCAAGGCTATCAACAACTTTGACCTATCTTTTGGGGTAAAGTTTTCCACCTATGCAGTGCCAATGATTGCTGGCGAAATCAAGAGATACCTGCGTGATGATGGCAGTGTAAAAGTTTCACGTTCTACCAAAACCTTATACTACTCTATCCAAAAATACCTCGAGCAAAGAGAACAACAAGGTCAACCCTCCCCCACCCCAAGAGAAATTGCCCAGCATTTTGAGATAGACGAAAGTGAATTGATGTTTGTTATGGAGTCGGCAAAAATGCCACTATCTATATACGATTCTGCGGGCAAAGACGACTCCTCCTCTATTGTGTTGGACAAACTTTCGCAAGGCGACACCACAGACCAACTAATCAGCAAAATAACCATCTCCGACCTGCTCTCTACCCTAGACGAAAAAGATAGAAAATTGCTGGTCTTGCGTTATTTTAGAGATAAAACCCAAACAGAAGTGGCAGAAATGCTAGGTGTGTCGCAAGTGCAAATAAGCAGACGAGAAAGCAAACTCCTCTCCCGCCTCAAAAATGCCCTTGGCGACGTCAACTAACACCCCACCCATCCTACTCAAACAACCCCTAAAAATTGCAATTAAATATAAAAAACAGTAGTTAGATATAAAAATCAACTTCGAATAATACTCCACCAACAAAAGCAATCAATAAAAAAGCCAAAAAAACTCCCTCATACGAGAGAGTTTTTTGTATTACTTTATAACTTTTGCTAATATCTCTATCTAGTTTTGCAACAATACACATCAATATATCATATCTACCATATATTATTATCGTTTGGTCAATGTAACCTTGGTGTCTGCTGTGGAGCATGCCACCGTTGTGCCACTGGTTGCTGTGCCTATGGTGCTGTATGGTCCAACCGAGCCATTGTAGTATGTGCTGGCTGGCAGATCTATAGTCTGTCCACTTTGCAAGTTGTATGGCAGGGTTATGCTAGCAAGTGCATTGCAATCACCAAACATCCAGCCAAAAGCGGTACAATTCTCAAGATTAAAATTGCCGAGATCTATGCTTGCTAAATTAGAACAACTATAAAACATAGAATTAATATCAGTGACTTTACTTGTGTCAAAACCGCTTAAATTTATATTCACTAAGGATGAACAGCCCTCAAACATCCCCTTCATGCTTGTTACATTACTTGTATTAAAATTTTCAAAATTAATAGTTTCAAGATTAGCCAAATAATTCACAGACCAGTCATCACTAAATAAATAGTAACAACTTTCTGGAGCATATATTATTCCCGTTGCATAAATAACTATTTCTTCCTTACTCTCTCCCCAATAAGCAATAACATCTTCTGAACCAAGTACTGAACCTACTGAAACACTATTTGATAATCCATCTATCTTCGAAATATCATTGGTAAATGTTATTGTTTTTGTGTTTACTATTTCTGAAGAACCAATACTTTCTTTCCAGTTTTGAGATAAAAAGCTACCATTTGATTTTTTTATTCTTAATGTTATTTTATCTGCTTCTGTTGAACAACCAATAGTTGTTCCACTAGTAGAAGTCCCAATTGTATCATAAGCGCCTTCTGCGCCGTTATAATACACGTCATATGGCAAGGAAATTGTTTTTCCAGATTTCATGTTGTAAGGCAATGTAATAGTACTTAGGGAAATACATTCTCCCAGCATATCATAAAAATTTGTACAACTTACAAGATTAAAGTTACCAAGATTAAGGCTAGTAAGTGATGAGCAGCCATAAAACATTGATCCCATATCTATTACCTTGCTTGTTTCAAAGTTACTTAAATCTAAATTAGTAAGACCAGAACAAAAATCGAACATGCTTGACATAGCTGTTACCTTATTTGTAACAAAATTTGAAATATCTAAATCCTTAATTGCCCTGCAGGAAGAAAACATATTTGACATATTGCCTACGCTTTCTGTATTAAAATTTCCTAAGTCTAAATTTATAATCTTGTTACAACCAGCAAACATTCCTTCCATGCTAGTTACCTTAGTTGTATCAAAATCGCTTACATTCATAGCGATTAATTCATAGCAATTTGCAAACATGTTCTGCATATTGGTAACCTTACTTGTATCAAAGTTATCAAAAGCTATATTTGTTATACAATCATCACCCAAATTAAACATACTACTACAATCTTGTGGAGCATAGATAGTTGCTGGTGAATAAATTACTATATTGGTTTTATCATCACCCCAATAGGCAGTTACGTCTTCTAGCCCATCTGCTGGCACAAATGCCGATGTGTCAGTTTCGCTATTTGTTCCTACTGATACACTGTTTGCAAGTCCTGCAATCTTTGATTCATCTTTAGTAAAAATAAAAGTTTTTGTCGAACTAACATCCCCTATTTTACTTTTCCAATTCTTAGAAAGATATGCCTCCCCTGTGCCACGTTCTGCACAGGTCATATTGAATATGAATAGGTTGGTGCTGTCGGA
>CAMENR010000013.1 GCA_945928645.1 uncultured Clostridia bacterium | reverse complement strand
TTGGTGAAAAGCGAAAAGATATTGCAGTCAACTTGTTTATCTCCGACAGCACTGTAAAAAATAATATAACAAATATTCTAAGCAAACTTGCAGTTGCCAATCGAGAAGAATTGTGCCGAACTGCAAAAAAAATTATTTAACATATATTACAATCCAATGGCGATATGTTGTTGGATTTTTTATTGAATAACAAAAAATATGTGGTTTATAGGACATTTTAGGACTGAATTTATGCAAAAAAGGGACTAAATAGGACTGATTTTTTATAACAAAACTTGAAAATATATGATAAAATTATTTTGAAAACCAAAGTAAATTTCATTTTGGATAAGAAAAAAGGAGAAAATTATGACAAAGAAAAAATCTTTATTAACATTTGTATTTGCAATTTGCTTGATGATTCCTGCAATGTTTTTGCTCACTGCTTGTGGACATAGTCACAAAGCAACAGAAAAATGGGTGAGTGACGCAACATATCACTGGCATGCTTGCGAAGACGAAAATTGCAAAGAACAACTAGAAAAAACAGAACACACTTGGGGAGAATGGACAGAAACTAAAGCTTCAACCTGCACTGAAAAAGGAACGGAAGAAAGCACTTGCTCTGTTTGTGGATACAAAGGAACAAGAGAACTTGAATTGGCTGAACACGAATACACATATACATACAATTCTTCTACTTGCACTATTGTTGCACCAACAGAGGAAACTGAAGGCAAAATGTTATTAAAATGTAACAATTGTGACCACAAAGAACAAATCTTTGTTTACCCAGTGATTTCTGATGAAAACTACTCTTCAAATTGCACTAATGTCAATAATAATGGCTGGAAGTTTTCATATACACTAAAAAATGCATATTATACAGATAATCAGATTAGCGATGAAATGAAAAGTTTGACACAAAGACGAATTGACATTGATGTTGACCTTTTTGAAGATAATTTAGGTTGTAACCTTATTGAATTGCGTGAAACAGAAACTAATGATACAATGAGTTTTAGTTATAACTTCACTGCACCAGGAAAATACTATATTGCTATGAAAGATTCGTCAACAACTAAAGCATTCCAATCAATTACATTTACTTCTGCAACTGGCGAAGAAACTTCCCTATCATCTATGTCTGTATATAACGAATCAGGTGCAAAACCATCAGATGACAACGACGAAATAAATATCTTTGCGTGGACAACAACATATGTATCAAATAGTATAGCAAACAAAACTGCAACCTTTTTGATTGTTGTTGATGTTAAAACTGCTGGCGCAGGAACACTTACAATTGGTCTTGCAAAATAAAAAACCTAAGTAAGCAACACTTGAATACCCAATCAACTTTTGCCGAAAAATAAGCGAAACAAAAAATCATCAGTTCAATTGATGATTTTTTTAGTGTTTTACTTTAGGTAATTAAAAAATAAAAAAAACATAATCAAGACTTTTATTCGTGAAATAATATTGTATAATGATAAAATTATTATAACTTACAACTTTACTGATTCTACACCAATACAAACTCGAGATACAATGTTAAAAGACGTTAAAGAAGTAGAATTTGAGATAAAAAGGCAGTTAGATACTGCTATAAAAAATGATATTGTTTCGTATAAAAATTCTTCATTCCGCCATACAATTTGCGAGTTCGGACTAAGTAGTTTAGTCCGAATTTTTTTGTAAACTCCAATTTTTGTTATTTTGTTATTTTATTATAATGTATAATAATTCGTTTGACAATATACTACTAAACTGGTAAACTCAAAATAGATACTATTTTATAGTGGGGGTAAGTATGAAAAAGACTTTTAAGTTAAGAAAATTGATTGCAGGGATATCTTTTGCACTGGTTTCCGTAATAACATTGTCGCTGCTCACTTCTTGCTCGCTTTTCACAAGTGGAAATGCAAGGCTAATGGCCAAAGCACAAAGTGTTGTTAATGAGGTCGCCGATACATTACACAATTTTGAAGAAAGATATTTTCCAACTCAATCAGAAGCAACTAGTAGTAGTTTGCAAACTGTAACAGGAGAGGGTGCATATCAGGGAGATGCAGTAGAACAAGGCGGAAGCATGGCAACTTTATTTGCAGATATCCCCGGCGCTAAGGTTGAACAATATAGTGAACTAAAATCATATGTTGGTTTAGCTGACAGGCTGGTAATGATTGTGCAAAATGCCTTCTTTGCAGGCAACGAAACAGGCAAAGTTTATTCTCAAAAAAATTGGGTAAATCCAAAAAGTGATTCTGATAGACAACTAAATGCTTATTTTGAATATATAGTTGATAGCAACAGAGTAACATTTAATTTGTATTATGAAACCAGTTCCAATCAAGCCTTGCATGCAAGATTTGAAGTGTTTTGGACAAAAAATTATGATTTTATCTTACAAGGCATTGCCTTTGCAGATAGCACTGGCGATAATGGTGTAATTTCTCCATTTTTTGTTAGGGTTGACAAGCTTAAAGGAGCGAATACATATACAAACTTTGAGCTAGCAATTGTTCAAGTTAATGCTGAAGCATTCAAAGCGGAGCGGGATATTACAATAGATGATATTCAATCTATGGGAACTGATTGCGAGATATATAACTTTGAAAGTAAAACACGAAAGGCTGCTGTTTCTTCGTCTGATGATGAAACATTAACCCAAAAATCAAATGAGATCAAAACATATATTGCAAACTTTATAAAGTCATGCAAAATAAACAATGCAGGGTTAAGTCAAAAAGAAACGATCCCTGTTGAATATTTTGAGAAATTTTTGACAGAAACTTCATTCGATTGGATGTTTTAAGATAAAAAAATTGCCTGAAACAAGGCAATTTTTTTTATGAACTCCGTATTAAATTTGTTATTGTTTTGTTTTTTGTTAGTGGATAATTATTTGTGTAAGATATGTATTATTCCTTTCTTTTTGTAAAGGAAATACCCACAATTCTTGGTCCAGCATTTGCTCCCACTGCAGCGCCTGTTTGATAGATTGCAGATGGTTCATAGCCTATACTTTCCACTGCCAATTTCTGCACGTTTTCTATGCAGTCATAATCACGTGCATATATCAACTCATATTGTCCGTTTGGCTCCATTTCGGCTTTGGCGAGTTCTATCATTTTCTTAAGCAAATTTTTCTCTCCAATACATTTTGAGGCGGTTTTTATTTCTCTGTCAAAAATTCTCATAATTGGTTTTAGGTTTAATATTTGACCAACAAAGGCTGCCGCAGAAGGAATTCTGCCTGATTTTGCGGCATACTTCAGTTCGTATATTCCAAAGAATATTTCTCTTCTTGGCAAAATATCAGTTAAGTAATCTACAATTTCCTTTGCAGTAGCGCCATTGTTGCGCATTTTGATAGCCTCTATAACAGGAACACCATAGTAGGCGCTGTAACCCATACCATCTATGCTGTGAACAAAAAATTTGTCTTTGTATTCAGGGTGATTTTCATAAAAAGACTCAATTGCACTGACAGAATTGGAATATGTAGATGAGCCCTTGGAATTTATCAACACCAAAATCAAATCTCTAACGCCTGCCTTGGCTTGTTCTAGATATATTTCTTCAAATTGGAATGGTGTTATTTGAGAAGTTTTTGGGACCCCGTCAGTTTTTCCCATTAGTTCAAAAAATTGGTCGTTGTTTATCTCTGTTCTACTTAGATAACTTTCATCGCCAATTGTTATCAAGAATGGAATAATGGGAATGGCATAATTTTTTTCGTCTTCCATAGAGATATCACTAGCAGAATCTGTCATAATTTGAATTTTGTTAATCATATTAAACCTCTTTATTCAATAATTTTTTGTAGTAATTCACCAAGTTGTCTGAAATTTCCAAAAGGGAATTGTAAAAGAACTTGCGTTCTTCGTCTGTAAGTTTTGCACTGCCCGCTTTAACTGCAGAATTGATTTTCTTTGTGATAATTTCTGCTAGTTCGTTGCCTTTGTCTGTGATTTTTATCACTTCATTCCTGCCACGTGGTTCGTATTTGATGTATCCTTCCTTCTGCAATGTTTTTAAGGCTCGGGAAATCGCCGCTTTGTCTTCCAACGACAGTTCGCAAAGTTCTTTGGCTGTTAATCCTTGTGGATTTTTCCTGATATAATACCAGCAGGAGGCATGTATGGGTTGCAATCCGTATTCCTTTACTTCAATCGATTTAATTCTTTGTATAATTTTGTTTAGTCGTGCTATAGACACAGTGAAATTGATATATAAATCGTCCATATATTTCTCCAAAATAATTAGTTGACAAATCAACCAAGGTCGATTATATATATTTTTTATACCTAAGTCAAGTGTTTAGTTGATAAATCAATCAAAAAATATTATTTTCGTTATGATAAAAACAAAGACTATCTTTTTTTACAATTATTCCCTCATTTTTTGCCTCCTTCAATACTTTCAATAAAAAGATAAATCGATGTCAAAAGTGATAAACAAAAGGGAAAGTTTTAGGGCGCTACATAAGTTGTGTTGTAAACAAATAAAAAAAATTTTATCAAATAATTGCACTATTGACTTTCAAGTGTTATAATCAAAATATGAATGATAAGGTCAAAAATATCCATGCTGGACACAGAAAAAGATTAAGGACGCAATTTTTGTCCACCGATTATACCAATATGCCAGAGCATCAAATTTTGGAGTTGATGCTCACATTTGTTCAGCCTCTTAAGGATGTAAACCCATTGGCCCACAATTTGCTAAATGAATTTGGAAACCTAGCGAATGTCTTGGACGCATCATTGGAAGACTTGAAAGCGGTTAAGGGAATAGGAGATGTTACTGCCAACTACATAAACTTTTGCTCTAGGTTGCCAGAAATTTACAGAATAAGCAAGGCTCGCAAAAATACAAAGATAAACAACCCAGGGGAAATAGTTTCATTTCTTTCTACCACAGTTGATTTTGCCTCGGTGGAGAAGTTTTATTATATCTGTCTTAATGGCAAGGGAGAAGTATTGTGTTTTAAGACTATGGGGAGTGGTTCTGTTAGCAGATTATTTGTAAACAATAGAGAACTAATCCAGCAGATTTTGAAATATCCAACACATTCTGTTGTCATTTGCCACACCCACCCACACGGGATGCCAAAACCTTCAACCGAGGATAGAAAGTTTACAAGAGAACTTAATGATTTGTTGTCTTCACTTTCTGTAAGGTTGTTGGACCATGTTATATTATCTCCAGATGGATATTTTAGTTTTTTCCAGGCAAAACTTTTGGGGCAGGAAACTTTGCTAAAAGAGTTTAGAGATTTGCAAATGAACCTTTATGACGGTGGAAGTGATTATTTCTATGCCGAAAAGAAAGACTAATATTGCTAACATATAAGATGTAAATTATTATAGAGAGGTTATTCTTATGATAAATGAACCAATAGGAGAACCATTAAAAATTATTATCTCATATGATAAACTGTGGGAAAAGATGAAGGAAAGAAAATTGAATAAGTATCAACTTAGACTGCAAGTGCCAATCTCGTCATCATCTATCTCCAAATTGACTAAGAATGAACCTTTAACACCAAAAGTAATTGCAAAATTGTGCAAATTCTTTAATTGCGCCGAAAAAGACATATTGGACATAGACTTTTATTAAGTTTTTTTGTATTTTAATAGGAAAGTTAATTTTCTAGAGTAAATTGTAGCACTTGTTCAAGATAGTAAATAGTTATCTTGTTGTTTTGATCTATTTCCCAGTTATTAAAAGGTAAGAATGGGAAATAGATATCTTCTAATATATTAACAAAAAGACAAGCGGTTTTGTCTGTGTAAAATTCAATATATGAATTATGCACATCATCACCGTTTGTTATTTTATAATCACCATATACATATGTTGGTTCATAATGAATGTAGTTTAGTGCAAAAGTATTTTTATTTTGAGAAGAAATTTCAAACTGAACAAAAGATTCTTCGTCAATAAAATAAAAGAAATCTCCGTCTTCAAATGAAATTTCACAACCGATCAGTTTGAAAGTTTTCCCCTCAACTATGGCTGTGGTATTTTGCAAAATAATTGTATCTTGAAAGTATATGTCAAAAAAGCCATTTGCATTTTTTACGGCAGAATAGTGAATAATTTCCTTGATTAAATTATCAGTTTCTTGTTGCTCATTTTCATTGTTACCTTCATTTTCATTATTGTTTGTATTTGAGGATTGTTCATAAAATTTTTGTGAGGTTTGGGGAGATAACCCATAAGTTTTGAAGTTGGCTATATAATAATAACAGTTTTCCTCATTTTCAACATAAATTTTTTGCATTTTGTCCACAGAAATTTCTTCAACAAATATTTTATGATTTTCGCTCTCTGAGCTACATCTAGCACATATCTTATATGCTTTGCAAGATACAATTCTGTCATTTTCTATGTCCCAAAAATATTGCAATGAATAATCATGAGAAGCAATAATTTCTGTTGTTTTGGTTGCAGTCCTACCATTGTCAAACTTTGCAAAATATTCTACCTTACCGTTTTCTGTGCAAGTTGCTGGAGTTGTTGTTTTAGTTATATCGTAAGTAATTATACTTTCTTCATGCCCACATTCACTACAACTTTTGGGGATTCTGCAATATTCCTTGTTATCTAAGTCTCTAGACCAAATAGGTTCACTTTCAATATAACTGTGAGAAGCAGACAAAGTTGTTTCAAACTTGCTAACATTTTCAAAAATTTCATTTGAAAATATAGCAGTCCAAAGATACATCTCGTCTTGTGAGCAGGAGTGCACTTGACTAGGAGATTCTGCCCTAATAACTGTGGCGTTTTCTTCCACAATATTGTTACATTTGTTGCAAGTTGCAATCCCTTTGCACTTTGAATACCCCTGCCAAGAATATTCGATTGTATAATTGTGATAACACACATTATCAGCGGTTTCTAAAGAATTTCCTTTTCTCTTACAACCCATATAAAAAAGCATAGTTGTAACAAGATATACTATCATCAATATCTTTACAACTAAACTCTTCTTTTGACTCATAAATTCCTCTGTTATCCTATAAAAAAACTATATCAATTAACCCAAAAACCAAGGATGCTTTTACAATTATTTTTATTAAGTATAAACATAATATCAAAATTTTGCAATGCTTTTTCGACAATTTCTGTTAAAAATTTATTTTTTTCATTATGTAACTCAAATAATCTAATACAATTTTTCCAAAAAAAACTCATAACCTTCAATGCTTAGCTTAGGCTTTGCAAGTTTTTTATTATGAGCTTCAAACAATCCTTTTAACTAAATATCGTGCAATGAAAATCAATCATTACACGAATATGTGAAAGAATATATAAAAGCAAAAGTGTATTAACTAACTTTCATTGACACACTTATTGTAAAATAACAAATTTCTCTTAATTTGGGGAATTTGGATATTGAAAAATTTTTGTGGGTGTGTTAGAATATTGTTGAAGATTTTGAGTTGGAGGGGGTTATGAACGACTTAAAATATTTGAAGTTGCATTATGGGGAAGATTTTGCTCATTTGTGTAGGTCGCTTTTCCCAACCATATTAAAGGAAGAAGGACGTTTGGCTGGCATAATTGAGTCTAAGTTTGCTCACAGCAAATTTCTCGCCAAGGACCTTAAGGGCAAGGAAAAGAGTTTTAAGGATTTTGTTTATGATATTTATGAAAAAGACTATAAAAAGATTAAATTTAAGTTGTTAAACAATAAAACTCCAGAAGAACTAATGGATGAGGCTGGTTATATTTTATACCCAGAATGTAAGACTGAAGCGGATATCCAAAGATTTAGAAAATATTGGTATAGACCTGATGAGAGGGTGATAGAATATGACGGCAAGACTCCAGAAAAAACTATGGGAGATGAACTCTGCACCTTTGACGGTGGCAGGTTGAGCAACTGCAGAGTTTGGTTTGCAATAAAAAAAGATATTGATAACATTAAGAGGGAAAACTATGCTGTTGAAAAGGAAAACCCATATGATGTTAGTGCACTTAGTATTCAGGTGGACAAATTCGGGAGGCCAAATATCTCTATAAAAGGGAGATATAATCACTCGGTATGTCATCCTGATGTCACCTTTGGAAATAATTTGGATAACATAATTCCAGGCCTTGCAGAATCTTTTGGAATAACAAATGACATTCCCAAAACTAAATTAATACTAGACAAATACATTTTGGCGGATGATGGCAGATATTATAGAGTCTTTGGTTGCAGTTTTTCTACATATTTTTGCGAAAATGGTTATGTTGTCGAAGATGGTCATATTTTTCGATTTGACCCAGATAGATTTTTAGTAACCAATGAAGGATACATATTTGATTCCAAAACAAAACAAGTCCAGCTTTATACTACAAGTTATATCAACGAATTTGGCTCTCGTGAAATAATACTAGAAAGCGATGAGTTTGCAAAGACGTATAACAATGCAAAGAAGATAGAGTTTGAAAGGAACAGAAAAGACGAGAGGAGAATTATTATTACTCAAGAGGATGGAAACCCTGTTGTAATAGAGTTGACTGATCAAAATGGGATAAAAAGCATTGACGACCCAAATACTACAATATTGAAAGATGGCTTTCTTAATCATGCGCCTAGTTTGGAAAAGATTAAAATGGAAAACCTGAGAGCCATGGATAGCAATTGCTTTGAAGTCGCTCCACTTATTCAGGAAGCATATTTCCCAAATCTTCTTCAAATTATGGACAACTGCTTTATTTGGGTTCAAAATCTCAAAAAATTTGAAGCAAATCAATTGCGAACGATAGGAGATTACAATTTTGTGTGGCTTAACGAACTAAAAAAGTTTCAAGCAAAAAATTTGAGGACTATTGGTGCATACTGTTTTGGTTCGTTAACCAATACCAATTTGCTTGATGCACCAAAATTAAAAAAGATTGGTTTCAACAGTTTTCTCGGTTGTGAGAAAATAAAGGAATTAGAAGAACCCCATCACGATGATGATGAATTGGTGGATGATTACTTTGAAATGTAAAAGCCTTATCCCTATGGATAGGGTTTTTATTTTTATATTAGGAAAGGAAATATTTGAAGTAGTTTTTGATGAAGAATTTTTTTTAGTAGAAAATAGGGTGATATAGAGAGTTTTTGTATAGACATAATTCGTCAAACTTTGCAAATTCGCTTGCAAAAAATTTAGTAAAAATATATAATATGAACGACTTATTCAAAGTAAAATTGTTATAAGTCGAGATTTTTTTTGAGAGTTAATTTTTATATTTATAGGAGGAATAATATGAAAAAATATCGTTGTAAACTTTGCGGAGAAGTGTTTGAAGTGGCAGAAGGACAAGAGCCAGTTTGCCCAAGATGTGGCATGAAGGGTGATTATTTGGAATTGATAGAAGAACCTACAACAAACAAATATGCCGGCACTCAAACAGAGAAGAATTTGCACACAGCATTTGCAGGTGAAAGTCAAGCAAGAAACAAATATACTTATTTTGCTTCTGTTGCCAAAAAAGAAGGTTATGAACAAATTGCAAGCATATTTGAACAGACTGCAAACAACGAAAAAGAACACGCAAAAATGTGGTTTAAGGAGCTAAATGGCATTGGCAACACTGCAGAAAACCTAAAGAGCGCCGGAGATGGCGAAAACTATGAATGGACAGATATGTATGCTGGTTTTGCAAAAACTGCAGATGAAGAAGGATTTCATGAATTGGCAGAAAAGTTTAGAGCAGTTGCTGACATCGAAAAACATCACGAAGAAAGATACAGAGCACTTCTTCATAATGTAGAAACCAAAACTGTGTTCGAAAAGTCCGAAGTGAAGATTTGGGAATGCAGAAATTGTGGGCATATTGTGGTAGGGACAAAAGCCCCAGAAGTTTGCCCAGTGTGCAATCATCCACAGAGTTATTTTGAAATCAATGCCAAGAATTATTGATAAAATTCTAACGAGATAACTAAAATCTTTGAAAATATTAGAGATATTGCTTTAGATAGCAACGTTTTAGGAGGAAAAATGATTATAAAAAGATGTAAAAAATGTGGAGCAATGGTAGAAGTTTTGCAAGACTGCCATTGTGATAATTGTGGAATAATGTGTTGCGATCAACCAATGGAAGAAGTCCTGCCAAATTCGGTAGATGCTTCAAAAGAAAAGCATTTGCCTACATATGAGATAGTGGGTAATTATGTTGTTGTAACAGTGCCTCACGTAATGGAAGAAGAACATTTTATTGAGTATATTGCTTTGTATTCAAACAATATTCAGGCAAAGAAATTCTTCAAACCAGGCGAAGTAGCCAAGGCAGTATTCCCTTATGTAAGGGGTGCTAGATTGGTATCTAGTTGCAACAAGCATGGTTTGTGGGAAGTTGAGTTGAGATAAATATTTTTGTTGGACAGACATATATCCAACGAAAAGTCTATACAAATGATGTATGTATAAACCATACAAAGAAACAGGAGAATATATGGAACATTTAAGTCAAAATATAAGAGTGGCAATAGATAAGGATAATCCTTCGGTGGAAAGGATAGAGGATAGATGTATTAAGTGTGGACAATGTGCTAGAGTATGCAATGAATTTGTTAGCGTAAACAACAATTACGACCTGCAAAAAACTTGCGGAAAATCTATTTGCGTAAATTGTGGGCAGTGCATAAAGGTTTGTCCAACCAATTCGCTGGTTGTAAAGCAGGAGTATCAAAAGGTAAGGGATATTATCTCTGCTGGCAACAAAATTGTAGTTGTGTCCACCTCTCCATCTGTTAGGGTGGGCCTAGGAGAAGAATTTGGTTTGCCTTTTGGGAGCTTTGTGCAAGGCAAGATGGTCGCTTTGCTCAAAAAATTAGGCTTTAACTATGTCCTTGACACCAATTTTGCTGCAGATTTGACAATTTGCGAAGAGGCGAGTGAACTGATAGAAAGGGTAAAAAACAACGGTCCATTCCCACAATTTACCAGTTGTTGCCCAGCGTGGATAAAGTTTGCTGAAACTTTTTATCCAGAAATGTTGAAGAATATTTCCACTTGCAAAAGTCCAATAGGGATGCAAGGGCCAGTGATTAAGACTTATTTTGCAAAAAAGATGTCAATAGACCCAAAGAATATTGTAAATGTGGCACTAACACCTTGTGTTGCAAAAAAGTTTGAGATAAGGCGAGAGGAAATGAATATCTCTGCAAAGATAAATAATGTGGAAGATATGCGTGATATGGATTATGTGATAACAACCACAGAACTTGCCGAATGGGCAAAAGAAATGAACATTGACTTCAACTCCTTGAAAGAAGAAAACTTTGATAATCTCTTAGGAGAGGCAAGTGGTGCTGGGGTGATATTTGGCAATACAGGTGGAGTTATGGAAGCCGCTGTTAGAACAGCATATTCCTACCTTACAAATAGTCAACCTCCAGAGCAAATATTAGACCTTCAACCAGTAAGGGGTTATGAAGGTATAAGAGAGGCCGAAGTAGAAATTGCAGGCAACAAGATTAAGGTAGCAGTGGCCTATGGCTTGGCAAATGCAAGGGTTATCCTTGATAAGATAAAGAAGGGCGAGAAATATCACTTTGTCGAAATAATGACTTGCCCAGGAGGTTGCATTGGAGGTGGCGGACAGCCAAAGCATTTTGCAAATGACGAAGAAGCCCAAAAACAGAGGATAAAATCTTTGTATAATAGGGACAAATCTATGAAAAATCGCCTTTCGCACGAAAACAAAGAGATACAAGCCCTTTACAAAGATTATTTGCTAAAGCCACATAGTGATTTGGCTCTTGAATTGTTGCATACAGTATATTTTGATAGAAGCAAGGACTTGAATAGTTGATATTTTATACACAAAATCTAATAACTTGCAAAATAATATTTTTGTAGGTGTTTTTGGATACTAAAGGCTAAATATTATTTGCATACTAGCAAAAAGAAAAACAGCATTGTGATATGTGCTGTTTTTTATATTGGGATAAAAGTAATAATAAATTTGTTGTAAAAATGCAAAAAAGGGAGTATAATTAGCCCATGTCGAAATTTGTATTATTGGATAGTAATGCAGGTTATTAGCAATTTATTGCGTGGAGGGAGTATGCTTAAACTAAAGAATATTACTAAAACATACAAGATGGGAGATTTGGAAACAAAGGCTTTAAGGGGTGTCAATTTGGAGTTTAGAAAAAGTGAATTTGTTTCTATACTAGGTCCATCTGGCTGTGGCAAAACTACTATGCTAAATATTATCGGTGGTTTGGACAAATATACAGATGGAGATTTGACCATCAACGGCAAGTCAACCAAGGAATATAAGGATAAAGATTGGGATGCCTATAGAAATCACTCTGTGGGGTTTGTCTTCCAAAGTTACAACCTTATCCCTCATCAAACTGTGTTGGAAAATGTGGAACTAGCACTAACATTGTCAGGTGTTTCTAAGGAAGAAAGAAGAAAAAGGGCAACACGAGTGCTGAAAAAGGTTGGATTGGGAGATAAACTAAAAAACAAACCAAATCAACTATCTGGTGGACAAATGCAGAGAGTGGCTATTGCTAGAGCATTGGTTAATGACCCAGAGATTATATTGGCAGACGAGCCAACGGGTGCTTTGGATACCAAGAGCAGTGTGCAAATAATGGAATTGCTTAAAGAAATATCCAATGACAAACTTATCATTATGGTTACACATAATCCAGAACTTGCCAAACAATATTCTACTAGAATTGTCAATTTGCTAGATGGTGAAGTTGTTGGTGATGATAATCCTTATGATAGTAGCAAGGAAGAAGAGGAGGGTCAACTGCTCTCTGTGGCAGATGATGCCAACCTTAGCAAAAATGAACTGAAAAAGAAGAATAAGAAAAAGAGAATGTCATTTTTTACTGCATTATCTCTTAGTTTCAAAAACCTTATGACCAAAAAGGCAAGAACTGCACTGGTTATGTTTGCAGGCTCTATTGGCATAATAGGCATTGCTCTTGTCCTTGCTCTTTCCAGTGGGTTTTCTACTTATGTAAACAAAATTCAGCAAGAAACACTTTCCACTTACCCTATTACAATAAAGAGCAATAGTTATGATATGGCATCTTTGATGCAGATTTTTATGGGCAATGATGACGATAATGTTGTGGCAGATGATGGAAAGGTGCATACAAGAGATGAATTGAATGAAATGCTGGCGAAGTTTAATGCTTCCAGCGCAAGCAATGACTTAAAACCACTGAAAAGTTATCTGGAGAATGATGTAAAAGATGAGATCGAAAAGTATGCAACTGCAGTGAAATATGAATATAACACTAGCATAAATGCCTACTACAACAGTTCAACAAACGGACTTGTGCCAACTAGCACTTCTACAGTGTTTGCAGATATTATTTCTGCATATCCATATTCTCACCCTATGGAGCAAGGTTCTGACCAATACAAGAGATATGGACTACTTAGTATGATGTTTGGCTCTGGTTCAAGTTATTTTTCTAACACTTTTTGGTCAGAAATGTTAAACAATGCAAGTTTTATCCAATCTCAATACGAATTAGTTGGAGAAAATAGCAAGTGGGCAACAGAGTATGACGAAGTTATGATAGTCGTAGATAAGTATGGCAAAATAACCGACTACACACTGTATGGGTTGGGATTGCTAGACCAAAATAGACTAGAAACACTTTTGGACAATTACATAAATGGCAGAAATAACGAGCCAAATACAGAAACTTTTGAATATGAAGACCTGCTTAATTTGCAATACAAAGTTTTGCCGGAAACAGATTTTTATGAATTGCAAGACGATAATACTTATCTTGATATAAGGACTTTAAGAACAACAGACAATGCTTCGTATAAATCAAAATTGCAAAAACTGTATGACACAAAAGGTGTTGATGTAAAAGTTGTAGGAATTATTAGAGAAAAGCAAAATGTAGATTCCTTCTGCCTAGATACCAATGTAGTGTATTCTCACAAACTGACAGAACATATCATACAGCAAAACAACAATAGCCAATTGATGCAACGTCAAATGAATAGTGACAGAGATATTATTTCTAATAAAGAATTTGACACTGCAAATACCAAACAAAAGGTGTTGGCAAAATTAAATTATATTGATATATCAACCCCAACAGAGATAAAAATATTCCCAATAGATTTTGAATCCAAAGGGAAGATATCAAGCCTGATAGATAGCTATAATCAAATTCAACTAGCAAATGACAATCAGGATAAAATTATCTCTTATACAGACAATGTGGGGACTATGATGAGCACAATTTCTACAATAATTTCTGCCATAACATATGTGCTTATTGCCTTTGTTAGTGTATCACTGGTTGTAAGTTCAATTATGATAGGAATTATTACATATATTTCTGTTATCGAAAGGACAAAGGAAATTGGTGTTTTGCGAAGTGTTGGCGCTTCAAAGAGAGATGTCAGCAGAGTGTTCACTGCCGAAAGCTTTATAATTGGTTTGGCTAGTGGATTGTTGGGTATTGCTGTATCTCTGTTGCTTATCATTCCTGCAAATATCATTTTGTCTGCATATACCAATATTTCTGGCTTGGCATCACTTCCTGTGATGGGGGCAATTATTTTGATAGCAATATCCGTTGTGTTAACATTGTTGGCAGGACTGTTCCCATCAAGGATTGCATCAAAGAAAGATCCAGTGGTTGCTTTGAGAGAAAACTAAATTATAATATTTATTATTGTCTTACAAATATAATATTTGAAAAAAAAGAGCATCTATCTACTAGATGTTCTTTTGTATATACACATATTATTTATTTTCATCACTTGTAAGTAGCAATATTTTTTCTTCCAACTCTTTTGCTTGCTTTATTGTTTCTTGCAAGACATTATATGCGTTGTCTTTGGAAGTCCTGTAATGCATCAATATTTCATAATCTAGGCAGATATTTGGGTTGTTCTTTGCTATCTTTTGAGCGACAATATCCCAATCTATATTTCCATATTTATTTAATGTGTGGTCATCTTTTAGTCCCTTGTTGTCGTGCAAATGCACACATGCAAGTTTGTCGCCATACAGGGACATATAGTCGATATCCTTGGAGTAAACATTGCTATGGCCACAATCCCAGCAGAATTTGAGATAGTCATCTTTTATGTTTGAAAAAACATAATTAAAAATATTGTAGTCATTAATATTTTCTATTGCAAGTGGGATATGTAATCTGTGGCATAGTTTTAATACTCTTTTAAGTCTTTTCAATCCTATCTCTGATGGGGAACCATAAAGATGCACAACTACTTCCTTAAATCCATATTTATGAGCAATTTTTACATCTTTTTTTAGTCTTTTTTCTTGCAAATCTCCCTCTTTTGACGCTGTCCAAAACATTGGTAAAGTGGGGTCAGAGTAGGTCATATGCAGGCTGGACAACTCTAGATTGTATTTTTTGAACAATTTTATTTGATTTTTTATAGAACTATTTTGGTCATCAAACATTGGGTCTGCGCTGGCAATCACGCAATCAAACCCAGCATCTTTTATTGCTTTTGCCCTTTCCTCTGCAGGCATGTCAAACCCAAAATAGAAAGAAATTCCTTTTTTCATTGTATGCTCCTTTGTATCTCATAAGATAATATCACATATAATTTTTGTTGTAAAACGAATTTCCATTTTTGTTATGCAAATAACATTTCAAATCTTTTCTAAAAAACATTTCAAAACTTTTGGCAATAAAAATAAATGTGTTATAATAAAAAGACAAGTTGCTACACTGCAAATTGTTTTATCTAATTATTAAAGGAGAAAAAAATGAGACTTACAGCAGAAGAAAAGGGTATTCTTGAGGGTAAGGAAGGCAAGACAAAGGCAAAAATTATGCAGACTCTTGTGGAGTTTGGCGAGGTATTTGGTGCAAAAAGACTGGTAAAAGTTACTGCAAACGGGCATTTGGTTACTTCGTTTGGCATAGGATTATTGAAACCTGTGTATAGGATTATGGACGAGATTATCGATGCTGGGCTAAAAACTAAATATCCATTTACGGTGGATCCACGACCAATAGACTACAAAAATGTAAAATGTGGGTTGTTAGACAAATTGATTTTTAGCAAGATAATGTATTCTCAACAAAAGCATTATGAGGAGCAACTTTCGAAGATTGGTTTGAGGAATAAAGATTCCTTTACCTGCACTACATATCTATCTCAAGTGGGCAATGTGCCAAAGTATGGGGATATTTTGTCTTGGGCAGAGAGCAGTGCTGTGGTGTTTGCCAATTCTGTATTAGGTGCTAGATGCAATAGAAACAGTGGAATGTTGGATATCTTTGGTGCAATTTTGGGCAAAGTGCCAGAATTTGGACTTTTGACAGACGAGGGCCGAAAAGCCACATGGAAAATAGAATTGAAAACCAAAACATTGCCAGAGGCGCAAATATTGGGCAGTGCTATTGGTATGAAGGTTATGGAAGAAGTACCATACATAGTGGGCCTGGATAAATTTTTGGGGAAGGAATTGAATGACGATGTAATATCTTATCTCAAAGACTTTGGAGCAGCGACTGCTTCTAATGGTGCTGTGGGACTTTATCACATAGAAAATTTAACTCCTGAAGCAAAGAAAATGGGAAAGGCTTTGATGGTAGAAAATGTAAAGACATACGTTATTGATGACAAAGAGTTGGAAAGAGTATATAAGAGTTATCCAATTATGTGGAAAAATCAAAATGCAAAACCTTCTCTATGTTTTATTGGTTGCCCACATTTGTCTTTGGGACAACTGAAAAATTGGACAACAATGATAGAAGAAAATTTGCAAAAGAGTGGAAGGACAAAAGTAGCAGTAAGGACTATTATGACTTGTGCTCCAGATGTTTTGAAAGAATTTGAAAAAACTGAGGAGTATAAAAAATTGCTTTCTTATAAGGTCAAAATATCTTCTATATGCCCATTGATGTATACAAACAATCCAATTGCTGGTGGCAAGCCAATTATTACCAACAGCAACAAACTTAGGACATATTCCAAGGCGAGATATTACAAAGACCAAGATATAGTAAAAATCATTTGTGGGGTGAAATAATTATGAGTAAAAAAGTTTTTAAGGGAAGAGTTATTTGCAAGGGAAGTTATGAGGGGGAGGCAGTTGTTTCTAGACAAGGGGTAAACACCCTGGCAACATTTCAAAAATCTGCACTGAAAAACGCAAAACAAGTCATTTGTTCTGACCAAAACAACAAAGACCTTTATGGCAAAAATCTAACAGGTGTTGCGCTTATTTTGCCACAAACTATTGGCTCTACTACAGGAGGACTAGTTATACAAACCATTTGCCAAATGGGTATAAATCCATCGGCACTGCTGTTTAGTCAGGAAATTGACTCTCTGGCTGCCAGTGGAGTTATATTGGCAAAAAACTGGGAAAACTCCAAAATAATTGCAATAGACAAACTGGGCGATGATATCCTCACCAGTATAAAAACAGGTGATAAGATATCTATATCAGAAGATGGAACAGTAACTTTGCTTTAATTTTGTTTCATAAGAGGATACTGCAATCAAATTATTGTTAGGGTGAATTATACTGATATAATAGGATAAATATAACCTTAATAATAAGACATAAAAGTAAAAAATAAGCCACTGAAATATCCAGTGGTTTATTTTTATAATATACAACACAATAATATTCTACTATTCGTTTTCAATCAATGATTTTTTAAGTTTTTTGATGTAACATTTATTGTTTAAGAGGAATATTTTGTCTTTTAGTTTGAAGGCAAATTTTCTTACTTTGCGGGCAACTGCTCTGCCAGGATAACCCACATATCCAAAGTCGTCGTGATGGTTGTCTTCCATATCCAGCAACCATTTGTAGTCTTCATTTTGTTTGTTTTTTATTGTTTTATAATAATATATAACGCAAATTTCTGGAATATTTTTGTCGTCTTGCTTTAGGCTCTGATAAGCAATTTTTTCAAATTTCTCAAAAATTTTTTCTTGCAAATCCTTTACATATTTATTATAGACTTCCTCGTCATCTGCGATGGCTAGCATTGGCTTGACTGTTCCGTTTTCTACATTATATCCTAGGCATCTGCCATGATCAGCCCTTAGTATTTGTTCATAGTTAAAGGAGTCATATTTGGTTATTTTAGAGCCAAATAGTTTTTTATTGTTTACATCTCCTAGCAAACCAAACTTTTGATTATCCAAATCCTGTTCGGCTCTACTTTTTATAAAATATCCATATATTTTGACCTTGTTGTCAAAAAACTTAAAAATCAAATCCTGCATAGTCCCATGATAGCCAATATCCACAAAAGTCAAACCTTCTTTTTGATAATCAACATCAAATGACTTCATATACATTTCAAAAGATTGTGATTGAAGTTTTCTATTGCTTTCATAAATATCTGCAAAGTCTTTATTTTCTCGCAATTCTCTAAAAATCTTTGACTTTTTTAGGTTGAAGCAAGTTTTATCTAGTTTATCCCCAAAAGATTTTCTAACTTGTTCAATCTGTTCGTTAGAAAAACCAATACTTATTAGGAATTTTTTTGCATTCATAAAGTAATTAAAAAATCTAAACAAAAAATCAAAATTTTCCTCTTGCAAAGGTTTTGTGCTAGCAGTAAAGACAGAGTTGCGTGAACCATAGAAATAATGTGTGCGAATAGTTGCAACTTTTTGATTAAGTTCTTTTTTTATTTCACAATATCTTTCAAATATTTTTTTCAAAAACTGACCTTCTCTAGACATAAATAACACATCACGAGTGTTTGTTTTTATTAGTCTATCATACAATCTCATTGTGAATAAATACAGTGGGAATGCATAATTTGTTAGATTATTTTCGCTGTATGTATTAAAAATTTCATCATATATGCACAGTGTTTTGTTGTCCTTTGTCATTTTGTCTTTACTTTCCATAATTATCCTCTAAATGTTATTTTTTTTGCTTTTATTTTGCACATCTTTGCCATCAACACATCAGACCAACCGTTATCTCCTAGCATAATCACATCATTGGGGTTTATTTCAAATGTTTTGAGCAAATGTCTATAAAGTTTGGTTGTAGATTTTTCTTTGTCAAAATCGCAAGAACTAAAGATGTCGTCAAACAAATCTGCAATTTGCAAATGACTCAGCCAATTTCTCAAAAATTCTTTTGGACAATAGAAATCTGAAACTAAATAAATTTTTTTGCCATTTTTCTTTTCTCTTGTCAACAAATTTACAATATCCATATTTGCCATATGGCTGTTCATTTCCTGCCCAATATAAATTTCTTTTGCCGATTGCATAAAGTCAGTTTTTGGCAATTCATTATATTTTTTTTGCAACTTTTGGTGCAATTTTTCAAGCACCACTTCAAAATGTTCTTGCAAAACTAATTTTGTAAATATTTTTTTGAAACAAAGATTAAAATTGAGTTTTTTGTATCCCTTGTAAATATCTTGCCATGGGATATTGTATTTTTGCCCTAATATCTCTGCCCAAGATCTCAATATTTCTTTGTTTTTTTTATTTCTTATTATTACTGTGTTAAAACAGTCAACAAAAATTATTTTCTTATCAATTTTTTCTTCTATCACTCTTTACTGCTCCCAAGGGTATATTGTAACTTTTTGTGAAAGATTATATGAATATTTAATATAATCAATTTGGTGATTCTATCTCCGAAGAGGTTTGTTGAATTTTGGACAGCCGTGCATAAGCAATTTTTAATTTTGGCAAATTGTATCGCAAGACCATGGAGGACATAGAATTTAGGACAACATTGACTAGCGCCACTGGCACCCCTACAGTCCAAACATATCTAGGATACAGAATGATATCAAAAAACCCAAAGCAAATTCGCAAAAAATGGTCCAAAAGCCCTTTGTGCGACTCTATTATAAAGGTTTGGATATACTCCTTGCTATGTGGGTCTGCTACCTTATTTTTGCTAAAACCACCAGCCATCCCACCGAGTTCCCAAACTTTATCTTTCCATTTTCTTATGTGAATTTTTTCATAGAATTTGCGTTCTTTATTTGAAACAGTGAATAATTTATTGTTTACTCCAAACCATTTTTTTGGCAACAAAAGAACAACAACTGGTGTGATAAAATTCAAGATAACCACAAAGAGAAAAGTATTAAAAACAGATTCTATCATATGCCAAGCGCCTGTGCCAAAAATGGAGGTGGCTATGAGAGAATTAAATAAAATTAGGACAATCACTGCAGTAACTATAACAGACATATACAAAAACATACGTTTTCTCCTTTGTTATAAATATGATATATTTACTATACTCAAAAGTCAAGAGAATAAAAGATATTTGAATTTTTGAAAAGGATAAAGTATCAAATCTTATTTGCTTTTATAAAATACCTTTGCAAAAAATGTCTGGGATAACGTTAAGGGATTGTGGAGATGGGAAAAAGTTTTGAAATACAAAATAAGAAAAAAAAAGGAAGAAAAATAAAATTTCTTCCTAATTTTTTTAGTGAACTTATATGATGACAGTTCATAATTTGCTAAGTCTTTTTGCAATAGCCTAGTTTATTTGCAATTTTGTAGAAATATTCTATTGAAACATTCTAGTTGTCTTATAATTTTGTGGCGACATCCCATGCTCTCCAAATAACTGTCCTCAGATTGCCAACCTTGTATGCATCTCCAACAATATGGACTTTTTTGCCATTTGATGATAGTGGGGCAGGGTTGTAACCGATACATGTAATTATGTCATCAGCCTTAAGAGTTGTTGTTTTGTTATCTTTGCCCATTATTTCAACAGATTTTGGCATAATCTTTGTTAGTTTGCTTTCTAGATAAACAGGTGTCTTTTTGAATTTGAAGTAATCTCTTAGGAAGGAGGAATTGGCAAGGCAAAGTCCTGGGCCTGCCATTAAGTCATCTCTAACTTCTACTATAGATGGCTTTTTGCCTTTCAGAATTAGGTCATAAGCAATTTCACAACCGCTTAGCCCACCGCCAATTATCACCACATTGTCGCCAACTTCTTTGCCATTTAGATAATCAATTGCATCAATGCATCTTTCTGCCCCGTCCATTTTTAATTTGCGAGCAGTAGAGCCTGTGGCAACTACTATTTCGTCTGCGTCAATTTGGCTTAGGTCGGTTATTTCTGTGTTAAATTTGATATCTATTTTCAGTTGTTTCATTTGCCTTTTATACCAGGCAATAAGTTGTCTGTCCTTTTCCTTAAACGATGGGGCAGAAGCACTAACAAATACTCCACCAAGATCCTTTGTTTTTTCATAAATTGTAACTTTGTGCCCACGCATTGTTGCCACTCTTGCTACTTCCATTCCGCCTATGCCACCACCGATTATGGCAATAGTTTTCTTTTTCTTTGCAGGGGCAAAGTCATATTTGCCACCGTCCATAGTTTGTGGATTTAGGGCACATCTTGCCATATGAGAGGAATCTTCCATACTGGCATCACAAGCAACTCCCTTGTAGTGAGCCATAGGGAAACATCCGTTATGACAACATATGCAAGGCATAATATCTTCTAGCCTATCTTCTTTCAATTTTGTAACCCAATGGCTGTCTGTCAAAAATTGTCTTGCCACACCCATAGCGTCAATTTTCCCTTCTGCTATTGCATTGGAGGCAGTTCCTGGTTCCATTCTCCCAGCACAAACCACTGGAATATCTACTATTTGTTTTATGTGTGCTACATCTTCTAGGTTGCAGTTTTGTGGCATATATGCAGGAGGGTGTGCCCAATACCAAGCATCGTATGTTCCATTGTCTGCATTAAGCATATCATAGCCAGCGTCTTGAAGATATTTTGCTGCTTTTTCACTTTCTTTCATATCCCTGCCAACTTCGTGATATTTTTCGCCAGGAACAGCCCCTTCGCAAAACCCTTTTGTTTTGCTTTCTACAGAATATCTCAAAGAAACAGGGAAATCTTGCCCACATTCTTTTTTGATTGCTTTTACAACTTCAGTTGCAAAGCGATATCTGTTTTCAAAACTACCACCATATTCATCAGTTCTGTTGTTGGTGTATTTGGTTGTAAATTGGTCAAGGAGATAACCTTCGTGCACTGCATGCACTTCCACCCCGTCAACTCCAGCATCTTTGCACATCTTTGCTGTTTTTGCAAAACCGTCAATCAGTTGTTCAATTTCTTCAATGGTCAAGGCTCTGCAAGTGTATCCAGCTAGCCACCTTGAAGGCAGTGCGCTTGGAGAGGCTGTTAGCCTATCAATATCAATAATAGGCTTTATCAAACCTCGCAAAAGCTTATTTTTTGCTATTGGGGATATTGATTGTGGGATGGAGAATGATCTTCCAAACCCTGCAGTTAGTTGAACAAAGAGTTTTGCTCCTGTTTTGTGGATTTCCTCCATATAAGGCTTTAACTTTGCAAAAGCACCCTTTGCTTTATACAACCAGCCATTGCCAATCATATTCCTCAGTGGAGCAATGCCAGGGATAATGAGTCCAGCGTCATGTTTTGCAATGTCCAGGAAAAATTCTCCTGCATCTTTGTCAAAATGATGACCTTCCATCCAGCCAAAAAGAGATGTCCCACCCATTGGGCAAACTACAATCCTATTTTTGATTTCGCAGTTGCCAACTTTGAAAGGGGTGAACAATGGTTTATACAATTTATTCATAATTCCTCCTAAATATATTTAATTGTCATATAATTTGCAAAATTTGTCAAATAAATGAGGAATATTTATCAACTCAATCGTTAGTAAATTTGTAAGTAAATAAAAAAACAACCTCAAAAGGTTGTTTTGGTTGGTATATTACATATTTTGACTTTCTTCTGTGGAAGATTGCCCCATTTCGGTTGTTGAATCCTCACTAATTGTATAATTTTCGGAAGTTTCATTATCTGTGTTTTCTGCAAGGCTTTCATCTTCGTTATAACTATTGATATAATCTTGCACAAGCGACTTCAATTCTTCTTCACTGTTGTAGCAATAGTATTTTTGTGAATAGGCAAATTTATCTTGCGCAGAGGAGTTGAATCCAGTTTTTTCAAGGAAGTCTAACAGACTCTCTGCAGTAAATCTATCCACTTGCTTTTTAACTTTATTTATTTTGAGTTCAATAGATTTGTTCTCTTTGCTGAGAGAATCTATTTCTCTGCTTAAAGTTCTTATCGTCTTCATAATTGTTGGCTTAAAAAAGTAAAAACTATTAGATTTTAGCTGTTCAATTGTTGATATATCAATAAAAATCTTAGTGCTATTGGCTCGTAGCTTTTCCTTAAGGATTTCCATTTTATTGTTTTGAATTTGTAATCCTTTGTCTATTAGTAAATTTGAAAAATCATCTATAATGGTATGTAATTGCTCATCTTCAATATTGCTAAATTGCACACTTACTCTGTTTAAGTCACACTTTATATCGTTGTTATAAAAAATTTCTGATTCAATCATTTTTTTTATCTCCTAGTAGATTATAACATTGTTTTATTCCAATTTCAACTGTCAATTTTTACAAAAATATTTTTACACTTTCTTTTTTGAGATTATTTTGTCAAATCGTGAAAATAAAAATGCTTTTATGAGTGAAATTTTAATCAATAACAGTTAGAGGCTTGTTTTGGTAGTAACAAAATGTAATAATGGATTTGAGATGTATTATCGTTTTCAAAGTTATTTGAAAGAAAAGTATATAAACTTGCTAACTGAATGTTAAATTTTTCTTTCCATAGTAATGCCATCATGAAAAGCACATTTGCTTCTACATTCAAAACCCGCAAGGCAACGTGCACCTTTGGTGTATGGACTTAACATCTCTATTATTGCTGGGTCATCGGTGTTTTCGAGATATTTTTGCAAAGTTTTTTGTGTTTGGTCGCATATTTCTAGTTGGGCACAAGTGCAAAGTCTTTCTCGCATTTTAAGGACAAATGCTTCTGGAGTGCCACGTTCGTAGATTTGCACCATACTTCCCTGTGGGGTAAATTCATGGACTTGTAGCATATCTGTTAGCCATTCTTCACACAACTTGTCATCTTCTTGCACAAGAGGTGGAATATAAAACTCTGGAGTAGGCAACTCTGCCATTTGATAAGTAAGAGAACGATGTCTTTCTGCCTGGGCATATTGGGCAAAAGAGCCTTTGTATTTGGTGCAATAAACATCACCAAAATATTCTTGCATATCTCTTTTTGCCATAATGCTGAAATCTCTTGCTTTGCCATAGGCAACAAGGTCAGGGTCGATAAGGTCTAGGTCTTCTAGTTTTTTACAAAATTCATCAGCAGTTTTGGCAAGAGGGGATAGAAGTGGGGAGGAATCTTGTTGCAGTTTGCCTAGCCAAGCATACAGATAGTTTAATTGCCTAAATGACACTGTGTAGGCAAGGCTTGTTGGGGTGTAAACCGAGAGAAATAGTCGTGCATTTTCAAGAGCGAGTTTGCGTATGCGTTTGTTGTCAAAATATTGTTCGTTGCCATATCTGTCTTTTATCAATTTTTCAAGAATTTTTGACCATTTGGTATAAAGGTCTGCTTGCATACCAACTGTGGTCATTTTGGTATAACGTCCACTTTTTTCGCTGGTGTTATATGCTCGCTCGTTGTTTAGAAGCATTGCAAACATTTTTGGCACATCTTCTAAATAAAGGGTAACATATTCGTGGTCAAAAACACTGTGATGACCTCCGTCTTTTACTAAACCTGCACGAGCAAGTTTGCGGTCTAGTGGCTGATTTTTTACATCATCAAAAGTGTGTGGCATATAACATATACCAGCAAGTTCTCCTCCAAGTTCATCAAACTCCTCTCTAAAATTAGGGAGTTGTCTTGATGTTGAGGCAACAATTTCTACTTTCATATTTCCTCCAAAAAAATCAATTCAAAAATATTATACAATAAAATCAATTTTTTGCAAGATTTTTTTGAGCGGTTTGGTTGATGACAATGCAAAAGCCTTGATTGTGAAGTTTGCGAGGAGAGGAAATTGTTGCCAAAAATTATTGTATTGCAGTGTTAGTGAAAATCGACTATACCTTGTAAAAAAATATAACAACCTTTTTGTAAAGTTGCTTTTTACAAATATGTTTTGTGTAAGACTGTTTTGCAATAGAAAAATAATTTTGCACAAAATAACTGTAGCACATCACTCAAATAGTTTGTTTTTTATTTTGTTTTTTTGTTATAATATGTTATGATGAAAAAAATTATGGGGAATTTTGTATGAGCACAGTTATATATTATTCCATTTCTCTTGCAGTTGTAATCGCTTTTGGGTTAGGGTATATCTTTTGGGGGAGAAAGAAGGAAAAGAATCAACAACTATATTTTAAGATTTTGTCAAGTGTGTTGGCGATAATTTTTGTTTTGAGATATATGTCTGGCGATGATATGATTGAGCAAGCCACAAGATTGGAGTTTGCAGAATTAGGTAGCCCTGCTCTTACTTTTATATCACTGATAGTCAACTGGTTTATGATAGGCATAGAGTTGTTGCTTATCTTATTCCCATTTTTTGATAAAAACTACACAAAGAATATAATAAAGTTTTTTGCATTACCCGTTTGTGTTATTTCAATGTTTTTTATGACGTTCGCCATAAAGGGGATTGTAGGTGTTGGCGGATATGAGGCTTTTAATTTTAGGGCAATTCTGATGGCGGTGGAGTTTGCCATTGCCTTGGGGTATAGCAGTGCTGTGTTTTGGGATTTTGGCAAATTTAATGTGAGTAGAAAAGAATCCCTAAAACTTTTGTATATAGTCCCATTGATGTTGCTTGCTGTTATGCCTTGCTATATGATAAAGGGATTGTTTGGTTATTCCAATGTTTCTGTGGAAATAAAAGAGTTGAATATTTATCACAGAATGATTATCTATCTTGGCTTTATAATCCCAGTAATACTTTACTTTTTGTTGCGTAAGCAAGAGGTGGAATACAAAAGGCTTTGTCTATTATATATCGCAATAGGCACATTAATATCCTTTTCGTTGTATCACAAATTTGCTACCTTCCTAGATATTACAGCATGGCCATTCCACTTGTGTAATACTGCAATGTATATTATGGTCTTGTGCCTTGTGTTCAAATGGAATGGGCTGTTTTACTTCTCACTTTTTATAAATGTATTGGGTGCTTTTTTTGCAATGGTTATGCCAAACTATTCCAGTTCTCTCAATTTATTTAGCCCTAGAATTGTAGAATTTTACATAAATCACTACATTGCATTCTTTATGCCTGTTCTTATTGTGGCACTTCGTGTTTACAAACGACCAAAACTTAAGCAATTTTTGCAAAGTATTGCTGGCTTTGCCGGTTACTTTGTAGCAGTGCTGTTTATTAACTCGTGGTTTACTGGAATAATTGAGGCAGGGCTTATGACTGGCGAGGTGGACTACTTCTTCATAAACAGCAACTTTATTGCAGATAAACTGGGGACATGGGCAGAACGATTGCGAGATGTAATAGTTACTTTTAACATAGGAGGCATAAACTTTACCTTATACCCCGTCTATCAAGTATTATATTTTCTGGTTTACATTGCGTTGGGTGCTGGTATGTGGTTTTTGTATGAGTGGGGATATCAATCAGCAGACTTGTTATATGAGATTGCTGATAGAAAGCGCAAAATGAAAATGGACGAACAATTATTAAGATTAGCATTAAATGGAAGGGGAGTGAACGAGCCAATGAAAGAAGAAAACAAAAATAAACTGGTTATTGAGAATTTTACAAAAAGATATGGTGCTAGTAGGGTGTATGCAGTAAAAGATGCAAACCTTGTAATAAATGGTGGAGAGATATTTGGCTTCCTAGGGCCAAACGGGGCAGGCAAAAGCACAATAATAAAAAGTATAGTAGGTATTCAGCCTATAACAGATGGAGCGATATCTGTGTGTGGGTATGATGTTGACAAACAGTCTGTTATGGCAAAAAAGCAAATAGGATTTGTGCCAGACCATTATGCATTGTATGAAAAACTTACAGGCAGAGAGTATATAAACTATGTTGCAGACCTTTATGGAGTTAGCAAGGAAGACAGAGATAAAGCAATTGCAAAATATGTTGACTTGCTTCAAATGACAGAGGCATTTGACAACCAAATGCAGACATATTCGCATGGTATGAAACAAAAGATATCTATTATATCTGCCCTTGTCCACAATCCAAAAGTATGGATATTGGACGAACCTCTTATTGGCCTTGACCCAACAAGTATTTATCAGGTTAAGGAATGTATGAAACAACATGCAAAGCAGGGAAATATAGTGTTCTTTAGCAGTCATATCATAGACGTTGTGGAGAGAGTGTGCAACAAGGTTGCAATAATCAAGAAGGGACATATTTTGGATTGTCAAAGAGTAGAAGATATCGAGAAAAATATGTCTTTGGAAGAATATTATCTAAAAACAATCAAAGAAAACAATGTTGAAGCAACACGAGTGTCCAAGAAGGAATTGGTGGCGGAAAGGAAACTAAAGAAGGAAAGACGCCAAAAAGCAAAAGAAGAACAAAAAGAGTTGAAACAACAAAAGAAACAACAAAAACTAGAAAAGAAAATAGAAAAACAAAAGAAAAAAGAAGAAAAATCAAAAAAGGATTTGCAAAAATAGCATTAAAATGTGCAGGATAACTTTTTGCCAAAAAGCAAAAAGTATAAAACTAGATTTGCAAATAATTTGCTAACATTCTTATTGAAATGATAAATGGGAGAGAAAGATGAAAGGGCTTAAGACTCTTGTAATGATGCAATTAAAGGACAAGTTGGATATGTCCTTTGCCAAAAGTGTCAAACAGACAATTTTTAGAGTGGTATTCAGTTTGCTTAAATTTGCTGTCATAACGGCAGTGATTTATCTTGCATTTTATTTTTTGTCAGTGTTAAGGCTTACCTCTCTAAACAAGGGTATTCCAACCAATTTCTTTTCCATTATTTTTAGCATTATGATTATTCTGGGTATAGTGGTAGAAATTATTGGATTAAACAAGAGTTTGTATCTCGCCAAGGACAATCAGGTGCTTCTTACAATGCCAACATCAAGGCAGACAGTGTTTTTTAGCAAGATGATTGTCTATCTGTGCTACGAATTTGTAAGGAATATTTTCTACATTATGCCACTACTCGTTGCTTATGGAATGATAAATGCTATGCCAATCTTCTACTATCCATGGTTGATTGTTGCCAACTTAATCATAACATTGTTTACTACCAGCATCGCTTCATTGCTTTCCATACCTTTCTTATTTTTGTCCCTATTCCTAAAGAGAGTAAAGGTTTTGGAATATTTGGTTGTTGGTTGTGTCCTTGGAGGATTGTTTACCCTTATTATTTTAGTTATAAATGCAATACCAGAGAATATTGATATTTTGGGCAATTGGGGAACTATATTTTGGGATTTGCAAGATGTCTTTAGCTCGTATATGTCAAAATGTTATTTGCTATATAGGTTCACTATGGCTATTGTCGGCTTTAGATATGGGGTGTCCAATGTGTTGTTTGGTGGGCTTCAAATGCAAACCTTGCTTATTATCTGTGCAATCACTGCCATAACACTGGTTGCTACATATTTTATAATAAAACCTTTATATTTCCGTATGGCAAGCAAACCATTCGAATTTACCAAAAAATCACACATAACTAACAAGAGGAATGTATTTCACTCTGCTTTTGTGGGCAGTCTAAAAAAAGAATTTATTATGACCTCTAGAAGTGGTGAAAAATTTAATCCATTGATACTTACCACAGTGTTGCTACCACTGGCTATATTCCTTATGAACAAAATTTTTGGTGCAATGGATACAAGGCTTGCGGGGACGTATATGTCTTTGTCGTTTAATATCTTGCTTATTCTGCTTGTGGTGCTTTCTACCAATGCAATGGTTGCAAAATTGTATAGTGAGGAGGGGCTTTCGGGCTTTCTTAACAAAACAGTGCCTGCAAAATATACCAAGGTACTATTTTCAAAGTTGGTTGTATATGCAGTGTGTATGGGTGTGTCTATTTTGGCATCAACAGTGATATTCTCTGCCTTCTCCAAATTTAGTGTATTGCAAGGAATAATAATGTATTTGTCTTTGTTTGGCATTTACCTTGGGCATATGTTTTGGAGTGCTTCGCTGGATATAATGAATCCACAAACAGAGCAATATGCAACCACTGGCACACACGCAAACAATCCAAACGAAACAAAATCCACACTTATTGGCTTCCTTATATCAGCAATTATTACATTTATATTTTACTTTTTGATAACAGAAAATGCAAATCTTGTATTTATAAAAATATTTGGCATAGCAGTTGCCTATTTTGCATGGAACCTTTATATGTATTTGAGTAAGATAAAAACATTCTTCAAGGAGAAATAAAATGAAAAAGTCGGTTATGATTATTATTGGAATAATATATGTGGCATCTATTGTGGTGATAAATTTTTTTGGAATGAAAGTATTTGTTTATAACAAAACAATCGACGTGGAACAAATTGTATGCCTAAACAAAACAGACGAAGAAAAGGGCATTGTTGTATCCACATTTGAGTCTTACAATGGCGAAACTGGCACTGCAATAACAATAAAATTTGACAAGCCAGCCAACAAAAATCTTATGACCGGCACAATGCTTCAATTAGACCTTAGAGTATTGCCTGACAATGCAACCAAAAAAGAACTCTCTTTCACATCAACAGCTTCTGACGAGGAGGTAGAGTTTTTTACAGATGAATCAGGCAAACAAACAGGGTTGATACTTTTTTACAATTCAACTAGCATATTTGAAGTGTTTGTTAAATCCACAGACAACTCAAATGTTACTTTAAGATTAAAAATTTGGGCAAAGGCATAACAAAATTTGTTTGGGAATGATTTTTTGGCATTTTATGCTTATACTATCATTATCCAAACATTTTTTTGAATATTTATGCAAAAAAATAAATAAAAAGGGTAAATCATTTTGTTTTTTTGTCTAAATATGTTAGGATGAAGTATAATTTGAAGTTGTTCAACTAACTGCTTTTACTTATGACTTCATAAAAGGAGATTGTTTATGAAAAGCAAAAAAAGATTATTGCCAGCATTGATGGTGTTTGTGGTCGCATTTTGCTGTGTGCTACTTGCTGGATGCACCAGAAATCCTGCAGACATAGAGATTTTGTCTGGCGAAATAGTTTGTGAGGTAAATGATAAAGACATTCAACCAGACTGGTCTAGTGTTAAGGCAAAGGTTACTTTTGAAGACGGAATGCAAGAAACCGTCAATGGGAAAGACCTTGTTTTTTCGCATGTTGATGTGTCAACCGTAGGGCAGAAGACTGTCCAGGTGGGTTACAAGGAAGGCTCTTTCCGCAAAGATATTGTTGTGTATGTGGTAGAGTCAACAACTATCAAAGCCACTGTTAATGCATACAATGGAATTTATGATGGGGCATCTCATCTTGCAGTTGATGTGCAAGGGACTTTGACTGGTGATACCATTATGTATAAGTTGGAGGGCAGTTCAACTTGGGTTCAAACCTGTCCACAAGTAAAAGATGCTGGCGAAACAACTGTTATGGTAAAAATAACCAGGGAACATTGTCCAGACTTTGAAAAAACAGTAACAGCAACTGTTGCCAAGAAATCTTTAACGATAAAAGGGAAAACATACACCAAGACTTATGGGGAAGAAATCCCTACAACATTCACATATGACATCGACGGCTTGGTTGATGGCGATACAGAGAGTGTATTGACAAAACAACCAACTGCAACAGCAATGATAGAAGATGACGACTATGTCCACTATGAAGATGGCACAAAAAAACTTAAGGTCAGACATTATACTGTTTCTTTTGATGGGGCAGAAGCAAAGAATTATAGCATTGGCTATCAA
>CAMENR010000012.1 GCA_945928645.1 uncultured Clostridia bacterium | reverse complement strand
CTTCAGCTCAAGGGAAAATCTGCAATATTATATCCTAAAAGGTAGGAAAGAGAAGTGAACTTTGGAAAATTGCGTAGAATTGATAGTGATTTGTTCGGTATAGCATTTAGATTGCATCGTGTGCATAGAGGATATAAAATCTTTTGGGACAAAGAGGCAAGGAGATTTGTTGTGTTTGATGGCAGAGAGTTTGCCTTTTGCTGTGAAGGAAAATTGGATAAGTCGGTAATTGACAAATCACAAAGAACCAATGTGAGATTTGCAAAGAAAATAGTTGCCGACATTGACAGGGAAAATGCAAAACTGGAACAGAAAAATATTGATGAAAGTATAACCAAAAGCAAACTTCTCCTTTCGAATAGAATAGCCTTTGCGGAAAAATCTAAGCGGGACTGCGACTTTCTGGATGCAGATACTACAAGGTGGATTTAACAGGAAAGTCGCTATGTCTTCGCAAAAAAATATAATAAAAGGAGAAAAAGTATGGATGTTGTTGAAATCTTAAGATCTGCTAGTTTTTATTGCGGAACAGAAAGAGATTTTGCCGATTTGTTTGAATATGCTAGGCACAACATACAACGTTATGACCCATCTACCGGAATGGTTTTTGGTAGTAGTTCACAATTATTGGGCACTGTAAGCACTTTAACACTAAATAGTTGGGACAAGATGATTGAAGCGTTTAATATAACTCTAAGAAGTATTTGCACAGATAGAATTGTAGTGAAGAAAGAAATGGAGTTGGAATTTGTTACAAACAAAATTGCTCTGTATAACATTCACAATGTAAACAGAGTGTATTATGTGATGAGAAATGGCAAAAAAATACCTTTTAGTGTGAGTGATGATGGGTTGCTGGTTATTGATAAGCCGGGAAAGGTTGTAATGGGTTATTCTTATATCCCTCCATCTTATGGAGCAAGCGACTCTGTGGACTTTTTGTTTGGAAAAATAAACGAAACTGTTTTGGCGCTGGGCACTGCTAGTGAGTATTTGTATATGGTCGGTCAATATGACGATGCAGAAATGATAAGAAAAAGATACATAGAAGAGGCAGATAAAATAGACAAGCGTAGAAAGATTATGCCGGCAAAAAGGTGGTTAAAATGAAGAAAAGATTTTCGACAAGACGTATAAATTTTGATTTATCCACAAAGTTTGCTGGGGACAGCAGGGATATTGGGCTTGCAAAATGTTGTTATAACGTTAAGATAAAAAATGACAAGATGATATGTGCTAATGGAGCGGTAAGATTTAATTGGCCTCAGGATATAGATATGAATACCTCGCTGAATGTAGTCAACCCTCCATGCGAGATGCAAAAGGTCTGGAAATACAACTACAAGGATTCTGTTAGTGGACAAACAAGGTGTGTGATGTTTGCTCTGGGAATAGATTGGAAGTTGTATCAAATAGACCTCTTTGATAACAACAGAGAATATAAATTGGTTATGGATAAGACTTTTGCCAAAGTGCCATATTACAATAGTTTTGTTTGGGTAAAAAAGAATGGAGCGATGTTTTGCTCGGATAGTGATGACCTTGTGTTTTTTGAAGAAGGCACAACCCCACAGGTCGCAACTAGTGGAACAAAATTTTGCTCGATTTGCTATTACAGAGAGAGGCTATTTGGCTTGACCAACTCTGACGAGGGAGTGCTGAAATACACCAAAGAAGCAAAACTCTTTGACTGGAGTGAAACTTCAGAGTTGGGAGAGATAGAAATTCATAATGGCAAGGGGAAGATGAGGACTCTTGTGCCATTGGAAGATGGAATATTGTGCATTGGAGATTATGAAGTTGTTAGGGTGGATATACCAAGAGTAGTGTCTATGTATAGCACAAATAGGATTTTGGAGTCTGGTAATAAGATTTATGCCAATACTGTGGTAAAGGTCAAGGATAAAATATACTTCTTGACACAAGATGGGCTTTATTATACAGATGGATATGAGGTTAAGAAGATATCTTTGGGCTTTGAGCAAATGATTGAAGGCATAGAACAAAAGTATGCTGTGAGTGAGGCGTATGAGGGCAAACTGTATTTGGCACTAAAAATGGACTTTGGCGAGTATGATGAAAGCGTAAACAATGCTTTGATAGAAATCAACCTAGAGGAACAGACCTATTGCATAACAAAAGGATTGGACATAAAATGTTTGTTAGCGGTATGCGACAAGGGGGCTAGCAGATTGGTTATGTTGATAAAGGATAATGTTTCTGTATATCAACTAACTGATGATGGAACATTTAGTGGAAACATATTGCAAAAGTATTTTGAAAGTGTCGAAATAGACCTTGATATGCCGGGCAAGGATAAAATGCTTGCTGAGATGTATATAAGCGCTAATCAATCGGTAGAGATTAAGGTTTGCTCGGACAGTGGAGAAAGAACATATCTTTGCAATATGTTTGAACAAAACTCAAAGTATTATTGCAAATTGAGTGGAAAGAAGTTTTGTCTGTGTCTTTCGGGCAAGGTGGACTTGCTGGCACTGAAAAATGTGGAGTTGGTGTTTAGAGTAAAGAATGACTAAAAGGGCAAATATAAAATCAAAAAGAAATAAAAAGTTTGGCACAAAAAAAAGGCAAATTATTGACGAAAAAAAGATTAAGCAGGAATTCAAGGATATCCTATTGGGAATAAAATATGTGGGAAGAAGTTTTTAGACTTGCCCTGGCAAATGGTCTTTGGGCGGTGCTGTTTGTGGCACTTTTGATTTATCAGCTGCGTGATAGTGCGTCAAGAGAAAAAAAGTATCAACAGACTATTTACAAACTAAATAACCACTTGGACGTGGTGGAAGATATTAGGGAAGAAGTAAAAAATATTCACCTAAAAATTGTAAGGGGCAAAGGAAATGAATAAAAAATCACTAGTTTTTTGGATTGCAATTTGTTGTGGATTGATTGGCGTGGGGCAGACTCTTTGCGACAAGTTTGGTGTTGATTTGCCAACCAATGTGTTGATTGATTGCGTGAGCATTGTGCTGTGTGTGTTGTGTTGTTTTGGAATACTGAAAAACGACACAGGTCATAGTGAAAGCGAGATAAAAGATATCATTGTGGATAATCTAACAGTTCAAAATGACGAAGATGAGCAAAGTTTGGAGAAGGAAACAATGGATAATGACATAAAAGACGACACAAAAAAGCCTTTGGCAAAGGACAATGAAAACTCGGTTGCGGATAAAAAAAAGATTAAAAAATCTGCAACCAGTAAGACTTTGAAAGACTCAAAACAAGTGTTAGAAAGCAAAGAAGAAGTCAAAAACAAAGAAGATACATAAATCAATCGTATAGTTGTATAATTGTTTTACGACAATCTTTTGCATGCTTGTATAGCAAAATTGCAAAACTGTATAACGATAAAATGTAAAATTGCATATCAATAAAGTGCATAGCAATATAACAACAGAATGTAAAGTTGTATAACAATAAGATATATGATTGCTTAACAATAAATTTTATTGGGGTATATTGATAAAAGCAATTTGTATAAACATAATATCAATAAAGTGTTCTGTTGTATAGTAAAATAATAAAAAGCCTGATGCTAGATTGGGGGAAACTCAATTTGGCATTGGGCTTTTTTTGTATAAATATTGGAATAAATTTGGAAAATTTTTCTTAATTATATATAATAATTGAAAAAACTCTTGCAAAAATCAAATTTTTTGGATATAATATGTGCGTTAGTTGAAAAAGTAAAGCAATTTGTAAAAATTGAATAAGTAAGTTTGTAAAGTGTGTTTTGTTACGCAAAACAAGAAAAAAGCGATTGTTTTTGAAATCAGGCAATGTTTTGCTTTGATAAAAGTGTGTTTGTTCGTTGCTAAGGCAACTTAAAGGATAAGAAATGATTTTTAGAAATACGATTAGACTTCTGCTAACCAACTTTTCTAACGTTTGGAAAGTTCTTTTGTATTATGTTATATGCATAAGTTTAAGCTTTTGCGTGTGCTATTTTTTGGCAAGTCCTATTGTGGCAAAATTGATTGAAGCAAATGTTTTTGTAGATTTTGGACAAGCAGTGGGTGATTTGTTTGTTCAACCTTTGCAAACGACCGCATCTTCTTTTGAGCAAATATTTACACGCATTGGCGAAGTGTTGGCAACCAATGTTCAATTTCGCTTCAACTACATTTTTTTGGGTGTGTGGGTTTTGTTTATTTTCCCACTTACTTTGGACTTTGCTCAACTGGCATCAGGCGAGGTTTTGTATGGTTTTATGACCAGTCAGGTGAAGTATGGCTGGACGGGTAGATATATCAAAAATATTGGCAAAAGTGTGCTGTATAGCGCATTGAGATATTTCCTTGTTGCAATATTCAATATCCTTGCTCTTGCTGGGCTGTATTATGTAGTGATATTTTTATCAGCAGGGAGCATAAAGTATGCGTTGGTGGCTATTTGCCTAGTTGCACTGATTATTTTGACCCTAGCGCTAAAACAAGCCTTATTTGCTTGCTGGATGCCATCTATTGCTGTGCTTGACAACAATGTTGTTTCATCTCTTAAACAGAATTTTTCGTGTATCAAACGTAACTTTTTGAACATTTTTTCGACATCACTTTTGCTTGTGATTTTGTCGGTGGTAATTAATCTTTTGTGTGCGGTGTTTACATTGGCATCTGCTCTTATTGTTACTATTCCTGCCACTGCATTCTTGTTTATTGTGTTCCAAATGGTTAGTTTTTTCTCTACCCAAGGTATGAGATTTTATGTCTATCCAGATATGTTCATTTCTCCAAAGAGATTTGAGGAACAGGATAATATTGAGAAAATCAAAAATTTGATTTGAAAAGTTAAAAACTTGATTTGATGCCCTGAAAAATCAAAAAATGATTTGATCCCATGAAAAAAACTTGATTTGACACTTTGGAAAATATTTTGGGGAAGAGTTGAGGAGTGTTACGCCTTTTTGTCAATGGATAAGACTTTTGTGAGTTGTTTGACGATACAAAATCGCAAAGGATTGAGGATATTTTACTTATGAAAAACTGATTGATAAGGTTTTGCATCTTTTTGATGTAACCTTGTTTGATAAAAAAATTTATGCAAATTGCTACAAGGAGAGAAAATGAAAAACGAAAAACTTAAAATTACATTTTTGGGCGGAATTGGAGAAATAGGCAAAAATATGACCGCCTTTGAGTATGGCAAGGATATGATTGTGGTTGACGCTGGGCAATCTTTTCCAGACGAGGATATGCCTGGAATAGACCAAGTGGTGCAAGACCTGACTTATCTTGAAAAAAACAAGTCTAAGATGAGAGGACTGTTTATCACACACGGACACGAGGACCATATTGGCGCAATACCTTATTTTTTGGATAGGATAAAGACACCTATATATGGAAGTAGAGTGTCGTTGGGGCTTATTGAAAATAAGATTAAGGAGTCCAAAAAATCTGGGGTTATTATGAAACCTGTTAAGGCAGGCACTGTGGTTTTTGCTGGCAATTTTAAGGTGGAATTTGTATCTGTTACACACTCTATACCTGGGGCATTTGCTTTGGTTATTACCACACCTGCAGGGGTAGTGGTGCATACTGGCGACTTCAAAATAGACTTTACCCCAGTGGGCAATGATGTGTGCGACCTCAAACGTCTTGCAGAGGTGGGCAAGAAAGGTGTTACGTTGCTGATGAGTGATAGCACTAATGTAGAAAGAGAAGGCTTTTCGATGAGTGAATCGGTGGTAGGAAAGACTTTTGATGAGTTGTTAGGCAAACTGAAAACTCAGCGAATTATCATTGCAACCTTTGCTTCAAATATTCATAGATTGCAACAAATTATTGATTGTGCAAAAAAATATGGCAGAAAGATTGCCTTTACGGGCAGAAGTATGGTCAATGTGAGTGATATGGCGATAAAGTTGGGAGAACTGAAGTGCGACAAGGATATCATTGTGGACATAGACAAAGTAGATACCTTTGAGGACAAAGAACTTATTATTATCTCCACTGGCTCGCAGGGTGAAGCGATGAGTGCTTTGACTAGGATAGCCTCGGACAACTTCCCAAAAGTTAAGTTGGGGGACAATGATGTTGTTATATTGTCATCATCTCCAATACCTGGCAACGAAAAAGCAATAAATAACCTTATAAATGTTCTTTATCGCAAAGGGTGCAAGGTTATTTATAACGAGTTGGCTGACGTTCATGCTTCAGGGCACGCATATAAGGAGGAGTTGAAGATATTACATTCTCTCGTAAAGCCAAAATTCTTTATCCCAGTGCATGGCGAATATAGACATCTCAAAAACCATCAAATGCTGGCAAAGGAATTGGGAATGAAGGAAAGGGAAGTTATTATCCCAGAACTTGGGATGCAAGTTGAACTTACCCCAGATACAATAAAAGTTGGCGGAATGGTGCAAGCAGGCAGTGTGTTGATTGACGGCACAGGTCTTGGCGAAAAGGATAGCAATGTTATAAGGGATAGATTGTTGTTATCCCAAGATGGAGTGTGTGTGGTTGTTGCAACAATTTCTGCAAAATCAGGCAGATTGGTAAAGGCACCAGATATTATATCTCGTGGATTTATTTATCAAGATGAGGCAAGCGATGTAATAACAGAAGCCAAAGAAGTTATCCTTCAAAAACTCAGTGAATTGGACCTAAAGAGTATGGACAAAGCCGAAATCCGAACAAATATTAGAAAAATCTCCACAAACTTCTTCTTCAAACACACAAAACGCAAACCAGTTATTTTGAGTGTTATTGTAGAAACTGAATAGTAAATAAAAAACCCCCAGAATGCTGGGGGATTATTTTTTTATTCAGAGCAATCTATAAGCCGAGTTCTGTATTAAGTGGTCATCTATCTAGGCCATATGTTGCCATATGGCTCAAGCGACATTTTTAAGCGCCTTGCGAACAACAAATTGGCACTTTTAGTCTTGCTTCGGGTGGGGTTTACATAGCCCTGATTGTCACCAATCAAGCGGTGGTCTCTTAAACCGCCTTTCCACCATCGTCCAGATATCAACTTTCGTTGAACTTATATTGACATCAGCCCCTTTTGGGGACGAGAAACTCGTGACAGTTTATTTCTGTTGCACTTTCCCTAGAGTCGCCTCCGCTGGTAGTTAGCCAGCACCCTGTTCTGCGAAGCCCGGACTTTCCTCACTCCAAGCATAACACTTGGACTGCGACCACATGATTGCCTGATGTAAATATGTTATCACTTTATCTTGATTTTGTCAACAATAGCAAGTTTGATTTGTTTGTTGTTGGGCTAGGGGGTATTAGCGAAAGAGATTTTTGTTTGCCTTTTCTCTTATTATATCTATTGCCTTTTTTTCAAGGCGAGAGATATAAGACCGAGAGATCCCCAGTTTTTTGGCGATTTCTCGTTGGGTATAGGCAGGGGTGTTCTTTAGACCATAGCGCATACAGATTATTTGATATTCTCGTTGGCTGAGGGAAGATTGAACTATATGGAGTAGTTTTTCTGTAAGCACAGAGTTTTCTACTGTTTCTTCAACACAATCTGCTTCGTTGGGGATAATGTCGCCTATGGAGATTTCGTTGCCATCTTTGTCTTTGCCTAGGCTTTCGCTTAATGACATAACAGAAGTATGTTTTTTGTTTACTCTAAGAAGCATCAATATCTCGTTTTCTATACAACGTGCTGCGTAGGTAGAGAATTGCGTATTTTTGCTATATTCAAAGGTGTTGGTAGCCTTTATAAGCCCAATAGAACCAACGGATATAAGGTCATCACTTTCGGCTGAGCCTATGTATTTTTTGGCGACATGCACAACAAGTCGTAGGTTGTGGGCTATCAATTTGTCCTTGGCGGTCATATCTCCTTTGTGAAAGGCATCAAAATATGCTTTTTCTTGTTTTGGCGAAAGGGGTTTGGGGAAGTTGGAAGCATTGTTTACGTAGGCGGAAAACAGCATAATTTTGTTCATAAAAGTAACAAAACTCTCTATAATCATATTTCACCTCTTATGCTTTAGATATATATGTTGTTATTCGACAAAATTTGACACGTGGACAATCACTTTTTGAAATTATTTTATTTTACTTGCAATTTTGGGGTGGAATACTTTATAATATCCAATATGGAAGACAGACAAAAAAATATAAGAAATTTTTGCATAATTGCACATATAGACCATGGCAAAAGCACATTGGCAGACAGGCTTATCGAAAAGACGGGAACGTTGTCAAAAAGAGAACTGACAGAGCAAGTGCTGGATAGTATGGACATAGAACGTGAGCGTGGCATTACAATCAAGTTGACTCCTACAAGAATGTTCTATAACTACGACGGAGAAGAATATACTCTCAACCTCATTGACACCCCGGGACATGTGGACTTTACCTATGAGGTGTCTAGGTCGCTTAAGGCTTGTGAAGGGGCTATTTTGGTGGTTGACGCAACACAGGGAGTACAGGCTCAAACTCTTGCCAATGTTTATCTTGCACTAGAGAATGACCTGACAATTATACCTGTTATTAATAAAATTGATTTGCCAAGCGCAAGGGTAGAAGAAGTAAAAAAAGAGATTGAAGACGTAATTGGGCTCTCGTGCAAAGACGCACCACTTATTTCGGCAAAGGAAGGGATAAATATAGAGAAAGTGTTGGAGAGTATAATCCTTAATATTCCTTCGCCAAAAGGAGAGGAGAGCAAACCTCTTAAGGCACTTATTTTTGATAGTTATTATGACAACTTTAAGGGTGCTGTGAGTTTGGTGAGAATCTTTGATGGCAAAGTAACTGTTGGCACTAAAATAAAGATGATGAAGACTAACAGGGTATATGAAGTTACCGAGGTGGGAGTGTTTTGTCCAGCGACAAAAGAGGTTAGGGAACTTAAAGCAGGAGATGTTGGATATATTTCTGCAAGTATAAAGAATGTTTCTGAAACAAAAGTTGGAGATACAATAACATACGCCGACAATCCAACAGAACAAGCACTAGACGGCTATAAAGATGTAAAACCGATGGTTTATTGTGGGGTTTTTCCGGTAGATGGCTCGAGATACCAAGACCTAAAAGATGCTCTTGAAAAGTTAAAACTTAATGACGACTCTATCCATTATTCACCAGAAGTGTCCAATGCTTTGGGGTTTGGCTTTAGGTGTGGGTTTTTGGGGTTGTTGCATCTAGAGATAATAACGGAAAGATTGGAGAGGGAGTTTGACTTAGACATAATAACCACAGCACCAAGTGTTAGTTATAGGGTAATAAAGACTGACGGAACAGTGTTAGAAGTAAGCAATCCATCATCTTTGCCTGCAGTTACGGAGATAGACTGTATAGAAGAACCTATCGCTAGTGTTTCTATATTTACTCCACCAGAATATGTGGGAAACATTATGGAGTTGTGTCAAAACAAGCGTGGGGTTTATCTTGATATGCAATACTTGGATAGCAATAGGGTGGTGTTGAAATATGAAATCCCACTAAACGAAATTGTTTATGACTTTTTTGATGGGCTTAAGTCTAGGACAAGGGGATATGCTAGCCTTGACTATGAAGTGAACAAATACACAAAAAGCGACCTAGTAAAACTGGATATTCTGTTAAATGGCGAAAAGTGTGATGCATTGAGCATAATTGTTCATAGGTCGCAAGCATATGCTCGTGGGAAGAAACTTACGGAAAAACTTAAGGAAGTTATACCAAGACAGTTGTTTGAGTTGCCGATTCAGGCTTGCATTGGGGGAAAGGTTATTGCCAGAGAAACTGTGAAGGCAATGAGAAAAGATGTGCTAGCAAAGTGTTATGGTGGAGATATTACAAGAAAGAGGAAACTTCTTGAAAAACAAAAGGAGGGTAAAAAGAGAATGAGGCAGGTAGGCTCGGTGGAAATTCCAAGTGAAGCCTTTATGACTATTCTCAAATTGGATTCATGAAAGATTTGTCATTGTATATTCATATTCCATTTTGTTCGGGGCATAAATGCAACTATTGTTCGTTTGTGTCGTTTTGCAACAAGACTAATGATATGGAAACTTATGTAAAAGCCTTGTGTGAGGAGATAAAAATACGTTCAAAGGAACTTGCAGGGGAGTATAGCCTTGCCACAATTTATTTTGGTGGCGGAACACCTAGTTGCATAGAAACGGGGTTGATTGCCCGTATTATGCTTGCCATAAAGGCAAACTTTAGCATTGCAAGAAATGCAGAAATTACTATAGAGTGCAACCCAGAGAGTTTGACTAGGGAAAAACTGGAAGAATACAAACTGGTTGGAATAAACAGACTGAGCATTGGGGTGCAGAGTTTTAACAACAATGTGCTAGACTTTATTGGGAGAAGCCACAATGCTAAGGTAGCAAAAAATGCTATTATATTGGCAGGTCAAATGGGGTTTGACAATATAAGTGTAGATATGATGTTAGGGTTGCCGGCACAAGATACTGTTGATGTAGAAAAAATGGCAAAATGGCTGGCAAAACACAATGTTAAACACATCTCTGCCTATTCTCTTATATTGGAAAAGGGAACTCCAATGAAAGAACTGGTTGACGAAGGAAGGCTTAGCGTCCCTAGTGATGACGAAACTGTTGATATGTATAACAGCGTTTTTGCTGTGCTCAAAAAGTATGGATATCAAAGATACGAGGTATCCAATTTTGCTCAGCCAGATTATGAGTGCAAACATAATATTGTCTATTGGACAGGGAAAGAGTATCTAGGATTAGGGGTTTCTGCTCACTCGTTTATGGGTGGAAAAAGGTTTAGCAACACAGAGGATTTTGATAAATATATTTCTAGCCTTTTGGAAAAGAACTTGGCAGTGGAAAACACAGAAATACTTAGCCCAAGCCAAAGAAGAGAAGAAGAAATTATGCTTTCGCTTAGGACAAAGTTTGGGTTGGATACAAGAAGGTTGGACAGACTGTATGGAGGGAACTTTCTAAAAGATAAGGAAAAGGAAATTGATTTCTTGGCAAAAAACGGATTTATAAAGATAGATGATGGAAAGATATATGTTTGCGAAAATGCTTATTATGTTCTCAGTGCTATCATTTCAAAATTGATTTAGTATAATTTGCAAATCCACTCAAAATATTGGGTGGATTTTTTGCTTTTTATACAAAATGCCTATTGAAAAGAGATTTTTGTTGGTGTATAATTTTGTCATATGAGGTAAAAGTTATGACATCAAATGAAATATTAAAATATTATAGAGAGAAGTTTGATAAAGACGGCTTTGTAGATATATCCAATGATATTGTTAATGACGACATAAAGGGCGACCATCCAGGAGCTTCAAAGATAAAATTAGAGTGTGGGACATTTTATAAAAAATTGTGTGATGAAGATGCAATAAGAGAACAATTTGATGCAGAGATACTTTTGAGCCAAGTTTATAGCAAATTGGGGTTTAGAACTGCTATTTATGTTCCTGTTAAGAATGATGATCAAAGGTTTGTGCTATCCAATAATATTGCATTAAGAGATACTATGCCTGCAAGTGAATATCATTTTGACTTGGCATTTATGCATCCAAGATTAGGTGGAATGCCAAGTTGCCTTTTTCAAGGGAAAAATAGGGGGTTTTCAAAATTATTTAGTAAAAATGTTATCAGAAAAAGGACAGAAATGTTTTTGACTGATGCGTCAGCAATGAATTTTGATAGGATAGAATGTAACTATTTTTATATATTGAAAAATGGGAAGCCTGTGGATATAGTGCTGATAGACTACGAAAAAAGTGGTGATAACTTTAATTATATAAATGCTGTGGATTATGGTATGAGCGAGAGTGATTACAATAGATATATGCCTAGGTTTGATGAGACAGTGGAAATGTTGGGTAATGGAAAGAAATATATAGTAAAGGATTTTTATCAAAGCGATTTTGATTCTATGTATATTTCCAGAAAGGATATGATAAAAGAGATAAAACAGTGTGAAGACCTAGAGGATATATTTGATAGGGACGATTATGCAAATAGATTGGGTTCTATTAATGTTAAAGCAGTTGCTAGGGATATTAAGGACCAAATAAACTATGAAGTAAGCAAAAAATATGTAGAAATTTTGGATAGAAGGTTTGATGAAACAGCAGAAATGCTTGTAAAATAAAAATTTTTTGAAAAAAAATAAAAAAGTTGGCACAAAAGTGTTGACTTTTTATTTTTATGGCATATAATAGTGCTAGCACTCAATGATAAAGACTGCTAACAACAATTTCTTTCATGTGCTAATAAAAGGAGGTTGCCTCAATGGAAGACAATTTGCCGAAACTTTCGGATAGGAAGAGAGCAATTTTGTATTATGCTGTTGACAATTATATCAAACTTGCCAGCCCTATTACAAGTTTGCTGGTGCAAAAGACTACTCTGCACGACTTATCCACAGCGACTATTCGAAACGAGCTTAACGCACTAGAAGCAATGGGGTATTTGAAACAACTTCATACATCTAGTGGCAGAGTGCCAACAACAATGGCGTATAGATTTTTTGTAAATGAAACACTAAAAAATACTACTTATTCTACAAAAGACCTGCAAGATGTTAAAGCAAAATTGTTTGACAGGACAAACAACTTGAGTGAAATTGTAGAGTCAATTTCCAAAACAATTTCTACTAAAACCAATTATCCTACGGTATTTATGTTTGATGGTTTTGAGAATTTGACTGTGCAAGCAATAAAAGTTGTGTGGCTGATTGGGGCACAAGTCCTAGTGCTTGTTGAGACCAATGCTGGTGCAATTTCTAATACCATACAATCTAGTGGGAATATTACAAAGCAAGATTGTGACAACGCAAGCAGTGTGTTTTCTGCCATTTTCCAGGGCAAGAGCATAAGTTATCTTAGTCAAAATATGGACAATTTTAGTATCGGCATCAAGGAAACTATGAGTAAGTATAACGAAGTATTTAAGCTGGTTTTGGAAGTGCTGAGCGAATATTACAATCACACCAAGAGCAAGGTATCCAATCAAGGCATAATCAAATTGCTAGAAAGCCCAGAAAGTAGTGTAGAAAGTGCAAAGAATATTTTGACAGTGTTAGACGACTCGGAAAGCTTGAAAAGTATTATGGCAACAGAAACAGAAAACATAAGTGTAGATTTCGGCGATGGGAGTGATAGCAAACTTGCAGATTGTGCTGTTATAAAAGCCCCGTTGGTGCTAGACGGCAAGAAAATTGCTACGTTTGGCATAATAGGGCCAGAAAGGATAGATTATGCAAGCATTGCTGGTGTTTTGAAATTTGTATCAGACGAGTTGAAGAACAAGTTGGGGAAAGGAGGTAAAAATGACACCTGAACAAAACAAAGAGTCAAGAAGAGAAAAAATGAAGGAGAAGGTAGAAAATATCCAGGCAGAAAAGAAAAAATCTGCACAAGAAAGTGAGCCAAAAGAGGTTGACAAGGAAGAAAAGAAAGAAGAAAAAAAGACAGTCAGTCTTACAACAGAGGAATTTGATGCGATAAAACTTCAAATGGCAAAGGTTATAAATGACGAAAAGGAACTAGAAAAGGACTTTGAAAATTATCGAAAGAGAAGTAGAGAAGAAGTGGAAAAGTCTTTTGCAGATGGGCAAACGAAAGCCCTCGAAACCATACTTCCAGCACTGGATAGCTTCAAAAAGGCTAAAAAAATGATTTTGGATGAGGCAAGCATAGAAGGTGTAAACCTGATAGAGAAAAGTATTATGCAGGCGCTGGAGAAATTGGGAGTTAAGAAAATAAAGGCAGTGGGAGAAAAATTTAATCCTGAACTGCACAATGCAATCCTCAGTGTTCAAGATGACAAAGCAAAGTCGGGCTACATTGTGGAAGAAACAGAAAGTGGATACACCCTTGGGAACAAGGTTATCAAATATAGTCAAGTGGTTGTTGCAAAATAATCATAAGACACAAAAAATTAGATTTTTATATTTAAGGAGATAAATTATTATGTCAAAAGTTATAGGTATTGATTTGGGAACAACAAATTCCTGCGTTGCAGTTATGGAAGGCAAAACTGCAGTGGTTATTCCAAATGCAGAGGGAGAAAGAACAACTCCATCTGTGGTTGCCTTTTCTAAAGGGGAAAGACTAGTTGGTCAAGTGGCAAAGCGTCAAGCAGTTGCCAACCCAGAAAACACTGTTATTTCTATCAAAAGAGAGATGGGATCAGATTACAGAGTAAATATTGATGGAAAGCAATACTCTCCACAAGAAATATCTGCAATGATTTTGCAAAAATTAAAACAAGACGCCGAAAGTTATCTTGGCACAAAGGTTACACAAGCAGTTATCACAGTGCCAGCATACTTTACAGATAGTCAACGTCAAGCAACCAAAGATGCTGGTAAGATTGCAGGGCTAGATGTGTTGCGTATTATCAACGAACCAACAGCAGCATCTCTGGCATATGGTTTGGACAAAACTGATGGCAAAAATCAAAAAATTTTGGTCTATGACCTAGGTGGTGGAACATTTGACGTATCTATACTAGAAATTGGTGATGGTGTTTTTGAAGTTATTGCAACAGCCGGCGATTGCAGACTGGGTGGTGATGATTTTGATAAGAGAATTATGGACCTTATTGTCAGCGAGTTTAAGGCAAAAGAAGGCATTGACCTTTCCAAAGATAAACTTGCAATGCAAAGGATAAAAGAAGCCAGTGAAAAAGCAAAAATTGACCTTTCTAGCGTGCTAAAAACAACAATTAATCTTCCATTTATCACTGCTGATGCAACTGGCCCAAAACACTTTGAATATGATCTTACTCGTGCAAAATTTGACGCTATCACAGCTGACCTAGTAGAAAGAACTAGCACAGCAGTTTCACAAGCTTTGAGGGATAGCAAACTTTCTCTTAGCGAAATTGATAAGGTAATATTGGTTGGTGGTTCAACAAGAATTCCTGCTGTTGTGGAAGAAGTTAAGAAGATAACTGGCAAAGAGCCATTCAAAGGGATCAACCCAGATGAATGTGTTGCTATGGGTGCTGCCATTCAGGGTGGTGTGTTGGCTGGAGAAGTGAAAGATGTTCTTTTGCTAGATGTTACACCACTATCTTTGGGTATTGAAACCTTGGGGGGAATCTTTACAAAACTAATAGACAGAAATACAACTATTCCAACCAAAAAATCCCAGATATTCTCCACAGCAACTGACAATCAACCAGGGGTGGACATTCACGTTTTGCAAGGAGAAAGAGAATTTGCCAGTGGCAACAAAACTTTGGGCAGATTTAGTTTGACAGACATTCCACCAGCACCAAGAGGAGTGCCACAAATTGAGGTTACATTTGATATAGATGCCAACGGTATTGTGCATGTTTCGGCAAAGGATCTTGGCACAAACAAAGAGCAAAGTATTACCATTACCGCTTCTAGCAACCTAAGCGAAAAAGACATTGACGAGGCAATAAAAGAAGCAGAAAAGTTTGCTGATGAAGATAAAAAGAAAAAGGAATTGTTTGAAACCAAAAACAATGCCGAAAATATGATAAACTCTCTTGAAAAAATGTTGAAGGAAAATGGGGATAAACTATCTGAACAAGACAAGCAAAAACTTCAGGCAGACATTGACAAATGCAAGAGGGATATAGATACAGAAGATGTGGAACAAATAAGGAAGGCTCTGGAAGAACTTTCTGCAAGTTCTAGCAGTGTAATCTCCAATCTTTATGCCCAAGCATCAAAAGAAGCAAAGACTAAAGAAGAAAATAAAGACAGCAAAGATGACGAAATAATCATTGAAGACAAAGATAAAGATAAAAAAGAAAAAGATAATAAATAAGGGGAGAAGATATGCCAAGCAACAAAGATTATTACAAAATACTTGGTGTTGACAAAGGCGCTTCTCAAGAAGAGATAAAGTCTGCATATAGAAAACTGGCAAAACAATATCATCCAGACTTGCACCCAAACGATGAAGAGTGTGCCAAAAAGTTTAAGGAAGTAAACGAAGCTTATGAAACCCTGGGGGATAGCAACAAAAGGGCAAGTTATGACCAATATGGTTCTGCCAATCCAAATGATTTCTTTGGTGGTGGAAACCCATTTGGTCAGGGAGGCTTTTCTGGTGGGGCAAGTTTTGGAGGCTTTGAGGATCTGTTTGATGTGTTTTCTTCTGCTTTTGGAGGGGGAAGAAGGCAAAGTGGTGTTCAAGTCCCAGGCGAAGATATAAACCTTTCGCTAAACCTTACATTTAAGGAAGCAGTTTTTGGCTGTGAAAAGATAGTAAAGATAACTAGACTAGAAAAATGCGAACACTGCTCGGGGACTGGGGCGAAAAATGGAACGGAACTCTCTACTTGCCCAGATTGTCATGGTTCTGGTCAGGTGAGGATTGTTCAAAACTCCATTTTTGGTCAAGTTCAAAGTGTTGGACCTTGCAAAACTTGCAATGCAACTGGTAGAATAATAAAAGAGAAATGTTCTTATTGTATGGGCCGTGGCAACGAAAAGAAAACTCAGGACATAAAAATAAATATACCAGCAGGCATAGATAACAATCAGGTTATTACTATGCGTGGCAAGGGTAATGCATCCACCAAAAACGGTCCAAATGGCGACCTCATAATCAACATAAATGTTGCACCACATCCAATCTTGGTAAGAGATGGATTTAATCTTCTACTTGATTTGCCTGTGCCATTTACCACAGCATATCTTGGAGGCAAGGTTACCATACCACTTGCAGACGGAACATTTGATTTGGACATTCCAGCACTTACACAACCAAATACTTTGATGAGGTTGAAAAATAAAGGGGTAAAAGTGCTACAGCGAGATTCATACGGAGATTTGCTAGTTACAATACGTGTGGAAATGCCAAAAGAAGCATCTCGTAAGGACAAGGAAATAATGGAGCAACTTTCCAACAATCTGTCAACATCATCTTTCAAAAAAACCAAAGCCTATCAAGACAAGTTATCGAAACTATAAAAAATACAAAACCACAAACCAGTGTTTGTGGTTTTTTGTATAATGAACAAATTATCTCAAGCACAGAGCATTTTGTTGTAGTATTTTTTGCAGTGCAAAATAACCATCGGTTTGCGTTTAGCAAACATTTGCTTGCAAAAGCAAATAAATTTAATTTATTAAATTTCGATGGTTATTTTATGTCCTTTTGTTGAAATTTTTATGACTGTATGGTAAAATGCGAGTATGGAAAAGAGATTTTTTGTAGAAGGCTCTGACAAGATTGATGTTGGTAGCAAGATAATATTGACTGAAGATGAGCATACACATCTTAGCCGAATTATGAGGCTTAGGGTGGGAGATGAAGTGGAGTGCTTTCAAGATGGCAGTGATGTTTTTGTATGCAAAATTTTAATGGAAACAAAAACCGCAACTACACTAGAAGTGCTGGACAGTTATCCTTGTCTTGCCAATCCAAAGGTAGATATTACCTTGTTTCAAGCATTGCCAAAACTGGATAAGTTGGAGTTGATTACACAAAAATTGTGCGAAATAGGAGTAAGTAGGATAGTGCCATTTTACTCCAAGTTTTGCATAGCCAAGCCAAATGAACAAAAGGTAGAAAGGCTGAAAAAGATTGTTGTTTCTGCCTGCAAACAATGTGGTAGGACGAGTCTTTTGCAGATAGATTTACCCAAGAAAATTGCAGAAATATTGCCAATGCTCAAGAATTTTGACTTTGTCCTTTTTGCCAACGAAAAGGAAGATGCAAAAAATATTGGCAGTGCTTTGTTGGATATGGGAAAAGAGATAAAAGGTAAAAAAAGGCCATCAATAGCCTATGTGGTAGGCAGTGAGGGTGGATTTTCGCCAGAGGAAATTGACACTTTGTCAAAGGTTTGCACTTCTGTCAGCTTTGGCAAGAGAATTTTGAGAACGGAAACAGCGAGCATTTTTGTTGCAAGTTTGCTGTGTGGAATGTTGGAGGTGTAGTATGCAAAAAGTGTGTCTTTTGAATATAGGATGCAAGGTAAATCAATATGAGATTGATGGGATATTGAACCAATTAAAAGATGGTTTTGAGGTTACAACTCAACTTGAGGTGGCAGATGTGTATATCGTCAATACTTGTGCGGTAACAACAGAGGCAGAAAGAAAAAGTCGTCAGGTCTTGTCTAAGATTGAAAAACTTAATAAAGATGCAATAATTTATGTTTGCGGTTGTGCCTCTCAACACAACCCACAGCAATTCGCAGGCAAAAAGGGAGTTGTGTATGTAACGGGTAACGCTGGCAAAGGTAAAATAGCAAAACAAATTAAGGATAATAAGCCTTTGGTTGAAACCTTAGGTGCAGATAAAGTGGAAAGTGGAAATAAAACTGCTGAAAGTCTTAAAAAAACTACAGAGGGCGACCTGGTTGTAGAAGGAACAACTCTTGACAGTGCAAATGTTGAAAATAATGGGGAAAAGAGATTAAATATGGCGTGTTCGATACCAAAAGAATACGAAGATGACCTTATGGCAACCAATGTTAGAACTCGTGGATATGTAAAAATTCAAGACGGTTGCAACAATTATTGCTCATACTGTCTTATTCCGTATGTTCGTGGATTTAGCAGGTCAAGACCACTTTCAAGTGTGGTGCAAGAGGCTACCATTCTTTCTAAAACTTGCGAGGAACTTGTCATTACTGGCATAAATATTTCCGATTATAAAATAGACGGGAAGTTAGCATTGGGAGAAGTCTTGAAGGCTTTGAGCAACCTTAAAGCAAGGATAAGGCTGGGTTCTATAGAGGTAAATATTATTACAGATGAATTTTTGAAAATTGCCAGTGAAATGCCAAATTTTTGCCCACAATTTCACCTTTCACTCCAAAGCGGAAGCGACAAAGTGCTAAAAGATATGAACAGACACTACACATCGCAGGAATACCTCGACAAAGTTTGCCTTGTAAGAAAATATTTCCCACAAGCCTCAATAACTACCGATATAATAGTGGGATACCCTACAGAAACAGAGGAATTGTTTGAGGAAACATTGAATTTTGTCAAAAAGGTAAAATTTTCGCATATTCATTTTTTCGCCTATTCTTCTAGACCAGGGACAAGGGCTAGCAAATTGCCTCAAATAGCAGGGGATATAATAAAGGCTCGAGAAAAACGACTAAAACATGTGGCTGATGAGTTGGAAAGAGATTACATTTCTCAATTTGTTGGCAAAACTATGGAAGTGCTGATTGAGGAGCAAAAAAAGGACCTTTATAATGGTTATTCTCGCAATTATATTCGTGTTTACACCGCAAAACCCGTAAAATGTGGCGAATGTGTGCAACTAATTGGCAAAAAACCTTACCTAGACGGCATACTGGCAGAATAGTTTGCACAAAATAATTGAGTATAACGCCACCATTTACCTTTTGGTCGAATGGAGTTAAGATAATTTGACTAAAAGAATTTTTTTTGCTAAAAGGGAAAAAGTGTAAATATACTTGACATTTTTGGAGATTTGGGTATAATTATGATGAAAACTCGTTTGCGAAGGGAGGTGAAAAGAGTATGTCAACAGTTAAAGTAGGCGAAAACGAAAGTTTGGAAAGTGCTATCAAAAGATTTAAGCGCAAATGCCAAAAAGACGGTATTATTGGCGACCTTAGAAAGAAGGAAGCATACGAAAAGCCATCTGTCGCAAGAAAGAAAAAACAAGAAGCAGCAAGAAAAAAGAGATACAAATAATTGATTTTAAGAAAAGGACTCCAAAGGAGTTCTTTTTTGTCGTATATTATGTATTCATATAAAAATACATATGACATACAAATTATTGCGAAAATAAAAAGCATTTGCTTTATACAGTAGTTCATAGTCTAAATATCCGTTGGTTTGATGAAATCAAACTCAATCGTAGATTGTAAAATTAAACGGAGTTTAATTTTCAACGGATATTATATTTGAATACATTTGTGGCAGAAATATAAAACATTAAATCCTAATTTTTTACTAAAAAATTTTTATTCCTTTTTATTGGGACAATAAAAGACATTATTCAAGAATATTTTCTTTTGGAGATAGTGCTTGTGAGGGGGTATAATTTAGGTGTAAATATGGGAGGGAACAAATATGAATGAAAAGTCAAAGGGAAGTATATATAGTCTGGCAAAACTTGCAAAAGAAAGGTTGAAGAGCAATAATTATTCTCGTTTGCCACAAAAGACTATAAACAATGCTACTAGCATAGCAAATTATATTTCCACTCACAAAGTCCCTGCCAAGAAAATTCAGCCTACAGAACACAAACAATCTTTTGACGAAACTTTTTATCAAAAAGTGTGTGAGATAATAGAAAGTGGCAACACTCAAAATCCTGTTCAGCAACTGATGGACAAAAATTTTTTTAGGTCGCTGGACACAGAGGGCAAGCAGTTTTATATTTCAACGCTTAATCAAAAATATCGCATAATGAAGATGAGATACATAAAGGAGCATCCTATCTCTATGTTTGTATAAAATTTATAACAAAGTCTTTTATAGGGGATTATTTGGCAAGGGGGTAATTTTTGAAACTTTGCCAAATATTTTTTGTGCAATTTTTGATGTTTATCAGCAAATTTTGGTTGTGAGTTTTTGGCTTATGTGGTATACTTTCCCACAAGGAGTTTTATAGTGAGGAGTTTGCCTAAATTGGCACTGCTCACTGTGGATAATATGTCAAACGAGCAAATAGATTTAAGCAAACTTAACAATTCACAACTGATTGCCCTTAAGCAGATTGAGGGGGCAAGTATGGTGCTGGCTGGAGCTGGCAGTGGCAAGACAAGGTTGGTTACCTACAGAATAGCATACCTTGTGAGAGATATGGGTATCCACCCACAAAATATCCTTGCTATAACCTTTACCAACAAGGCATCAAACGAAATGAAGGAAAGGTTGTTGGGATTATTGGGTGACGAGGCAGAAGATATATGGATAAGCACATTTCACTCTATGTGTGTAAAAATTCTTCGCAGACATATTTCTAGCCTAAAATCTACCAAAAATATCAATTCTACAATCAATTTTGATAGCAATTTTTCCATCTATACCGACACAGAAAAAAGCAAAGCGATAAAGACTGTTTTGCAAAACCTAAAGATAGACAAAGAGGGCTTTGATAAAAAGGTGGAGTATCACATTTCAAACGCAAAAAACAGAAATCTGTCCCCATGGGATTATCAAAAGCTTAATCAAGATGTGCCTGACATTGAAGACATAACCAAGGCATATTCTGCCTATCAGAGTTTTCTTGCCAGCAACAATGCACTGGACTTTGACGATTTGCTTACCAAGACATACGAGTTGTTTGTAGAATTTCCAGACATACTAAGGAGATATCAAAATAAATTTGAATATATCCATATTGATGAGTTTCAAGACACCAATTATATTCAATATCAAATTGCCCATCTACTTGCAATGGGACATGGCAACATATTTGTAGTGGGAGATGAGGATCAGTGTATATATTCTTGGCGAGGGGCAAACATAGAAAATATACGTTCCTTCCAGCAAGATTTTCCGGACTACAAAATTTTCAAACTAGAGCAAAACTATCGCTCTACAAAGGAAATTTTGACCATTGCAAATAAACTTATCAAAAACAACCAACTGCGCAACGACAAGGTTTTGTGGACGGAGAATAAAATAGGGGACAAGATAACCTGCTACAAGGCGGTGGACGAATTTGACGAGGCAGAACATATTGCCCTGACAATAAAGACAATGGTCGCAAATATGGGCTATAAGTATAGCGATTTTGCAGTGCTGACAAGATTGAATGCTATGAGTGCTCCTTTTGAAGAAAAATTTTTGAATTACAACATACCTTATAAGATTTTTGGTGGGAATAAATTTTTTGAAAGATTGGAAATTAAAAATATTGTAAGTTATCTAAAAATGCTTGCCAATCCTTATGATTCTACCTCATTTGCCAGGATAATAAACTACCCAAAACGTGGTATAGGTGACGCTACCATAGCAAACATCTTGCAATTATCTGAGTTTCACAACACAACACCTTATAACCTTATACTTAATTCTGACGAGTATATGCTTGACGCTGGGTTGGAAAGAAAAATAAAGCCATTTAAGGATATTATCCAAAAGTTAAATGAAAAGTATCAAGTCCTCCCTGGGTATGAATTTGTGGAGTATCTCATAAAAGTCATAGACTTTAAGAGTATATACAACACCTCTTCAGAAGAAGATTTGTCGAGATTGTTAAATGTGGATAACTTTCTTGTTATGGCACAAGAATACTTCAAAAACAACCCAAAAAGCACTGTTAGTGAGTTTTTGCAATCTATAACCCTTGTAACAGATATGGATGAATATGACGACAAGGCAAACACCGTTACGATAGCAACTGTGCACGCAGTGAAAGGGCTAGAATTTAGGGTGGTATTTGTTGCTGGGCTGGAAGAGAGAATGTTCCCAATAGTTAGGACATACTCCACTCAAAATGACATTGAAGAAGAAAGAAGACTGATGTTTGTGGCTATAACTAGGGCAGAAGAAAGTCTTTATTTGAGCTATGCAAAATCTCGCTTTGTGTTTGGCAGGAGAGATTATGCCTTGCCATCGAGATTTTTGAAAGAGTGCGCATTGCTTGATGATACACCAATGTTTCAAAAAGCTCAAACAAGCCCTATGTCCTCTAGTTTTCCAACCTTTGCAAAAAAGAGTTTTTCTCTTAATAAATTTGAAACTTCAACGGAAAAGCAAAAAAGCGAAGGTCTTGCCACAAAATATTTTGTTGGGGCTAGGGTATCTCATCCAAAGTTTGGCAATGGCACAATAACCAGCAATCAGGGTATTGCTGTTACAAAATGTGTCAGCATAAATTTTGATGGCATTGGTATAAAGACTTTGTCTGTTGAATATGCACCTATAACTATAGTGCAATAATTAACATCTTTGTTAGTAAAGGAGATACTATGAACAAACTGGAACGTATGAAGGAATTGGTAAATGTTCTAAATGAATATGCCTATAGATATTATGTCTTGGAGCAACCCATTGTAAGCGACTATGACTATGATGTCTTGTATGACGAACTGGTTATGCTGGAAAAAGAAACTGGGACTGTGCTATCCAATTCTCCTACAATAAGGGTGGGGGGAGATATATTATCTGGTTTTAAGAAAGTAGAACATAAGGTCAGGCTTTTTAGTTTGGGCAAGTGTAACGATTTTGAGGGGTTGGAAAAGTTTGTTAGCGATGTAAGGAGTGTAGTTAATAACCCCACCTTTACAGTGGAGCACAAGTTTGACGGGCTGAGGATAATTGTGGAGTATAGGAATGGTGTACTGTATCAGGCATCAACTAGAGGCAACGGATATGTGGGAGAAGATGTAACAGAACAGGTAAAAACCATAAAATCTGTGCCTCTTACAATAAACTATCAGGGCAATATAACCTTGGCTGGAGAGGGAGTAATCACTCAACGCAACCTCGAAAAATACAACAAAACTGCCGAAGAAAAACTGAAAAATGCTCGCAATGCTGTGGCTGGGGCAATAAGAAACCTTGACCCAAAGGTAACTGCAAAAAGGAATGTAGATGTAGTATTTTATGACCTTATTTCCAGCGATACTCCCTTTGAAAGTCAAGAAGATGTTTACGAATTTTTGAAGAAAAACAAGTTTATGGTTGGCAAACTTTTTAGAGTGTGCAAAGATGCCAAAGAAATTGAGCAGATTGCTCTGGAAGTGGACAAAGTTAAAGCAACATTGGACATTCAAATTGATGGACTTGTAATCAAATTGAATAATATAAAGGACAGAGAAATTTTGGGGACTACTGCAAAATATCCAAAGTGGGCTATTGCATACAAATTTGCCCCTCAGGAACTAACAAGCATTTTAAGGCGTGTTGATTGGAGTGTGGGTAGGACGGGCAAGGTTACTCCAACTGCAGAAATAGACCCAGTGGAACTGGCTGGTGCAACAGTAACAAGGGCTACACTTAACAACATAGACGACATTGCTCGCAAAAAGATAAAGATTGGCTCTTTGGTGTTTGTCAGAAGGAGCAACGAGGTTATCCCAGAAATATTGGGCATTGCACAAGATTTGCCAGATTCTAAGGAGATTGAAAAGCCAGTAATTTGCCCATGCTGTCACGAAAAACTTATCACTGTTGGACCAAATATTTTTTGCACTAATCCTGCTTGTAGGGATAAGGTTATCAACCAAATCACTTATTTCGCCTCTCGCAACTGTATGAATATCGAGGGAGTTAGGGATAAAACTTCTGCCCAACTGTTTGACGACTGTGGGGTAAGGAAAATCAGTGATATATATCTTTTGACAAGAGAGAAACTGGAAAAACTAGAAGGATTTAAGGATAAAAAAATAGAAAACCTTTTGTCTAGCATAGAAAAAAGTAAAAATTGTGAATTGGCAAATTTCCTTGATGCTATAAGCATAGATGGTGTAGGAGAAAAAACTTCCAAAGACCTTGCAAAAAAGTTTGAAACCTTGGACAATGTGATGAGAGCAACCTATGAGGAGTTGGTTGCGATAGATGACATTGGACCTATTATAGCAAAAAATATCGTTAGTTATTTTGCCGACCAAAACAACCTTGATGAAATTAAAAACCTGCTACAAAGAGGGATAAAAATAAAAGTGCCAGAAAAGAAAGTTGTAGATACAAGTAACTTTTTCTATGGCAAGAAAGTGGTCCTTACAGGCTCTTTGGCAGACTTTACTAGACCACAGGCTACAAAAATAATTGAAGACCTTGGAGGGAGTGTATCTGGCAGTGTTTCCAAAAACACAGATGTTGTGCTTGTAGGCGAAGATGCCGGTAGCAAACTTGCAAAAGCTCAAGCACTTGGAATAAAAATAATAAATGAGCAAGAATTTAGAGCATTAGCAAATGTTTAATAAACAAATAAATATCAAATATTCTCTTGCAAAAATGTTTGGTGTGTGCTAAAATTTTGCTAAGAAAGTAAAAGGAAGTGAATTATCATGATGATTGACCCACCTATTGAAGAACTCAGAAAAATCGCAGGGAACGAATATATCCTTACAAATCTTGTTGCAAAACGTGCAAAAGAATTGGAAAAGGAAATCCCAGATGTAATAGAGTCTTCACAAGAAAAAGCAATTTCCATTGCTGCCAGAGAAGTTTATTCGGGCAAGATTGTCCCAACAAAACTTGGGGAAGAAAACAAATAAGGATAGATTATGATTGCAGAAGTTGTTGTTGACGTTGCAACCAGCACCACAGACAAGGTTTTTGACTACAATATCCCTTGTGATATGAGTGTTGAGGTAGGCGACCGAGTGAGAGTTCCATTTGGCAACAGGAATGTTGAGGGATTTGTGACAGAGGTCAAGGCAAGTTCAACAGTTGACATTGCAAAACTCAAAAACATTTCTTCCAAAATGGATACACAACCCTTGCTTACGCAAAATATGCTTAGGTTGTGTTTTTTTATGAAAAAGAAATTTTATTTGAGGCTGATTGATGTCATCAACCTTTTTTTGCCACAATATGTGCGAAATGGAAAGTCTAAACAAGTGGAGTATGTTTCGTTAAATGTAGATAACATTCCAAATTTGGACAGCAGAGCAACAAAGCAACTTGAACTTATGCTAAAACTTCGGGAATGTGGCAGTGCAAAGAAAAGTGATATTTCAAAGGAATTTGGTCAATCTGCCCTAAATACGCTTATAAAAAAGGGGTATGTTAGGGTTGTTTCGCAAGGGGAAAGGCGAGCCCCCCAAAATGCTTTTACAGTTGCTCAAAAGTCTATAACCCTCAACCCAACACAACAAAAGGCAGTGGATACTATTACAAGTAGCAAATATGCCACATTTTTGTTGCATGGAGTAACGGGCAGTGGCAAGACTGAGGTATATATAAACTGTATTCGCAACGCTCTAAAACAGGGCAAAACTGCCATTATGTTAGTCCCAGAAATTTCTCTTACTCCTCAAATGTTTGCAAGGTTTAGGAATGCCTTTGGTGATACAGTTGCTATCCTTCACAGCAATTTGTCTAGTGGAGAAAGGTTTGACGAATGGCAAAGATTAAAAAATGGGCAGGCAAAGATTGCAATAGGAGCAAGATCTTGTATCTTCGCTCCCCTTGAAAACATTGGATTGATTGTGGTTGATGAGGAACATGATTCTAGTTATTATTCGGAGAGTAATCCAAGATATCACACTCATGAGGTGGCAAGATATCTGGCATACCTCAACAACTGCCCACTCATTTTAGGTTCTGCCACTCCAAGCATAGAAAGTTCCTATTTGGCATCTATTGGCGAGTATAGAAAGATTATCCTACCAAATAGAGCAAATCAAAAGGAATTGCCTGTAATAGAAGTTGTAGATATGCTAAGCGAAATTAGAAATGGCAACACAGGTATTTTTTCTCATAAATTCTTGGGTGAATTGGACCATTGTATTTCGCAGGGCAAGCAGGCTATGATTTTTATAAACAGAAGAGGGTTTTCTTCTTTTGTAATGTGCAGAAATTGTGGTTATGTGCCAAAATGCGAAGATTGTGATGTGTCTTTGGTCTATCACAAGGAAGACAATCTTTTGAAGTGCCATTATTGTAATAGGCGTTACAAAATGCTTTCTCGTTGCCCAAAATGTGGCAGTGTGTCATTAAGGACAGGGGCTGTTGGCACAGAGCAGGTGGTGGAGGAACTGAAAAAATTGACAGATGTCCCAGTGTTTAGGTTGGACAATGATACAACTCAAAATAAATCTGCCTATGTCAATATTTTGCAACAATTCAATAGCACAAAACCTGCAATTTTGGTAGGAACGCAAATGATTGCAAAGGGACACGATTTTGAGGGTGTTTCGCTAGTGGGGATTGTAGATGCCGATGTAAGTTTGCACTTTTCGGACTATCGAGCAATAGAAAGGACATTCCAACTTATTACTCAAGTATCTGGCAGAGCAGGTAGAAGTGAAGGAGAGGGCAAGGTTGTCCTACAGACTTATTATCCAAAGCATTTTGCCTATAGATGTGCTGTGGATTACAACTATGATGCCTTTTTCAAAAGGGAACTCTCGCTTAGAGAAACAACACATTTTCCGCCTTTTGTAACAATGCTCCGAGTGCTTGTAACCAGTGAAAACGAGCAAAAAGCCCAAGACACTTTGCAAAATATTTACACCCAAATAAGAGAACTTAAAGACAAAACATACACCAGTGATTTTGTCTATCTATCTGCTATGAGATGTCCCAAAAAACGCTTGCAAAAGAATTTTAGATATCAAATTATGATTAGACTTTACAGAAAAAACCAAGATGTTATTATCCCTCAAATATATTCCATTTGTGACAGTCAAAAGAAAAATCAAGTGTCTATATTTGTAGAACTTGACCCACAGAATTTGAGTTGATGTTGTGTTTTATATTAAAAGTTGGAGTTATACATTGTGCGAGGTTATGTTCTTAGCAAAATTTTTCTCATAATAGCCACAATAACAATAGAAGTATGTTATCTATAAAATATCCGAACTTTTTATGCAAAAGCAAAGTATGAAAAAATTTAATATTTGACAAAACTAATTATCATTATATAATTATAATGAATATAGGAGGTTGCAAAGTGGCAACAAGAAAAATTATTACAATAGAAAATGATATACTAAGAAAAAGGTCCAAAGAAGTAACCAAGTTTGACGAAACCCTATGGGACCTTTTGGACGATATGAAAGAAACACTTGAAAAGTCTGGTGGGGTGGGGCTAGCCAGTGTTCAAGTAGGGGTGCTGAAAAGAGCATTTGTAATAAATGTAAACAACTGTTATTTGGAAGTTATTAACCCACGCATTGTCAAATCATCTGGCAGTCAAACTGGGCCAGAAGGGTGTCTTAGTATCCCAGGCAAACAATCCAAAGTATGCAGACCAAACAAAATTACTGTGGAGTTTGTAGATAGATACAATTTTCCAATGAGCATAACCACCACAGATTTTATGGCACGTGCATTCTGCCACGAATATGACCATCTCGACGGGATATTGTATATCGACCATACAAAATAAGGGGGAAGATATGAAGGTTGTTTTTTTGGGTTCTAGTGATTTTTCACTTACAGTTCTTCAAGCACTTGTAAACTCTTCTCACAAGGTTTTAGCGTGTGTAATGGGGGTTGACCAAAAAGTCGGTCGTGGCGGAAAAGTGGAGTTTTCTCCGGTAAAAAAATTTTGTCTGTCGCAAAATATTCCATTTTTTCAGTATAAATCAGTTAGCAAACAAGGGTTTGAGGATATTTCAAACCTTCAACCTGATGTGCTAGTAACAGCATCTTTTGGGCAAATTTTAAGGCAAAACATACTAACTCTTGCACCTTTTGGGGTGATAAATGTCCATGCATCACTTCTTCCAAAGTATCGTGGCAGTTGCCCTGCCAATTGGGTGCTTATCAATGGTGAAAAGCAAACTGGGGTAACCATTATGCAGACTGCTCTCTCGCTGGATACAGGGGATATGCTTATGCAAAAGGCATTTGACATTTTGCCAGGAGAAACTGCTGGAGAATTGCTCGCTAGGCTTGCCACATTGGGCGCACAAATGCTCCCAGAAGCGCTAGACTTGTTGGAGAGTGGCAAGGCAGTATTTACAAAACAAAATGACCAGCAATCGAGTTATTATCCAATGTTAAAGAGAGAAACTAGTCAGATAGATTTTTCAAAGACAGCAGAAGAAATACAACATTTTTGTCAAGGGCTAAATCCATGGCCAGTGGCATGGACAGTTGCCAATGGAGAAGTGCTTAAAATCTATAAAGCAACACCTCAAGACAATATTTGGGGGCTAGACATAGAGAAGTTGTGCTGTGGGCAAGTGGCAAAGGCAAGTGGTAAAAGTGGATTGGTTGTTAGGTGCAAGGACGGACTTGTTCTTCTAGATATGGTCCAAGCACCAAATGGCAAAATCCTTCCATCAAAAGCCTTGTTAAATGGCAAAAAAATAGCCGAAGGAAGTATGCTTGGGCAAATAAAGGAGTGATTATGAAGAGAGATATACAGAGTTTGACTCTTGACGAACTAACACAGGTTGTCCTTTCTCTTGGCGAAAAAAAATATCGAGCCGAACAAATATTTCACGACATTATGTTGGGGAAAAAGATTGAGGAAATAACAACTATTACTCAAGACCTAAAGGACAAGTTGAAAGAGCAGTTTGAAGATGAACAACTAAAGATACTAACGCAAAAACAATCTGCAGATGGCACTTCAAAATTTTTGTATTCTCTTGCAGACGGAAATATTGTAGAAGGGGTGCTTATGCGCTACAAATTTGGCAACACACTGTGCGTTTCTAGTCAAGTGGGGTGCAGAATGGGGTGCAAGTTCTGTGCTTCAGGGCTAGATGGGCTGGTTCGCAACCTTTCTGCCGGCGAAATTTTGTCGCAAGTGATTGCAGTAAACAAACTTCTTGGTGGAACATTGCAAGATAGAAAAATCTCCAATATTGTCCTTATGGGCAGTGGAGAGCCATTGGATAACTTTGACAACCTTATGCAATTTCTAAGGATAGTAACTTGCAATCGTGGTCTAAATTTCAGCGAAAGGAGCATTTCTATCAGCACTTGTGGTCTTGTACCAAAGATTTACAAACTAGCAGATAGTGGGTTCAAAATCAATATTTGTCTATCCCTTCATGCATCCAACGACCAGACTAGGCGAAGCCTTATGCCCATTGCAAAAGGTTACACAGTGGCAGAACTATTAGATGCCTGCGACTACTATTTTGAAAAAACAGGCAGGAGAATTCTGTTTGAATATATCCTAATAAAAGATGTAAACTCTTCCACAGAGCATGCATTAAGATTGGCAAAATTGCTTTCCAAACGCAATTGCATTGTCAACCTAATCAACTTAAATGAAGTGAAGGAGAACGATTTCAAGCGCTGTTCGGACGAAGTAGTCAATAGATTTGCAGAAATTCTCAAATCCTACAATATAAATGTAACCACACGTCGTAGTCTTGGCAATGATGTTGACGGTGCGTGTGGTCAACTTAGGCGAAGTTATATAAAAAATTCAACACAAAAAGGAGAATAATTATGTCGCTTTTGTTATCTGCATCTACCAATCCACCTCAATCAAAAGACCTTTTGGAATATATAAATATTCTTAATGATGTCAATGTGGACTATATCCACTGTGATGTAATGGACGGAAAATTTGTGCCAAACAAAACAATAGACCACAAAACAGTGGGCAAAATAAATAAAATAACTCACAAACCACTAGATGTTCACCTTATGGTGCAAAAACCATGGCGAGTGGTTGGCAAATACATAAAAAATGGTGCAGACATTGTATCTGTGCATTATGAGGCCTTTGATAGTTCCAAACTCTTGCAAAAAACATTGTGCAAAATAAGGCGTAAAGGCGCTTTTGCTTCCATAGTAATCAACCCAAGCACACAAATAAAGGATATTGAATCTTTCCTTCCATATTGCGATATGGTGCTGGTTATGAGTGTAGAGCCAGGCAAAAGTGGGCAACCCTTTATACCTCAAACCCTTCAAAAATTGGAAGAATTGCAAAAAGTAATCAAAAAACAGGGAATAAACCTAGTTGTGGAGGTTGATGGTGGGGTAAACTTAGACAATGCCCCAGAGTTGAAATCTTTGGGCGCAAACATCATTGTTATGGGTATGGCTCTATATTCCAGCGAGAACAAAATGCAACTTGTGGAGCAAATACACAATCTCTAAATCAAAAATATATATACAAACTCTACATCAAAAGCAATTTCCCCAAATGTATACTGCCATTGCATTTACTCTCAAAGTTACCAATAACATAACTAAAACTGCAAACCTTGTTTGTAGTTTTTTTATCCTTACAACTTCAAAAATGTATAAAAACATTAAAAAACCCAAATTGTATAAAAAACCACAAAAAAGGTCAAAATAATCAAAAAAAACTACATAAAAACATAAAAAATGACAAAAAATGGTGTCAAAATCTAAAATAATAAGAAAATTTGAAAAAACCACTCAAAATCTTTTGACAAAAAAAATTGTGTAAAATATAATGAGAACAAGAATTTTAGATAAAAGGAGAACCCCCAAAATGACGATTTTAGCCACAAAAACAGCAAGTATAAGGGGGTGGGGAAAATCTCTTAAGAGAAACCTCGTTA
>CAMENR010000011.1 GCA_945928645.1 uncultured Clostridia bacterium | reverse complement strand
ATAATGAGGGCAAGAATTTTAGATAAAAGGAGAACCCCCAAAATGAAGATTTTAGCCACAAAAACAGCAAGTATAAGGGGGTGGGAAAAATCTCTTAAGAGAAACCTCGTTACAACCGATATAACAACACAGAATAAAGGGTTATGTGCCACTGTATAATGGTGCAGAACTCTTTTTTTTGTTTACATAATTTTGCCTAATATTTGAGATTCTAATAGTAGAGGATAAATATGAAAAACAACAATAGGAGAAGAATATGAAGAAAAGACTAACACTACTAATATTTACTGCCTGTGCGGTGTTTGTTGGCGCTGTGGGGCTGGTATTTTGGGCTCTGGCTGCTACACAAGTTAATGTTACATCAGGACTGCTTGTTACATACACACCAACACCACAAGTAGTATGCGATACTAGTGCAACATATCAAAGGACTAACGACTCTAGTGCCATTGCATTCAAGAATGGTAACCTAAGTTTTGGATATGGTGGCACAACAACAAATGCAACTTTGGAAGCAACAAGCAGTGCATTACAACTGGACGATAGCAATACATATGTAGTGTTTGAGTTTACTTTTCAAAACAAAAACCTTATGGAAAACTACGACCTAACAATAACCCTAACCGACAATGGAAAAGTAACTAATATGACAAGGAAATACTACTTCGGCGACCTATCTTCCTCTAACATATCTGCCAAAAGAACTACTATCAAAAACTCTGGCATAGACAACTCCTCACTATCTTCCAAAAAACTAGTCCTAGGCTACCAAGAAACAGGCAGAATATATATGCTCCTCGAAATCACCCCAGGCACAGTCGCTAGTTACCTAGCCGACAACACCAACAAATTCGCCTTTACATTGACCACCGCAGAGCATGTAGAAGTGGAGACAGTAGCATACCTTACAAGGAACTGGATAAGCAGGATAGGTGATTATACATCTCTAATAAATACAACTACTACAATAAAATTTACGAAAGTCGAATCAGAAATAGCAGGACTCACCAATAGTGTATCTGTGGGAACTAATAGCGAAACTGACACTTCTGCATATGTAACATCTGATACAATAAGTGATGTAACAGCCTATTGGGGCAGTGATAAATCTACCATAGTGATATACTCTCCAGGGACAATATATGCTCCACAAAATTCAGGTAGTTTATTTGTAGTAGATCCTTCTGAGCCAGATTTTTTTAGAAGTCTTAGGTCAATTGAGTTTAATAATTTTGATACTAGCAAAGTTACAAGTATGTTTCAGATGTTTAATGGTTGCTCCTCACTAACCAGCCTAGATCTTAGTAATTTTGATACAAATAAAGTAGAAGGGATGAGCTATATGTTTATGGGTTGTTCTTCTCTAACCAGTCTAAATGTAAGTAATTTTGATACAAATAAAGTAGAAGGGATGAGCTATATGTTTCTGGGTTGTTCTTCTCTAACCAGTCTAAATGTAAGTAATTTTGATACAAGTAAAGTAAGAGGTATGTGGAATATGTTTAATAATTGCTCATCACTCACCAGTCTAGATCTTGGCAATTTCAATCTTGAGAGTTGCACAGACTTTACTGATATGTTTTATGGATGCTCTGCACTTGCAAACATAACACTGCCATACAACTTGCAGAGTGGATATACAATAGATTTGCCAGCAAGTACATTCTACAATGGCTCGGCTGGACCATACAGCACAATTGGAACAACAACCAGTGGCACAACGGTGGCATGCTCCACAGCAAGTAGCAAGGTTACATTGACCAAGCATTGATAATATGTTGTTAATATGATATATTGATGTGTATTGTTGCAAAACTAGATAAAGATATTAGCAAATGTTATAAATGAATACAAAAAACTCTCTCGTATGAGGGAGTTTTTTGGTTAATGGTGGGGGTAATTGACAAGGGGGATTGCAGTTGTTGGGTAAATAGTGTATATAATAAATGAAAATAAATGTTTTTTTGAAAAATAACATAGAAATAGATACTTTTTTGAAAAAACTCTTGATTTTTGGTTAATAGTTTGATATTATTATGTCCGAATAATTTTTGAATTTCAAAATTATTTCTCTTGCCAAGCAATTGGCCGAATAAGTCCAAAGGAGGTATAAAAATGTCAAAATACGAAGTGCTTTATGTCATTTCACCATCACTTTCTGAAGAAGAAAGAGAAGGGGTTATTGCAAAGTTCAAGAATTATGTTGAACAAAATGGCGGAACAGTAAGCGGTATTGACAAATGGGGTATGAAGACTCTTGCATATCCAATCAAGTTCAAAAAGGAAGGATTTTATGTCCTTATGACTTTTGAATCCCCAAAAGAAACAAGCATCGCTATGGGCAAACTTTTGCTTATTACTGATAGCATTTTGAGAAACATTATTGTCTGCAAAGACTAATTATTTGCAAAAATTAGGAGAGAATTATGAACAAAGTAATTTTGGTTGGAAATTTAACAAAAGACCCAGAGTTGTCCACCACAAACAGTGGTATCAACTATTGCAGATTTACATTGGCTGTGCCAAAGAGATTTGCTCAAAGTGGTGAAAGAGATGCCGAGTTTATCAACATTGTGGTCTGGAGAATTCAAGCGGACAACTGCCACAAATATCTCAGAAAAGGTAGCAAGGCTGGCATTGTTGGTAGTTTGCAAACCAGAAGTTATGATGCCCAAGATGGCACAAAGAGATATGTTACTGAAGTTGTGGCTGAGGAAGTTGAATTTCTGAGTTCAAAGACTTCAAATGAACAATCTTCGCAAAGTGATTCTCAATCGGCAGAACTTCAACCTATTGAGGACGATACTTTGCCATTTTAAGGAGGCAAAATATGTTTGAAATAGATGATAGATTCTTTATGTCATGCGACCACGACTGTGAACATTGCTGTGGTTGTTCTTATGACGATGATGACGACGATGATGACGATGACGAAGAAAGTGAAGAATAAATTTACATCCAATTAAAAGGAGAAATGAAATGACAGAACAACAAAACATTCCTGCAAAAGAAGTTGCAGAATCAGCTGAGAAAATTGCTAAAAGGCCAAAGAGAGTAAACAAGAAAAAAGTTTGTATGTTTTGTGCCGACAGAAGCAAGGTTATCGACTACAAAGATGTTGTAACTCTTAAGAGATTTGTAACAGAAAAAGGGAAAATAGTCCCTCGCCGTCAAACAGGCACTTGTGCTATGCACCAAAGAGAAATCACTGTGGCTGTTAAACGTGCTAGAAATGTTGCTTTGCTCCCATTTAGAGGAGAATAATTGTATTTTGATTTGATATATATTCAAATTTATTCCAAAACCTGAGGGGCAACCCTTGGGTTTTATTTTTGTTTTTATAAAAAGTTTGATATAATAAGATAAGAGGAATGATTATGAAGAAAGAAAATAACAATAAACAACAATTTGGTGATATTATTTACAATCACGACCTAAAAAAACATACAATTATGGTTGCTGGCTTTCCGGCAATGATTACAAGTTATGTTGCAGGGGGAAAGACCTTGTTCAAGGGCTTTTTGCCTGGGTTTGAATTTGCACAAGTGGAGGGGGTAGAAGACGAATCCGAATGTGTAGAGTATCTTCAAGATATGCTTGACGACGAGGTAGAGGAGTTGGTTGTGTTTGGTAAGTCTTTGCCTCCTGTGGCAGAAGACGATGTACTTTTGCAACAGTATCCTGATTATAAGATAGCATATTTGGACATCAATGTATATGCAACAGACGACGACGAAAATTATTACGATTGCACTCACGATTGCTCCTGTTGTGGCGGACATTGTCATGACAATTGTGATGACGACGATTGTGATTGCAACGATGATTGCGACTGCGACGATGATTGCGACTGCGACGACGACTGTAATTGTGATGACGATTGCGATTGCGACGATTGCGACGATGACGACGATGACGATGACGATGATGACGATGATGACGATGATGACGATGACGACTAAGATAAAAGGCTGAACATGAAGATAACTGGCTCTATAGAAGACATAATATACAAAAATTCCGAAAATGGATACACTGTCCTTAACATAGATTACAAGGGCAGACTTTTGACATGCGTGGGCAAAACTGTGTCTGCTAATGTAGGCGAAGATGTGGAGATGGAGGGAGATTTTGTCCAAAACAGTAAATTTGGTGAGCAGTTTGCCTTTGTAAAAATAGAAACAGTAGAGCCAAAATCAGTGGAAAGTATAAAAAAATACTTAGCAAGTGGGCTTATAAGGGGTATTGGCCCGGTAACAGCAGAGGCTATTGTTAGAAAGTTTGGAACAGACACCTTAAGTGTGCTGGAATATGCTCCTACAAGGCTTAAGGAAGTGCGAGGAATAAGCGAAAAAAAAGCATTTGAAATAGCACAAAACTATGGGGATATAAAGAAAATGCAAAATGCTGTTATCTTTTTGCAACAATATGATATATCCACCAATTTATCTGTAAAGATATTCAATTACTATAAGGACAAAACGATAGAAACAGTATCCCAAAACCCTTATGTGTTGGTGGAAGATATCACTGGCGTGGGGTTTTTGTCTGCGGACAGGATTGCATTCAAGATGGGCATAGAGGCTACATCGGATTTTAGAATTAGGGCGGGAATATTGCACCTATTGTCTGAGTTTTCGGACAAAAATGGACATACATACATTCCAAAAGAACAATTATTTTCGGCAGAGGTTGACCTTTTGGGGTTGGAGGTCGAGATATTATCTCCTATTTTTGAAAATCAGATAGAAAGATTGGAGATTGAAAGCGTTATAAAGGTTTTTGACTATAAAGATGCCCCTTGTGTGTGCTTGAAAAAATTTTATTATATGGAAAGCAGTATTTCTGCCAAACTGATAATGCAAAGTATGTCAAAGGTGGAACAAAATGTCGATGTTGAGGGGGAAATAGCAGAATACGAAAGAATAAACAAAATTAAACTCCACGAAACGCAAAAAGAGGCAGTGAGAGAGGCTGTTTTGGGGCAAGTTACTGTGATAACAGGTGGCCCAGGAACAGGAAAAACAACTATTGTAAAATGCATTCTACAAGCACTGAAAAAATGGACTAACAGAGTGTTATTGCTTGCTCCTACAGGCAGGGCATCAAAAAGATTGTCGGAGGCTTGCAACCACAAGGCAAGCACTATTCATAGAGCCCTTGAAATGACCTACAAAGAGGGAGAGCAAGCGGTTTTTAATTACAACGAAAAAAACAAATTGATTGCCGACTGTGTAATAGTAGACGAAATGAGTATGGTTGATGTGTCGTTGTTTTACAGTTTGCTAAAGGCCCTTCCAGCAACATGCAAAGTGATTTTGGTTGGGGATAAGGACCAACTCCCTAGTGTGGGGGCAGGAAATGTGTTGCATGATATAATAGGAAGCAAGACAATCCCTGTTGTAAAACTTTCGCAAATATATCGTCAAGACGATCAAAGTTTGATTGTAACCAATGCTCATCTTATAAATGAGGGCAAAATGCCCGACCTTAGCAATAAGTCAAAGGACTTTTTTTATGAAAATAGACAAGACCCTCAAGAAATGTATGAAACTGTAGTCCAACTGGCTACCAAGAGATTGCCAAAATTTCTAAACTGCAAGCCAGAAGAAATACAAGTGCTGTGTGCTATGAAATCTGGGGTTTGTGGGGTGGAAAATCTAAACAAAAAATTGCAAGAAGTAATCAATCCTCATATGTTACGCAAAACGGAGATTAACTTTGAAACAAGATGCCTTAGGGAAGGCGATAAAGTTATGCAAACGGTTAACAATTATGACTTAGAGTGGAGCAAAGACTATGGGAAGGATATGACCGAAATTGGCAAAGGTGTGTTTAATGGGGATATAGGAAAAATAGAAAAGATTGATTATCAAACAGGGGAAACTACAGTTATCTTTGATGACGACAGAAAGGTGGTTTATTCCAAGGCAGATTTGTTCGAACTATATATCTGCTATGCCACTACAATCCACAAAAGTCAAGGCAGTGAATTTGATGCAGTGATTGTGCCTGTGGTTGCTGGCTCCAATCAAATTATTACTCGAAACTTGCTTTACACAGCAGTTACAAGGGCAAAAAAACTTGTTGTGCTGGTTGGACCAAAAAAGAATATTGCAAGAATGATTTTTAACAACTACACAGCCAAAAGATATAGTATGCTAGAGGAACTGCTAAAACTTCAAAAGTCAAAAGCGGATAGCCTTTATTCATAAAAGGGTGGGGAATTGAAAGAAATTTTACAAAAATTTGAAAATGAGTTGTTTGCAGAAAAGTTTGAATGCTCAAATTGTTCTAATGAAAGGTTGCAAAATGACCATCACTACCTGTGCGATGATTGCTATGGCAACATAGATTGGATAACCTTTGGTTGCAACAAGTGTGGAGATAATGTAAACGACTGCACTCTGTATTGCAACAACTGTAAGCAAACTGAGCATAAGTTTGACAGAGTATTTTGTTGTTGCAAATTTGAAGGGGTTGCAAAGCATATGGTTTATAGCCTAAAATATGGCGAAGCAAAATATATTGCAAGGACAATGGCAGAGTTTATGGCGGAAAAGGTCTTGCAAGGGTGCAAAGAAAAGATTGACCTTATTATCCCTGTTCCATTAAGCAAGCAGAGAATGAAGTCAAGGGGATACAATCAGGCAGAACTATTGGCAAGACATTTGTCAGATATTTTGAATATACCCATAAATAGTTGTATATCAAGGACAAAAGATACCCCCACACAAACACACTTAACAAAGGCAGAAAGAAAAGAGAATTTGCTTGATGCTTTTGAGTGTATAAGCAAAGAAGATGTGTCAAATAAAACAATATTGCTGGTTGATGATGTGTTCACAACAGGAGCAACTATGGACGAAATAACCAAAGTCCTGAAAAGAAGCAAAGCAAGAAGTATTTATGGTATAACATTTTGTCATGCATAAGGCAATTTGAATGTTTTTATTGAGAATTTTGATTAAAATTTATACGAATTTTATATAAAATGGGCAATAATTGGATAAATTGTAAAAAAAGTCTTTTATTTTAATAAAAAGTATAGTAAACTAACAAATGAAATTTTGTTTTTTCAAAAGGGAAAACTTTTGATAATATACGAAAACAAAAATATTTAGTAGAAGGGAAAACTTACATGGGATTATTTTCAAAATTGTTTCCATCAGATAACACAAGAAACATAAAAAAACTAGAAAAAATTGCAGAACAAATTGAGGCTCTTGATGAAGAGTTTTCTAAAAAGTCTGACGAAGAATTGGTGGCAATGACTCCTTATCTTAAGGAGCAACTAAAACAAGGGCAAACTCTTGACGACATATTGCCCGAGGCTTATGCAACAGTTAGGGAGGCAAGCAAAAGGGTATTGCATATGAAGCACTTTCATGTGCAACTGTTAGGTGGCATTGCATTGCATCAAGGTCGTATTGCAGAGATGAGAACTGGTGAAGGTAAAACTCTTGTGGCAACACTTCCCGCATACCTCAATGCTCTTGCTGGCAAAGGTGTGCATGTAGTTACGGTAAACGAATATCTTGCCAAGCGTGATGCCGAATGGATGGGCAAGGTTCACAGATTTTTGGGACTGACCGTTGGGGTGAACCTTTCGGATATGAGCAAAGAAGAGAAGAAAAAGGCTTACGATTGCGACATCACATATTGCACCAACAACGAACTTGGCTTTGACTATCTTAGAGATAATATGGTCCAAAGGCTAGAAGACAAAGTGCAACGTGGTCAAAATTTTGCCATTGTGGACGAAGTGGATAGTATTCTTATTGACGAAGCAAGAACTCCTCTTATTATTTCTGGGCAAGGGTTTAAGTCTAGCGAAATGTATTATACTGCACAAAGATTTGCAAAGAATTTGACCCCAGAAGATTATGAAATTGACGAAAAGGAAAAGGCAATAAGACTATCTGAAAGTGGTATTGCAAAGGCAGAAAGATTTTTCAAGGTAGAAAATCTTTCGGATATAAATAATATAGAACTTAACCACCACATAAACAATGCTATTAGAGCCAATTTCATTATGAAAAGAGATGACAACTATATAGTTAAAGATGACGAAATTATCATTGTTGACGAGTTTACTGGTCGTCTTATGCCTGGCAGAAGATACAGTGAAGGGTTGCATCAAGCAATAGAAGCCAAAGAGGGTGTTAAGATTAAGGACGAAAACAAAACCTTGGCAACTATTACATTCCAGAACTTCTTTAGACTGTATAACAAACTCAGTGGTATGACGGGTACAGCAAAAACAGAAGAAGCAGAGTTTAATGGCATTTATAACCTAGACGTTGTAACCATTCCAACCAATCTTCCTGTTATAAGGAAAGATTTGCCAGATATTATCTACACCACAGAAGAAGGCAAATTTCGTGCTGTTGTCAGAGAGATTGTTAAAGTTCACGAAACAGGTAGACCAATATTGGTAGGCACATCAACAGTAGAAAAGAGTGAAAAACTCAGTGAAATGTTAAGACGAGAAAAAGTAAGGCATATGGTGTTAAATGCCAAAAATCACGAGCAGGAATCTGAAATTGTTGCTCAAGCAGGCAGAAAAGGAGCAGTAACCATAGCAACCAATATGGCTGGTCGTGGAACAGATATCTTGCTGGGTGGCAATCCAGAATTTTTGACAAAAAAACAACTAAAAGACAAGGGTATAAATGCCAACGAATTGGAGTTGGCGTCAAGTTATATAGCCAATTTGAGTGATGACTTGCAAAAACTTAGAGAACAGTATTTCGATTTGCTCGCCAAAAACAAGGCAATAACAGATGCCGAAAAGAAAGAAGTGGTGGAACTTGGTGGTCTTTGCATTATTGGCACAGATAGACACGAGAGCAGGCGTATAGACAATCAGCTTCGTGGTCGTGCAGGACGTCAGGGCGACCCAGGTAGCAGTGTGTTTTATGTTTCTATGGAAGACGACCTTATTAGGCGTTTTGGTGGGGACAAAATGAAAGCAGTTGCAAGGGCATTCCGTGTGGATGACGACACCCCATTCCAAATAAAATTCCTATCCAAACAAATAGAAACCGCCCAAAGAAAGATTGAGGCACAAAACTATGCTATGCGTAAGTTTGTTTTAGAATATGACAATGTTATGAGCCAACAACGTGAACTTATCTATGCCGAAAGAGATAAAGTTTTGGCTGGAGTGGACATTCATCAAGAAGTGTTGGATATGTTCCCAGATGTTGTAAAAGAAGTAGTCTATAACAACATTGATGATGATATCCCTTATTATGATTGGGACCTTGAAAAACTTAACAAAGAACTAGAAGTTAGATTGGTAGAGAAGGGAACTAACCTAATAACTGAAGACTTTGTAGAAGACTGCGAGGTAGAAGATGTATATAACAAAGTCTTGAGTTATGTTGAGGAAAGATATAAAAATGTTACCCAAAAAGCACAAGAAATGGGGCTTAATTTTGCAAAATTTGAGGGTTTGTTCCTTCTTCGTGTGGTTGACGTGTTGTGGATGGAACATATTGACACTATGGATATGTTAAGGAAAGAAATTGGGCTTCAGGCATACGGTGGTCATGACCCACTTGTCGAATACAAGCGTGATGGCTTTGATATGTTTGAAAAGATGATAAGGCAAATAAGAGAAGACACTTGCACACATCTTCTTAATATTCAATTTCAACGAGTAACACAGCAAATGCCAAGCAATCAACCTCGAAATTTGCAAACCAATCAAAAGCCTAGCCAAGCAGTAAGCAAAAAGGTGGTGGGTAGAAATGACCCATGCCCATGTGGCAGTGGCAAAAAATATAAACATTGTTGCGGAAAATAATTGGAGAAAAAAAATGGTAGTTGACGAACAAAGAGAAATTTTTTCCAAACTCAAAGACAAGAGTGATTACTTAAAGGAGTGTCTTTGACAAGGAAAACTTGTTAAAAATTTTAGAAGAAAAGAAAAAAGAGCAAGAAAATCCTGACTTTTGGAATGACCTAGAAAAAAGCAAAAAGAATGGAAAGGAAATAAAAAATATAGAAAGCAAACTTTCGGTTATATATTCTTGTGAAAAATATGAGGAAGATATAGAATTTTTGCTGGAACTTTTGGAACTGGAGGATGACGAACAGTCCTTCAATGAACTCATTGCAAAGATAAATCAGTTTGACGAATTTTTGGAAGAAAATACAATTTCAACTTTGCTGAATGGGGAATATGACGATTGCAATGCTATATTGTCCATTCATGCTGGTGCTGGTGGTACAGAAGCGCAGGATTGGGCGAGTATGCTTTATAGAATGTATGCCAGATTTTGTGAAAAAAATGGCTACGATATGAATGTTGTCGATATGCTAGACGGTGATGAGGCTGGGATAAAGAGTGTAACATTTGTAGTGTCAGGCGACAAGGCATATGGTTATCTTAAGGCAGAGATGGGTGTTCATAGATTGGTTAGAATTTCGCCATTTGACGCAAACAAGCGCAGACACACCAGTTTTGCCAGCCTAGAAGTTATGCCAGAGATTTCTGATGACAACGAAGTGGAAATTTCACCTGACGACATCAGAATTGACACCTACAGGAGCAGTGGCGCAGGTGGGCAACACGTCAACAAAACGGACAGTGCAATAAGGATAACTCACTTCCCAACAGGGATAGTTGTTACTTGCCAAAACGAACGTAGCCAAATACAAAATAGAGAAATGGCATTTAAGATATTAAAGAGCAAACTTATTGCCCTAAAAGAAGAAGAACGAAGAAAGAATCTTAATGATATCAAAGGCGATATAAAGAAAATTGAATGGGGAAGCCAAATAAGGTCTTATGTTTTTTGCCCATACACCATGGTCAAAGACCACAGAACTGGTTATGAAACATCAAATGTAGAGGGTGTTATGGACGGAGATATAAAGCCATTTATTTTGGACTATCTCAAAAAGAGCCTATAAGGCGGTGAAAAATGTATTTTGAAGAAATGCAGAAAAAAGTTGAAAAACTGAAAAATCAAAAAGATATTTTGGTGCTGGGGATAGAAAGCAGTTGCGATGAAACCTCTATGGCAGTGGTGAAAAATGGCAGGGAAGTATTGTCAAATGTTATCTCGACACAAATAGATATACATACAAGGTTTGGTGGAGTTGTGCCAGAGGTGGCTAGCAGAAATCACGTTATGGCTATTATGGGGGTGCTAGATGAGGCACTAAAAACTGCTGGGATAACATTGCAAGACATAGATGCCATTGCGGTTACATATGGCGCGGGGCTTATTGGAGCATTGATGGTGGGGGTATCTTTTGCCAAAACTCTTGCATACAGCCTTAATATTCCTCTCGTTGCTGTAAACCATATTCGTGGACATATTAGCGCCAATTATGTTTCGCACAAAGACTTAACTCCACCTTTTGTGAGCCTTATTGTAAGTGGTGGCCACACTGCGATAGTTTATGCCAAAGATTATATAAATTTTGAAACAATAGGTTCTACCCTTGATGATGCAGTGGGAGAAGCCGGGGACAAAATTGCCAGAGTTATGGGGCTTGGCTATCCTGGTGGCCCAAAAGTTGATAAATTGGCAAAACAAGGCAAAGCAAATATTCGCTTTGTTAAGGATAATTTGAAACATTCTTATGATTGCTCTTTTAGTGGGCTTAAGACGGCAATAATAAATTATGTCCACACTCTTACTCAAAAGAATAAACCAATCCCTGTGGAAGATATTTGTGCATCTTTTCAAAAAGAAGCCTTTGACCCTTTGATAGAAAAATGTATAAGAGCTTGCAAAGAATATAACTGCAACAAACTATGTGTTGCAGGTGGGGTATCAGCAAATAGTTATCTCAGAAGCACATTGCAATCAAAGGCAGAAAAAGAAGGTATTCAAGTATTTTTGCCAGATATGAAACTTTGCACAGACAATGCCGGAATGATTGCTAGCCAGGGATATTTTAATCTCATAAACAATGTTGGGCTAAGCGACATAAACCTTGGTGCAGTGTCCAATATCCCACTATAAACAATTGTCAAAATAAAAGAATTTATCAATACAATTAACATAAAATACTAAGTAAAACTAACAAATTAACTAGTTAAAACAATCTTATTATAAATGGTAAATAAGTTATTATAGTTTATATAATAATATAAAGTTTACTTTTATAATTTAGGTTGTTTTTTTGTAACATTTTTTTCTAATATTTTGATATCCTTAAGTGTTTGTTGCATATAAAACATCATATTTTAATAAGATATTATGAGGATAATATGATTGTTTGTATTAGAAAAAAGATAGTAATATTTGCGATTTTGATTATTGTGGCGATAGTGGGTGTGTTTGGAACTTATTTTGCAGTCAAGGAAGTGGGCTATTCTCCAAAAACAGAATATACAGTGGTCATTGACGCAGGACATGGTGGTATTGATGGCGGTTGTGTGGGCAAAAATACTGGAGTGTTTGAGAGTGAGTTGAACCTAGCCTTTGCTCAAAACCTTGCCAATCAGTTGGAAAATTTGGGAGTAAGTGCGAAACTAACAAGAAACGACGGAAATGGATTGTATGATTCTTCTCAAAAAAATCTTAAAAAAAGTGATATGAAGAAAAGAAAGGAAATCATTGAAGATTGCAACCCAGAACTTGTGGTTTCTTTGCATATGAACAGTTTTCCGTTGTCCAGCTGTTGTGGTGCTCAAGCTTTTTTTAAGAAGGGTAGCGAGCAAGGGGAAAAGTTTGCTCAATGTGTGCAAGACGAGTTGGGTGTTCAAATCCCAGATGCAAAAAAACTTGCCAAGGTGGGAGATTATTATATAGTAAACTGCACAGATATTCCTTCTGTCCTTGTGGAATGTGGTTTTTTGAGCAATCCGCAAGAAGAAATATTGCTTCAAACAAAGCAATATCAAACAAAGATATGTTATGCAATAGCATGTGGTATTGTAAAATATCTAAACTTCAGCAATTAAGGATATAATTGTAATGAAATACATTTTTGTAATTTATTTTTGATTTGTTAAATAAAATGAAGGAAACAAACTTTTGATAAAAAAATACTCTGTTGTCTAATGCAATAGAGTATTTTTGTGTAAACATTATCTTATATAGATTTTTTTGAGTAGATAAATGATCAATCTCGCCTACTTCTACTAAGTATAACAATCAGAAAACGTAAGAAGTTGAGAATAGACACTACAAGCGCTGCTACATATGTTAGGGCTGCAGCATTGAGGACTTCTTTTGTTTGTTCTAGCTCTTCATCATTCAAAGTCCCTGTAGATTGCAGTATAGAAATTGCTCTTTTTGATGCGTTAAATTCCACAGGCAATGTCGCCAAATTAAATATCACAGCCAAGCTAAAAAATCCAATCCCACTCCAAAGAAAAATATTTCCTATCAAACTGCCATCAGTTGCACCAATATTTAGTATAAGACCAATAACGACCAATGGCCAAAGGAGTGTAGACGCAATGTTTGTAACAGGCACAAGGAAATGCCTTATTTGATAAGGTAGATATTTTTCCTTTTTCTGTAAAGCATGACCAAGTTCGTGGCAGGCAATGCCAAGGCTAGCAACAGATTGAGAGTCATACACCCCACTAGACAAACAAATTTCCTCTTTCCTTGGGTCATAATAATCTGTAAGTTCGCCAGATACTTTTTTTACGGTTATATGTCCCAGGTCGCAAGTTGGTAGCAGACCTCTTAAAAAATCACTTGCAGTAACTTGTTTTTGACTCATAACTTTGCGATATTTTGAATAAGTAGAAGAAACTTTGTGCTGTGCATACATTGCAAGTATAAGTCCAGGGAGAAGTATAATCCCCATTAAATAATATTCCCAATAAGCAGAAAAAAACATAATAATTCTCCTATTAATTATTATTTTATCATTTTTATTACAAAATAACAATCATTTTGAATAGTTTTTGGATAGCTATGATTATTTGATATATTTTTGCAAGGATATTTTATAACAAAAAAATTTTCAAATACCATTTAATTTTGCTTTTATTAAATGTTTTATTTTGAATATTCTTTCTATTATACTTCGGTTATGTCGGCAATTTTTCCTTTTTCTATAGAAAAATGATATATTTTTGCAATTTTTATGCCATTCTGCTCATAAAAAAGTGCTACATCTTCTGGGAATATATTTTCGCCAAGATTTTGACCAAAGTCATAAAAATTATCAAAAAAAGACTCTAGATGAATATCATCTAAACTACTTGACAACGATTGGGAAAGATAACTTCTCGCCAATGCAAAATCTTTTACCTTTATTGCATCTAGAAAGTAATAGGGAATAAGTTTTTCATTTGAGCAGAAAGTGGGTCTATTTTCTGTTTTTACCAGTTTATATTTGCCAATAAGAGTTTTTATTGGATATTCTCCCACAATCCCATGGCCAAGGGTTGTGTGGAGGTTTCTAAATGTTTTTATATAGTTGCTATCAATCTCTAGCAAGTCAACATTTTCCAATCTTTTCAACTCAAATTGATTATTATTTTTGCTGACTATGGCAATAGAATATTTTTTGTTGTCATTTTCTGCCCAAATAAAGATTGTATTTTTGCTTGCCCTTGCATCTAGTGTGTTGATGCCTTTTGAGAATTGAAATTGTAAAGTGTCAGCACTGTTTTCAATTTTTACAAGTCCTGCCGAGCCACGAGAATAGTATATGGTGCAGTCGCCTTCTTGCAAGGATAATTTTTTTGTATGCTCCCCCAAGGTGCTGTCGTAAAGCAAAAAAGGCTCCACTTCAAGTAGTAGGTTGTCGTGGGGATATTTTATTAGTGAGGTGTTTTCGCTTTTAGTAACCACAACCCCCTTTTCAAGATTTGCAACCAAGCAAAAGGGAATGGAGGTCTTGTTTTTGTTGTCCAACGGATAGAAGTTAATTTTTATATTGTTTTCTTCCAAATTTAGCAAAAAAGAAGTTATTTTGTTTGAAGTTAATTCAAAACTTTCATTTTTTATTTCCACCAAGGCATCAAATGTTGGTTTGATATGTAGATATTTTTGCATAGTTTCTCCCATATTTTTTTGTTAATATATCTTTATTTTTTATAATATAAAAGTATGAGTTTGCAACACAATCACTATGCTTTCGACAATTTTTTTGCGTTTAGAATTGATTATTTTGGAAATATTCTTTTTGGGAGAAAGTATATGGAAAAAACTTTGATAGAATTTGCAAAAGCCAAAAGTAAATATGCAAAAACGATTGGCGATCAGGAAATAAATGCTTTGTTTCAAGGACTTGTGAAGATTGTAAAAAGGTATGCCATAACTCAAGTTCAGGAGGAACTAAAAAGGGAGTGTGATATGGCTACAGAAAATTTTCGCACAACTATAGTGGACCTTGGAATTGCAGAGGAAAGACTAAAAAAACAAATAGAAAGAAATAGTTATCTAGAGAACATCGTGGCAACACAGCAAAAGAAAATAACCGACTTACTAAAAAAGCTGGCTCGCAAATGAAAAATGACTTTGTGTTTTGTTGTTTTTTTGATAGAATGTAAGAAAGTAAAGGATAGGGAACAATGGATAAGTGTTTTGAGTATAGCGGGCAACCATTTGGGGAGAAAATTAGTAGCAACAAAACTACAATAATATTTGGCAAGACAAGTGATGACCTTTTGCAACAAACCATAGATTTGGTGGGCAAAGATAGTGGGCATAGAATAATAATTGTGCCAGACAGAATGACTGTGGTGTGTGAAAAAAGGATTTTTGAGCAACTTGGGATATGCTCCACCTGTGATATAGAAGTAGTTACTATTTCGAGGTTGTGTAGCAGAATTTTGCCAGATACATCAGTCATAACCAAAAATACAAGTGTTATGCTAGTGCAAAAAATACTGATAGAAAATAGGGATAAACTGAAATACTTTGGTAAGGGATTGTCTGCTGATTTGGCAGAAACAATCTTTGGGACTATTGCACAATTTAAGAGTTGCAAAGTTTCTCCAGAAGATGTATGTAAGGCGAATTGTGATGAATTGCTCGCCAACAAACTAGCAGACATCTCTTTGATATATGAGGAGTATCAAAAAAATCTGGCAAAACGTGGACTTTGTGATAGTTTGGACAGGCTAAATATAGTAGAAGATTATGTCAAAAATAGCGAACTGATTAGGTCGTCTAGTATATACATAACTAATTTTGATGGTTGGACTTTTCAAGGTTTTGCTGTGTTGTCGCAATGTGCCAGGGTATGCAAAAAATTTTGTGTTGCATTGACATATCCCGAAAATCCCTCAAATGAGCATATTTATATAAAATCTTTTGCAGAAAATGTGTTAAAAATGCTTCCTAATGCCAAGGTTATTGTTGCTCCTTCAACAAGAAATAAAGAATTTGAATTTTTGTCAAACAATTTGTTTTCTTTTGCACCAAACACCCTTAAGGTAGAGCATTCTCCTGTGGTGTTGTTTCAAGGCAAAAACTTCCTTGAGGAATTGCAGTTTTGCATAGGGGAAATAAGGAGTTTGATAAAAAAGGGAAGTGATTTTGAGCAAATATTTGTTGCCATACCTAATTTGGCTAGTAAAAAAGAAATAGTGGAAAGGGAACTGGCAAAAAATGATATAAATTTTTTTGTGGATTTGCCACAGGATTTTTCAAAAACTATATTGCCACAATTTGTTGATAGCATATTTGATGTTGTTCAAGAAAATTTTTCGCAAAAGTCAATGCTAAGAATACTCAAAAATCCATTGTTCGGTGCAAATTTTTCGGATGTAGAAGATTTTGATGATTATATCCTTTGTTATTCCATAGAAGACTTTGCTTCTTTGCAGAAAAATTATGAAACTAGCGAATATTATGAAGGCTTTGAAAAGACGAGAGCCTTACTTTTTGATGTAGTTATTCCTTTTGTAAATGACATAGCCAAGGCGGATACCTTTGCAGATTTTGTAGCAAGTTACAAATCCTTGTTGGAAGGGTTGAATTTGCAAGAAAAATTGAATAATATGGCTCATAGTTTTTTTGAAAAGGGCAACCTAAAACAAGCAAAATTGTTTGAGCAATATTATTCAGCTTTTTACGACATTATGGAGCAGATTACATCACTCCTTGGAGAAGAGGAATGTGACCACAAGATGTTTTATTCCACGCTAAAGGTGGGACTTTGCAGTGTCAAAATATCTACAACTCCACTCTCTTGTGATGCGGTGTTTGTGGGTGATTGCAGTTCCAGTTTTTTTGAAGGGCGTGATTTTGGTTTTATATTATCAGCAAGCGAAGGTAGTTTCCCAAAAAACATAACAGATTGTGGGCTTGTTAGCGACCAGGAGATTGGAAAACTTGAAAGCAGTTACAAGTTGGATCCAACTATTTTTGAACTTAATCAAAAGGAAAGATTTAAGGCTTTTGAGTTGTTGTGCAGACCAAAAAAGAGGTTGTTTTTGTCAAGCAATGTTTGTTCTCCAGCATCTAGCATAATTGGTGAGATAAAAAAAATGTTTGTGGTGGAAAGGGAAGGGGAATTTCAGCCACTAGAGCAATATGAGTTTAATACCCTACCACAATCGGTGGCACTTAATTCAAAGCCTCTTTGCAGGCAAATTTTGACACAATCTCTTAGGACTTATGCTGATGGTTCGTGTGATTTAACTTCTCTTGATTCTTCTCTTTTTGAGGCACTAAAAGGCAACTTATCAAGCGATTATCTTGAAAGGTTTAACTTTCAAAATCATCCAAAAATTGAGCAATCTCCCTTCTTTTTGCAAAACAAAACAAGCATCTCCGAAATAGAGTGCTTTATGCTTTGCCCATATTTGCATTTTGTTAGATATGGGCTTAGGCTTGCGCCAAAGGAGGAGGGGGTATTTGATGCGCTTAACATAGGCAATATTCTTCATGAAGTGGCTTGTTTATTATTAAGAGGCAACGAACTCCCAATAGACAATGATGTCCTATTGCCAAAAGTTGACGACATATTTGATAACATAGTTGCAAAGGATAAATATCTCTCCTTGCAGGCTAATGGTAAAAATAAGGTCTTGTTGAAAAATTTGCGAGCAGAGGCCAAGAGGTTTGCTTTGGCACTAAATGAGCAGGCGAAAGTATCAAAATTCAAACCAAAATATTTTGAAATGCGATTTGACGACAAAAGCAAAATTAAGGCACTAAAAATTAAAGCGGGAGATAAGATAATATCTCTTGTAGGTCAGGTGGATAGGATTGATATTTTTGACCAATTTTTTAGGGTAATAGACTACAAAACAGGGGTGTGCGATACATCTTTTAAGGAGTTGTTTTTTGGCAAGAAAATTCAGTTGGAAGCATACATAAAGACGGTAAAGTCTTCTCTTAAATTAAAACCAGCGGGCGCATATTATTTGCCAATAAAGGCGGGCTTTGCCGATGAAAAAACAACTTTGCAAGCAAAATATTCGTTAAAGGGGAGAACTCTTGATGATATTGATGTTATACTAGCCAGCGATAGAAGATTTGCAGATGGTCAAAAAAACAGTGATGTAGTGGAAGTGAGATTTTCTCAAAATGACGGAGAGATGATACACTCGAGATATTCAAAGGTGGTGGGGCAATCTCAACTGGACAGCCTTGCAGATTATGCCTTTGAACTTATCAAAAAGGCTTGTGAGGATATTTCAAATTGCATCATAGAGCCTTGCCCACTTGTATTGTCTGATGATCCATGTGCAAGGTGTGAATATTCTGCCCTTTGCCGATTTGATAAATTTTTTGCAAACGAAAAGAGAACTCCCAATGTAAATATAGACATTGAGAGTTTTGGTGGAGGTGAAAGATGAAGTGGACGGAAGACCAAGAACAAGTGCTTGCAAGCGACAGTGATAATTTGCTTGTATCTGCATCTGCAGGCAGTGGAAAAACTATGACTGTTATTGAGAAAATTGCAAGGTTGATAGCAGACAAACATATAGATATAACCAATTTGCTGGTTATAACATTTACAGAAAGCGCAAGTGCAGAGATGAAAATTAGGTTAAAAGACACTCTGTCAAAATATGCAAAAGACAACAAATTTATTGCAACTCAACTTGCAAAACTGCCACTGGGGGATATAAGCACAATACATGCTTTTTGTGCAAAAATGTTGAGAAAATTCTTCTTTTTGGCAGGGATAAAACCAAATTTTGCAGTGCTAGATGACAATGCTTCAAGTTTCTTAAAGGCAAAGGCTCTGGATAAGACAATAAAACAATATGCCGAGAGTGAAGATGAAGAGTTTGTTGTGTTGTCTTCTAGTTTTGGTGGCGGGAGAAAGTTTGAGGGATTGAAGTCCAGTATTCTTTCTTTGCAAGACTTTTTGACGGGCATTGTGGATAGGGAGGAATATATCAAAACGACTGCATTTTGTTGTTATGACTCAAAAGATAACAAAGCAATCAAATTTTTGGATGATTATTTGCAAAAAAATATTAAATTTGTTCATTCACAACTTTTATTATGGCAGGAACAAGCAAAGATAAAAAATGCAACTTATTTTGTAGAGTTTTTACAAAAGGCGATTGTTCAAATGGCTTATATAATGCAGGGTAAGAATTTTTGGCAAAGAGTTGAATTTTTGCATAGCATAACTATGCCAAGGATGTCCAATAAAAAATTATCAGACGATGAGCAATCCTTTAAGGAAGAATTCAAGCCACTCTGGGCAGAAGTGCAGTCAAAATTAAAAACCATAAAGCAATATATACCTCAAAAGACAGAACAAGAGGCAATGGAAGAACTAAATAATACAAGAAAGTTGATAAAAAAACTGGTGGAAGTGGAGCAGATTTTTGAAAAACATTACGAAGCACAAAAAAACAAGCGAAATGGTCTTGATTTTGCCGATTTGGAAAGAAAGTTTTTGGAAATTTCTAGGCTAAAAGACGTTCAAAAAACACTTCAATATTCCTATGTTTTTGTAGATGAATATCAAGATATTAACTATGTGCAAGAGGAAATTATTGCTGGAGTTATAAAAAATGCAAAACTCGTTATGGTAGGAGATGTAAAGCAAAGTATTTATGCTTTTAGAAATAGCACCCCAGAGATTTTTGCCTACAAAAGTGCAGATTATCTTAATAACAGCCAACATGGTTCTCTCAGACTACTAAATGATAATTTTAGAAGTGATGCCACAATACTACAATTTTCAAATGAAATATTTTCCAAGTGTATGACAATGGAATTTGGTGGGATTGATTATAAAAACTGCGGAATGTTTAGGGGGCTTGCAAAATATGAACATTTATCTCCACTGCCTGTGGTAGAGGTTGACCTAATCAATACAAAGCAAGAAGAAAGCGAAGAAGAAATAGACTTGCCAAGAGTTTACTCTATTTCTAATGACAAAATGGCATACCAAAATGAAATCTCCGAAACAAAATGTGAAGGGCTTTTGATTGCAAAAAAAATATTGGATATGATGAAAAATGGCTATCAAATATATGATGCAAAACAGCAAAAGGCGACAAAGATTAACTTTGGAGATATTGCAATTTTGTGCAGGAATAATCAAACATTAAAAGAAATTTCCAAACAACTAAGCGACCTAAAAATTCCAACCAAAATAAACACAAAAGACAATATCTATCAAAACAAAGACATTGCACCATTGCTTGCCCTGCTAAAACTAATTGACAATTATCATGATGACAATGCACTTGCAACAGCACTTCTTAGTCCTTTTGGAAACCTTTCGCCAACCAACCTTGCGCATATAAGAAAGGCGTATGGGGAACAAAAATATTTTTATCAAGCGGTGAAAAACTACCTAGCTGACACAGAGGAGAGGATAAACGGGGAGGAATTATCTTCAAATAACAGTCAAGATAAACTTTCACAATCAATAAAGGAAAATTTTGACATAACTATTGTAGAGAAATTAGTCAAATTTGAAAACTTATTGAATGAATTGCGTGAAATGTTAACATACTCTTCCTTGCATGAAATATTAAATTCGCTATGTGATAAGTTTGAATATTATGACTATCTAACTTGCTTGCCAGATGGCTTTGCAAGGGAAAAAATTGTAAGGGATTTTGTGGATAGTTTTGAGGGGGCTGACTACAATTATGACCTTGTTGGTTTTTTGGATTTTGTAAAAAATTATGCATTTGAAGGCAGATTTGCCTCTATGCTAGCGACCAGTGATAGTGGTGTTACATTAAGCACCATTCACGCAAGCAAAGGGCTGGAATATCCCATTGTTTTTGTCGCAGGATGTGGCAACAACTTCCCAACAAAAACTTTTAGAGAAGATGTCTTGAAAGACAAAAATTATGGTTTGGCGATGCAAAGTTTTGACAGTGAAAGTTTTTTTAGGTCAACCAATTATGCTCGAAACTGTATCTTAATAAACAAACGAAGAGCAGAAAAATGCGAGGAGATGAGGTTGCTGTATGTGGCACTTACTCGTGCAAAAAATCACTTGATTGTTATTGGAGAAAAAGATGATGAAGTGTTCTCTGAAGAAAATGCAGAGGGTGCAAACAACTATCTAAATTGGGTGATGACTTATCTAAAACCTGCAGAGCAAAAGGCTATAGCAATGGGTAAGCATAACATCTCAAAAAAACTTGGTGGTGGCGAGATTTTGTTGCAGGTTTTTGATGTGGCAGATTTTAGATTTGATGAGGAAAATCACAGGAAAATAGTTTTTCCAGAAGACGACAAAAATTTGACTAAAGAAATAAAAGAAAACCTACTACAAAAGATGCCACAACCTTGCAACATTGCACTAAAAAATTCGGTATCTAGTCTTTTGGCAGAGCATAGTAGCGCAGAAGAGAGTCTTAATTTTTCTCCACAAACATTAAGCATTTATGAGTCTAAAAATGACAATATAGACAAGGGGAAATTGGGCACTGCTTATCATAAAATTATGGAGCAAATTGATTGGGAGAAACCTCTTGACAGGGAAGAATTTGCAAAAATTTTAGACAAGATAAATTTGCCAGAAGAGTATAAAAATATTATCAATTTTGAAAAAATTGCAACTTGCGAAAATAATATAAAAGAATTGGGCAAAATAGTTGTAGGGAGAGAGATACCATTTATGAGTTATCTCCCATACAACCAGATATTTGGCAAGGGGACAAATAAGAAAATTTTGGTCCAAGGGGTCGCCGATATGTTGTTAAGTGACGGAAAGCATAATTGGCTGATAGATTATAAGACAACTAAGGCTTCGCGTCCCGACCAGTTGGTCGAAAAATATAAAGTGCAACTTATGCTATACCAAAAATGCCTACAATATGCATTGGGACAAAAGATTGATGGTGCTTACATCTATTCTTTTGCTTTGGACAAACTAATTAGAGTTCTATAAACCAAACCGTTTGGTCAATAAATTTGCAAAAAAATAAAAAAAATATCGTAAATCGTTTTTAATTGTTGATTTGTTGTGATATACTACAAAAAATTCTTTAGGAAGGTGAGAATATGAATTTGCTTGGACTCAGTGGTTCGGAGATAGTTGACACTGTAAGAAATTTTGTCGTAAACCTTTTTGTTAGCCTTGCGCAACAATGGTTTTGGCCTGCTATTTTTGTGGGGCTAATGCTTTTGGCAGTGCTAGTGATGATATCTCTTGTTAAAGGCTCTTACGAAAATAAACTTCTAAAAAGCATCAACAAACTCAACAAATATTTTTTGGCAAAGCCATTTATAACAGAGGAAAATTTGGTAGAATTTAATTTGAAGATGAAAAGAGTGCCAAAAACACTTAGGAATTCTTGGCAGATATATATGCTGAACAGAGAAGACGGTCCAACCAAATATATCAATACAAGCACTTGTGTGGACAAGCCTCTTAGATCATCTTCTATCGAAAAACATCTAGGCAACTTTTCTATCTTTACAATTTTGATGGTAGTCCTTTCGTTTTCGGTGGGGTTGGCATATTCATACAAAGCGGGCATTGCTGTGGTGGAAGAAAATTTAAGACTTTTGGTCGCAGTCCTTTGTCCACTTGCAGTGGTTGCAATTTATTCAATATATGTCCTATTTGCAAGATTGCGAAAAAATGAAATATACTCATTGCTTTTTGAAAACTTCCCAGTGTTTGAACGTAATCTTGAAAAAGCAGTTACAACCTTGCCAGCATATGTTGACTATGAAATATTGTTTACAAAACAGGAAATTAAAGAGGGTATTCCTATCCTGCAACAGTATCTCGAAAAACGTGCTTTGGTCGAACAGAAGGAACTTGAAAAGGCAAGAGAAAATTCTGTAGCCTGCGAAGAATATGATTTTGGCGACCTTGGGATTGACGGTTCGCTTGTCTTGGAAAGAGCAATGAAGGAAAGCGAAACTTTTATTAAGGTTAGAAAAAGACTTCAAGACGAAAGTGACGCTATTGAGGCAGAAAAAGAGAATTATAAGAAAAATTTTGAAACAACTAGCAAAGATTTGCAAAGAAAGTTGCAAGCCTCAAGAGAAAACTTGGATAGTTTGCGTTCACAACAAGAGGCCTCTACAAACCGTATTGAAAGTAACTATATAAGAAAACAACAAAGTGATGAAATAAAGAAACAACAACAACTTGAAAAAGACCTAGAAGAAGCAACAACAAAGTTCAACAATGAGCAAGAAGCATTGGAAGGGGAAATCAAGAAGCGTGAAGCAGAAATAGAGGAGAAGAAAAACTTTGTTCAACAGGCTATGCTCCTTGAATTTAAGCATTATGCAAATACACTTTACAAGGCACTTACTCAAAAGGCTGCTGAAGTGGGCAATGAAAAATTGCTTTCTCTTGCACAAGAAAATAGCGACCTTAAGGCATTGCTTACAGACTTGCAGGGTGTTGGTGGAATGACCAATGAACAACTTGATCCAAGCACAAACCTTATCCATGGGGAAGAAATAACCACTGACGAGCTTTATCCTCTAAATCAAAACAATATTGAAGAGATAAGTCAAAGTGAAGAAAATGCTATGGATGCAAATAGTGATAATGCTGGACAGTATGCTCAACCACAAGAGGTTAATTATGCAGACCAATCTCAATCTGTAAACACAGAACAAAATAATTTTGAAACCTCAAATCAAGCAGAAGGTTATGCTCCTGCCGAACAACAGCAATATGAACAACAAGCATATGAAGATGCTAATGCACAACAACCATACGAGCAACAGCCATATGAACAACAACCATGGCAAGAAGAAAACCCAACAACAGATAATGTTCAACAACCTGAGGACCAGCAATATTGGGCTCAGGATACAGAAAATGCCTCTAATGTGGAACAATCAAAAGAGCAAGAAAAAATAGAGGATAAGAGTAAGGAAGAGAATATTGATGGCGCAGACTTCTTCAAGAAAGATGACGATGATGACAACGATGACGGAGATGGCTCCAATGAAGCAACTGCAGATGATTTGCAACTAATTCAAAAGCAAATTGAAGAAGAGAATAATAGGTTAAAGAGAGAGCGAGAACAACTAGAGCAAGAGTTAAATAACACAATATCAAAAATGGACTCTCAAGCGCCAGCAGGGCAATTTAATGGGTATAATGGATACAACTATCCTCAATATCCTCAAGGATACCCACAAGGCTATCCTCCTTATCCACAGGGATACCCACAAGGATACGGTCAACCATATGTTGCTCCTCAACCACAACCTCAACAACAGCCTCAACCTATAGTTATCCAAATGGCTCAGCCTACTGCTCAACCAGCACCACAAGTGGAACCTCAACCTCCACAAAGTAATGTGCCAGAGGAGCAACCAGATGTGGAAGAAGTGGAAGAAATAGACGAGGAAGAACCTTCAACAAGACCAGCAAGAAAGGAGCGCAAACAATCTGTAAGGGGGAGAACTTCTGCCACACGAGGTAAGAAAACAACCACCCGTAAGAATAATTCGGAAATTGATGCATTGAATGCAGAAATGCAAAAACTTCTTAACTCCAACAAATAAAAATAAATACCCAATGGAATAAATCCTTTGGGTATTTTTATATTCTTTCTACCAGTTTAACATAGTAACTAAAGGTATCTAATAAAATAGGTATAGCAGATAAAAATATGAAATAACATTATTATAATTATTAGTTGGAACGGGAGAATACAGTAAGTTCGGTCAATTTGCCATGTCTTTTGGCAGATTCCAGTGTTACTGCTGTTACAGCACTCTCTTTGCGGATTATTATTTCGTTGTTCATACCATAGATAGTTTTTGTTGCTTTTCTTCCCAGCAAAAAGTTAGGAGAGGCAACTGCACGGGCAGGGGTAGAGGGAGATGATGTTTCCGATTCTATTTTTGGAGCAAGAATAGTAACAGTTTGGATTTTGTCTGTTGGTTTTTTGAAGGGATTTGTTCGTGATTTTGTAAGCAATTTTACTGGAGATGTCCCTTTTGCAACAACAACTTCGCCTATGCTAATTATATTTTCGGGAGAAAGTCTTTCGTCACCAACCACAAGATGTTTTAGCCGAAAGTTGTCCGTCAATTCTAGGTCTGTTATTCTGCCAAGTTTATTGCCATCAGCAGTATAAACTGACATATTCATTGTAGAAAAATCACTGCAATCATTTTCATTGATAGCAAGGATCATCGCTTCCTTGTTTTTTATAACCACTGCGTTTTGACCAATGGCATAAATTTTTTTTGTGTTCAACAAATATTCTTCATCGTCATTGTCAAACATCTTAAAATTTTCTATTTTTTTGAAATTTTTATCAAAGCAGGCGTTCTTTATTGTTCCCTCAATTTGTCCAGAACTGAGGTTTAACACCTTTTTTGCAATAATATCAGTTAAAAGTTTCATTTTTTCTCCCTTTCTGTGTGAGTCAATACTTAAATATATGTTAATTTTTTGCCATTTATTATTTCATTTGCTAGCATTTTTTTGTTTGCTGTGGTAAAATTGTGACGAATATATGGGAATTTTTAATTTTTTTTCCAACTTAATAAAAAAGAAACCAATATCCTTGCCAGAAAAAAATAAAGGGGATATTGTATATTTGATTCCCACAAAAAATGGCTCGGTAAAACTAGGGGAAAATATACAGGTTGAGCAAGGGTATAATGTGGTAGTTGCTTACGATAATAATGTTTTGGACATTATCAACGAAGTAGGATTGATAAAACTTGAAGATGTTACTCTCCCTAGACTTTTTAAGGAGCGGGGAAATACGCTAACAAAACTAGGCATTGTTGCTCCAAGAAAATTGTCTGCCGACTTGTATTTTGTCAAAATAGATGGGCATAATCTAAAGTTCAAAACTCACGAAAAATTTTCCTGCAAAACACCAAATGGCAAAATGAAAATGCGTATTACTGGCAATTTTGATTTTTGCATAAAAGATATGAGAAAATTTATGAGTTTGTTTTGTGCAGAGTTTGCTTTTGTTAAAAATAATTCCCTAAAAAAAGAATTATCCTTTGTATTAGGAGATGAAGTTTCGAAAATTTTGAATAAAGCAGGGCTAAGTTTTGATATATATTCCACTTGTAAGGAAAAAGTTGAGAGCTTAATATTATCAAAATTAAGTAAGTTTTGTGCAACCTATGGCATTGACATCACCAAAGTTAGAATTGAAGACCTGATTGTGTCTAAAAGGCAGAAAAAATTGCACGACTTGGCACTGCAACGGCACAAAGATGATGAATTTTTAAGCGAAGTGGAAAATTCGATAAATTCTGCTCAGGAAGAAAAGGAAAAAGTATTTGTAACTTCGTCAAACAATAAAATAGTTTTAGGAGAAAACAGTGGGCAAGGTAGGGAACCTGCCAATAGTCATGAGAATAAAACTTATGGAAATATGAGTGATTTCACTTCATACAACAATATTAGGGAAAATAAATTGTCTAATGCCTCTGTGGATAATGATATAATTAGTAATTTATCATCAAGTAGCCAGTCCAAAAGACTTTCAACAGGAGAGTTTGATGATTTTTCGGCAGAAAGTGCCTATAGGGATAGGACAAATATAATGGGTTGTGATAATGTTGCTGAAAATAACTTTGATAATGTTTTGCAGAAAGAGCCAATATTATTTGCTAATAATGAGAACAATAAAACCATTCAAGACTATCCTTTTAATAAAAAGAATAAAATAGAAAGAAGGGAAGAAGATGTCCTTTATTATGGAAGCGATTGCAAGGAAGAAGTTTTCAAACAAAAGGGAGAAAGTTTGCAAGATAGTTCGTCTAATGAAGAATCAACAGATAAAAATTTTTGCAAAAAGTGTGGGATGAGAATAGAAAGGGACTCAAATTTTTGTAAGAATTGTGGGGTACAAATTGGAGGGTTGGTTGTTTGCTCTTGCTGTGGAGCAAAAAATTTGGCTGGGAACGAAATATGTATGGTTTGTAAAAGCAAATTATAACAAAATACTTGGACGATTATTGTTTGAGCGTGGAAAATTAATTAGTTTAGTGTAGAGATTTTGACTTATGATATGAAAAATATTGACGAAATTTACTATAAGGTGTAATATGTTGGTGTGCAGATTTTCAAGTAACCTTGTAAGGATTGATGCACAAGATATATTCTTAAAAGGAGATAAATATGGAAATAACCAAAGATACAACACTTGGAGAAATATTGAAAAAATATTCTAATGCAGAAGATATTTTGCGTGGGTTTGGAATGCACTGCTTTTCTTGCCCAATGAGTCAAATGGAAACTGTTGAGGAGGCTGGGGCTGTTCATGGCTTGGATGTAGATTTTATGGTAAAAAAGTTGAATGAAGACTTGATTCCAGCAAAGAAAAACTGCAAAAAATAATCAATTTTTCTGTTAAACAGTTTAGGTTAATGTTTTTGAAATAGGAAGGGTTGCAAGGGAGCGACCTTTTTTATTAGCATTTTTCGAAACAGAGAATATAGTGTAGCGGGGGCTTTTATCAAAAAATCACTAATAGTAATCAAAAAATTTCTTGCAAAGGGAAATATGTTAAAATTAACAACTTTCGGTGGGTAGATTTTGCTCAAAAAGCAACCTATTATATATATAGGGAAAATTTCGGGTATTTTGTAATAATTTGGCTGAATCTCTAAAAATAACAAAAAAAATGAACATATATAAATCACTATATTTTTGTGCAGTTTGCACAAATTTATTTTTTTTAAGAAAAAGCGCATTTTTTTAGAAAAAAAGGGTTGACTAATCGTATGTTCTGGTGTAAAATGTCTTCACCGTGAAATATGGGATGAAGCGCAAAGTTACCACTTTTAGCAACAAAACTGGAGAATTTGCGTGGACAAGTTTGAATTAAAATTCAAGCGGGCTGGCTAAAAATCTTTAAGATTTTTTTTTAAGGACTTTCGATACGAAACACACGGTAAAGTGTATTGAATGTGCCAGCATGGTAGAAGGAGAGTATATGGCAACACAAAAAATCAGAATCAAATTAAAAAGTTATGACCACAACTTGATTGACCTTGCCACTTCCAGAATTATGGAAGCTGCGTCAAAGTCTGGCTCTCAGGTTGCTGGGCCAATCCCACTTCCAACAGAGAAAGAAGTGGTGACAATCATCAGAGCACCTCATAAAGATAAAGATAGTCGTGAACAATTTGAGATGCGAACACACAAAAGGATAATTGATATCTACACACCATCAAGCAAGGCTGTTGATTCACTTATGAAACTAGACCTTCCTGCAGGCGTTGATATCAATATCAAACTATAAAGGTCGAGAGGTGAAAAATGGAAAAAGCTATTTTAGGAAAAAAATTGGGGATGACTCAAGTATTCGACCTTGATGGAAAGGTTACTCCAGTAACTGTTATCCTTGCAGGACCATGCACCGTTGTCCAAAAGAAAACCGTGGATAAAGATGGATATGATGCAGTGGTTGTTGGATTTGGCGAAGCAAAAGAAAAATCCAAAAACAAACCAGAGATGGGAGTGTTTAAGAAAGCTAATGTCGAAGCAAAGAAATATCTTAGAGAATTTAGACTTTCTGACACATCAAACCTAGAAGTTGGTAACGAAATCAAATGTTCAGTGTTTGCTGAAGGAGATTTGGTTGACGTTACAGGGACTTCAAAGGGACATGGGTTTAGCGGTGTTATCAAGAGATGGAACGCTAGACGTCTCAGAATGAGCCATGGCACAGGACCTGTGCACAGAGAAGTAGGTGGTTTGAGTGGAAGCTCAACCCCAGCTAGAGTGTTCAAAAATCGTAAGATGCCTGGACAATTTGGTAACGACAGAGTTACAAAACAAAATCTAAAAGTCGTAAAAATTGATGAAGAAAGAAATCTTATGCTTGTTAAGGGTAGTATCCCTGGAAGCAAAGACGGACTTGTGTTCATCTGCAATGCAAAAAAAATCAAAAGATAAGGAGTAGTTAAAAATGCCTAAAGTTAAAGTTTATAACACAAAAGCAGAAGTTGTTGGTCAAGCTACCCTTTCTGAAGAAGTATTTGGTTGCGAATATAACGAACCACTTATCCACCAAGTTGTAGTCGCTTACAACAACAATCAAAGACAAGGAACAAAATCTGCCCTCCTTCGTAGCGAAGTGAGAGGACATGCAAAGAAACCTTGGCGTCAAAAAGGCACAGGTAGAGCAAGACAAGGTTCTACAAAGAGTGCTCAATGGAAGGGTGGTGGTATCATATTTGCACCAAAGCCAAGAGATTTCTCTCAAAAAATAAACAAAGCAATGAAAGTATCTGCTTTCAAGAGTGCAATCAGTGCAAAAGTTGCAGACAACGAAGTTGTTGTTCTTGACCAAGTATCACTAGAAGCCCCAAAAACAAAGTTCTTCCAACAAATTATGGACAACTTTGAGGTAGGCAAAAAGAATGTTTTGTTTGTTCTTGATCAAAAGAATGACGAAATTCTTCGTGCTTCAAACAACATTCCAAATGCACATGTTACTTATGCAGATGTGCTTGGAACATATGACGTTGTTGCAAATTCAAGACTTTACATCACAAAAGATGCAATTAAAAAAATAGAGGAGGCTTATAAACAATGAACGCATACGACATTATCAAAAAGCCACTTCTTTCGGAAAAGAGTTATGCAACAATTTCCGACAAGAAATACACATTTATTGTTGACCTAAACGCAAACAAAGTTCAAATTAGACAAGCAATTGAAGAAATATTTAAGGTTAAGGTTAAACAAGTAAACACCCTTATTGTCAAGGGAAAAGTTAAGACTCAAAACACCAAACAAGGCAGAAGCGTTGGCAAAACAAGTGATTACAAGAAGGCGATTGTTTGGCTCACCAAAGAAAGCAAACCTATTGAGTTCTTTGAGAGTTTAAATTAAGGTAGGAGAAAGATAAAATGGCAATTAAAAGACACAATCCAACCACACCATCACAAAGATTTTTGACTACTGCCGATTTTTCGGAACTTACAAAGAAAAAACCAGAAAAATCTCTTCTTGCTGTTAAAAACAAACACGCTGGAAGAAATGCACAGGGCAAAATCACTGTTAGACATCATGGTGGTGGAAACAGACAAAAATATAGAATAATTGAATTTAGACGTAATCACGACAATGTTCCTGCAAAAGTTGAAGCTATTGAATACGATCCAAATAGAACTGCAAACATTGCTCTTTTGCACTATGCAGATGGTGCAAAATCATATATCTTGGCTCCTGTTGGACTAAACGTTGGCGACAAGGTTATGAGCGGTGTTGAAGTAGAAGTAAAAGTCGGAAACTGTATGCCTCTTAAAAATATCCCAGTAGGTAGTGTTGTTCATAACATCGAACTTAGACCAAACCAAGGTGCAGTGATTGCTAGAAGTGCTGGTATCTCTGCAAGACTTATGGCTAAAGAAGGAAAGTATGCAACACTTAAGATGCCAAGTGGAGAGATGAGAATGGTGCCAGCAGAGTGCAGAGCAACTCTTGGGCAAGTGGGCAATGTTGACCACGAAATCATTTCCATTGGTAAGGCTGGAAGAAAAAGACATATGGGTGTTAGACCAACAGTTCGTGGTGTTGTTATGAACCCATGCGACCATCCACATGGTGGTGGTGAAGGTAAGTCTCCAATCGGCAGACCAAGTCCTGTTACACCATGGGGCAAACCTGCTCTTGGATATAAGACAAGAAATAAGAAGAAGAGCACGAACAAATTTATTATTAGTAGGTCATAAACTACGAGGAGTTATGTAAGATGAGTAGATCATTAAAGAAAAAACCATACGTTGAACAAAGATTGTTCAATCGCATCAAAGAAATGAACGAGTCTAACACAAAGAAACCTGTTAAAACTTGGTCAAGAGCATCTGTCATTTATCCAGAATTTGTTGGACACACAATCGCTGTTCACAATGGAAAGAAGCATATCCCAGTGTATTGCACAGCCGAAATGGTTGGACATAAACTTGGTGAATTTGCTCCAACCAGAACTTTTAGAGGCCACGGCGCAGACAAGGCTAAGGGCAAATAAGGAGAAGGGAAATGGCAAAGAGAATTAAAGAAAAAACAGAAAAAATAAACCAAACTCGTGATACAAGACCATATGCAAAGGCAAAGTTCCTAAGACTTAGTTCTTCCAAACTTGACATTGTTATGGACCTTGTTAGAGGTAAGGGATACAATGAAGCAGTTGCTATTTTGAAAAATACTCCAAACAAGGCTGCTGAACTTATTTGCAAAGTAGTGGAATCTGCTGGTGCAAATGCTGAAAACAACAAAGGACTTAACAAACAAGACCTTTATGTTGCAGAAATTTACTCTGGTCAAGGCGCAACCTACAAAAGACAAAATATTCGTGGTAGGGGCAGAGTAGACCAAATCTTAAAAAGAACAAGCAATATAACTGTTATATTGGACACTGTTAAGTAAGGGAGAGCGAAGAAATGGGACAAAAAGTTAGTCCAAACGGACTTAGAATAGGTATCAATAAGGGCTGGGATTCCTTGTGGTATGTCGGAAAAGCTGATTTTGCAAAAAATCTGAAAGAAGACAACACCATAAGAACTTTCATCAAGAAAAAATACTATGCTTGCGCTATTTCAAAGATTGTTATTGAAAGAACTGCAAAGAGAGTTATTGTTTCTATATACACCGCTCGCCCAGGTGTTCTTATTGGGCAAAAAGGTGCTGGAGTAGAAGCCCTTAAGAAAGAAATTATGAAATTGACTTCCGCTGATTCAATTTCTATCAACATAAAGGAAGTCAAAAATCCAGACACAGACGCAACTTTGATTGCAGAAAGCATTGCTAGCCAACTAGAAAAACGTGTTCACTTTAGACGTGCTATGAAGATGGCTATGCAAAAGGCAGTGAAAGCTGGTGTTAAAGGTATCAAAACTATGGTTGCAGGTCGTCTTGATGGTGCAGACATTGCTAGAACAGAGCAATATCATCAAGGTAGCCTTCCTCTTCAAACTTTGAGAGCAGATATCGACTATGGTTTTGCTGAAGCAAAGACAACATTTGGAATTTTGGGAATAAAAGTTTGGGTCTATAATGGCGAAATTTTCTCAAAAAAAGTTCCTGCTGAAAAAGGAGGTAACGTCTAATGTTAATGCCAAAAAAGGTTAAGAGAAGAAAAGTTCAACGTGGCAGAATGAGAGGTGTTGCAACTCGTGGCAATAAACTTGCTTATGGCGATTATGGCCTAGTAACCACCGAACCATGCTGGATTACTTCCAACCAAATAGAAGCCGCTCGTATCGCTATGACAAGATATACAAAACGTGGTGGCAAAGTATGGATTGATATATTCCCAGACAAGCCAATTACCAAAAAACCTGCTGAAACTCGTATGGGTAGCGGAAAGGGAAACCCAGAATACTGGGTTGCAGTTGTAAAACCTGGCAGAGTGCTCTTTGAAATTAAGGGTGTTGATGAAGCAATAGCAAAAGAAGCTTTGAGACTTGCTTCACACAAACTTCCTTGTGTTACAAAGATTATTGCCAGAGAACAATCCACTGCTAAAGCTGAAGAAAACGTTGTAGAAGGTGGTGCAGTTTAATGAAAATAAAAGATATAAGAAGTATGACCAACGACGAACTTAATGCAAAGTTGGTCGCAACAAAAACTGAACTCTTCAATCTTAGATTTCAACATGCAACAGGAAACCTTGCAAATCCAATGCTTTTGAACTCTTTGAAAAAAGACATTGCAAAAATCAAAACTGTTCTTACCGAAAGAGAACTTGGCAAAAATGTCGAGTCCGACAAAAAGGTTAAGGCATAGGAGTGAACGAGATGGAAGAAAAAAGAAATAATAGAAAAACAAAAATAGGTGTTGTTGTAAGTGACAAAATGGACAAAACAATTGTTGTGTCTGTAGTGTCCAATGTAAAACACCCACTATACAAAAAAGTCGTTAAGATAACTAAGAAATTCAAAGCACATGACGAAAATAACGAATGCAAAATTGGTGACACTGTAGAAATTATGGAAACAAGACCAATTAGCAAGACAACACACTTCAGACTTCTTAGAATAATCGAAAAAGCTAAGTAATACAGGAGGAAATAGAACATGATTCAACCACAAACAAGACTTAAGGTTGCCGATAATACTGGTGCAAAGATTATAATGTGCATCAGAGTGCTTGGCGGGTCTTTTAGAAGAAGTGGCAATATTGGAGATGTGATTATTGCCTCTGTTAAAAAAGCAACACCTGGTGGTGTTGTAAAGAAAGGTGATGTTGTTAAGGCAGTTATCGTAAGAACAAGCAAGGGTGTCCTTAGAAATGATGGATCTTCTATCAGATTTGATGACAATGCTGCTGTTATTATCGACAACCAAAAACAACCACGTGGAACACGTATATTTGGGCCTGTTGCTAGGGAACTTAGAGAAAATGGTTATATGAAAATCGTTTCTCTTGCTCCTGAGGTTCTTTAAGGAGGAAACAATAGATGGCAAAGTTAAATGTTAAAAGAGGCGACAATGTTGTTGTTCTCACCGGAAAAGAAAATGGCAAGAAAGGCACTGTTGCAGAGTGCTTCCCAGAAGAGGGAAAAGTAACCGTAAAAGGTCTTAATATGATTGTCAAACACAACAAACCAAGGTCTGCACAAGACAAGGGTGGCATTGTGAAAAAAGAAGGCAAGATTGATAGTAGCAATGTGATGATTGTTTGCCCAGCTTGCAACAAGGCAACTCGTGTTAAGATGGAAGTGAATGCAAAGGGCGAAAAGGTAAGAGTTTGCAAAAAATGTGGCGCATCACTTGATTCTAAAAAGGTAGAACCAAAGAAAACAGAATCAAAGAAAGAAGCTACTGCTGATGCTCCTGCAAAAAAAGCAAAATCTGCAAACACTGAAGCAAAAAAGACTGCAACAGCAAAAACATCAGAAAAGAAAACAACAGCAAAAACTGCTGTGAAAAAAGAAACTAAGAAGCAAGATGCTTCTGAAAAGACAGGTAAGTAGGAGGATAAAATGGCAGAAAATAAATCAACAAATAATGCAAGACTACTTGATTATTACAAATCAACCATTGCTCCTGCATTGCAAAAAGAGTTTGCATACAAAAATGTTATGGAAATACCAAAACTTGACAAGATAGTTGTATGTATGGGCCTTGGAGAAGTTAAGGACAACTCAAAGAGCTTTAACCTAGCACTTGACGAACTTACTCAAATCACTGGGCAAAAAGCTATTGCAACCTTGGCAAAAAAATCAGTGTCTAACTTCAAAGTGAGAGCTGGTCAAAAGATTGGTGCAAAGGTTACACTTCGTG
>CAMENR010000010.1 GCA_945928645.1 uncultured Clostridia bacterium | reverse complement strand
CTACGCAAGAGCACTCTAGCAGGACTGCCGTTGACAAAACGGAGGAAGGTGGGGACGACGTCAAATCATCATGCCCCTTATGACCTGGGCTACACACGTGCTACAATGGCCACCACAGAGAGAGGCGAGTCCGCAAGGGGGAGCGGATCTCAAAAAAGTGGTCCCAGTTCGGATTGTGGGCTGCAACCCGCCCACATGAAGTCGGAGTTGCTAGTAATCCCGAATCAGCATGTCGGGGTGAATGCGTTCCCGGGTCTTGTACACACCGCCCGTCACGCCATGGGAGTCGAGGGGGCCCGAAGTCGGTGAGCTAACCCAGCAATGGGAGGCAGCTGCCTAAGGCAAAATCGATGACTGGGGTGAAGTCGTAACAAGGTAGCTATACGAGAACGTGTGGCTGGATCACCTCCTTTTAAAGAGAAGTGAAGTCGACGAAACTGACACTTGTGTCAGTGGTGAAGGAAAGAAAACCACAAAAACTCTTGACAAAACAAGTAAAAATGTAACCCAAAAACTTAACTATTAAATGGAACAAATTACAAAAACCAGCGAAAGCTGGTTTTTTTATTTGCTAATAATCACAAAGATATAAAAATATTTTGAGTGTTACAATAGATTCTTATCAACAGAAGGCCATCGGTTTGCGTTTAGCAAACATTTGCTTGCAAAAGCAAATAAATTTAATTTATTAAATTTCGATGGTCTTTTTATTATAAAAAAACCTTAGATTTGATACAAGAGCATTGATTTACTGAAGATCCTTCTAAGGTTTTATTGGTAAATATTATTTATTTTAGAAAGTGCGACTTTTGAATTGTTTTCCAACATAACTTGTTTTTTGTTAACATAGGTGCTTGTTTGGTGCTTTGTTTATATAAAATTAGCACTTAATAAACAGCAAATACTTGATAAATTTTTATGGGTATTTTATTACTATCTCTTTTGACTTACTTCCTCTTCGTCTATCTTTGCCTTTTCTTGTAAATTTCTATTTATTACCTGGTCAAAAAATGCCTGTGTTTCCGCATTGCCAATCTTTGCATACATCAGTTCTTTTGCTCTAAATTTCCAAGCATTTTCATAAATTACATTAAACTTCTTTGCATTTTTGGCAGAGATATATTCTATAGTCCTTGGTTCCATCTGAAAGAGTGTTTCCAAAGAGTCTACCTCTAGGTGCTTGAAAGAACATTTTACTGAACACTCGCCAATCTCTGTTAGTTCGTTGGCAATAAAACTGTCAATATTGCCATTGATGGAGTTCTTGCCAACTTTTTTAAGTTTTGGAGCATAAAACTCTTTTACCTTAACTAGTTTTTCAAAATTACGATTGCCAATTCTAATTAGATTTGGAGCATATATAGATTCCAAATTCTCAGGATATCTTAGGCAGAAATTTGCTATCTCTTCCACTTTTTCTATGTCAAGTTGTTCCAAGAAATATGCACGAGATAGAAAATTATTGTTGATTTTTTTTAGATTTGGGAATGAAGCGTGTTTTATTGTTGTATTATCAGTTAGGTAACTGTCTGGGCTTTCTACCATAGAGTCCGTTATACCTACAAGATTGTTACTCTTATCTAGTTCTATGACTACTTCTCCTGGTCTATTATCACTATCTTCGGGATAAATAATCACTTTTTTAGATTTGCCAGGTTTGCCCTCAAAGTCAATCTTCTTGATTTTATCAAAACTTTTTGCAAACGGTGTTTTTGTTACAAGTTCATTATATTTTTCCACTATTTCCTTTTTTTCGCCTTCTGGAACAGGGAGCAATGGCTCTCGTATAGTCTTGTTTTCTGCGTCTATCAAGTCGCCTGTGCCCATAAGAACATACATATCTGGGTCAAATCTAAAAATCTCATTTTCGGCTATTACATAGTTGTTTTCACACAAAAAGGTAGTAGGTGCGAGTTCTTTAATAGATTTGTAATATCTTCCGTCATTTGCAAGATGATAATGGGGCAGTTGAAAGTGAACTGGGTATCTTGTGTTGGTTATATTAAATCCAAACTCTCTACAAAATGCTTTTGTAAGCCCCTTGGCAATCATATCTAGGTTGTTGTGATAAGTGCTGTTGGGATAAGAAACAGAATGGTTGTATCTGCTGATTATAGACAGCCTTGGATTTTCACTTTTTGTTACTTGAATAGACAACACACTTGTGCTATAGCCATCTTCTCGGTCTGGTTTTGTGTAATCTTCTCTTTTGTAATCTTCTACATTTTTCTTTACAATAAACCAAACTCTACTTCCTTCTAATCTTTTATTAAAACTATCAAAGGAGCAAAGTAGTTCGTCTGGTGTGTAATATTTTTTGAATGAAAGCAACTCTTTTGTAGTTTTACATTCGGGATAAAGCACATATCCGGCATCAGAAAGCAATTCTTCCACAGTCTTTGTGCTGTCTGCATATTCTGGGGAATCATAGTCAATGCCTTGCATATATTTGTCATAAATCAAATCTTTGAATTCTGCTGTTTGGTTGAATTTGATCAAATCATCATACAATGCTTTTGAAGGAGCAAAAGAAGATAGAATCAACTGGGACAACAAACCTTCTTTTTCTTGAATAATTGGAAAGTATTCTCTGCACAGTTGTGCGAATTTTTCACCATAAACTCTTTTTAGAAAATTGTAATCATTCATTTCCTTTTCCCTCTATTTTTATTATAAACATTATACCATAACTATACCGAAAATCAACAATTAAAATTAATCACATTATAAAAATTTTGGGGAAGAGAAACACAACATATTTTGTTATAATGAATTTTGTTTTCTAAACAGAATTTATATCAAAATAAAATTATTAAAATTCATTAAATTTTTGTATATAAAAATAAAATTCCTCCACAATAGTTCTGTTGTGGAGGATAATTTTATTTTGCGTATTTTTCTAGATATTCGTCATAGGTGATATATCTGTCGAAGGTTTTGGTGGAGTCTATTTTTATTATTCTATTTGCAACGGTTTGTGTCAACTCTTGGTCGGAGGAGGCAAACAGCAACACTCCATTAAAATTGGACATTCCTTTGTTCAGGGCGGTGATGCTTTCTAGGTCAAGGTGGTTGGTTGGTTCGTCAAGGATAACAACATTTCCTTGTTCTAGCATAATTTTGGAGAGCATACATCTCACTTTTTCGCCACCGCTAAGCACATTGGCAGGTTTTAGCGCTTCTTCTCCCGAAAATAACATTCTTCCTAGCCAACTTCTAAGGAAGGTCTGGTCTTTTTCTTTTGAAAATTGTCCTAGCCAATCGGTAAGAGATAGGTTGGTTGCAAACATTTCGTTGTATTCTTTTGCTAGGTAAGAGTGGGTGATTGTTTTGCCCCATTTTACTTTGCCGGTGTAGTCGGTGTCTTTGCCAGAGAGAATGTCAAACAAGGCAGAAATGGTGTTTACATTGTCAGAAATAAATGCTATTTTGTCAGTTCTATCTACAATAAAGCTTACATTTTCAAAAAAGCCTTTTTTGGATAGTTTTTCTACGACCAAAACATCATTGCCAATCGGTCTTTCGGAAGAAAATGCTATATAAGGATATCTTCTGGAAGATGGTTTGATGTCCTCGATAGTAAGTTTTTCTAGTTCCTTTTTTCTGCTGGTTGCTTGTTTTGATTTGCTAGCATTGGCAGAAAATCTTGCAATAAAGTCTTGCAACTCTTTTGCCCTTGCTTCTGCTTTCTTGTTGGCTTCTTTTTGCTGACGGAGTATCAACTGACTGCTTTCATACCAAAAGTCGTAGTTGCCCACAAATATGGATATCTTGCCATAGTCTACATCGCAGATGTGTGTGCAAACCTTGTTCAAAAAGTGTCTGTTGTGAGATACTGTGATGACTGTGTTTTCATAATTTAACAGAAAGTTCTCCAGCCATGCAATAGTTTTTATGTCTAGGTTGTTGGTTGGCTCGTCTAGTAGCAAGATGTCTGGATTGCCAAACAATGCCTGTGCTAGTAGCACTTTTACCTTCAACTTGCTGTCCAAATCTTTCATAAGGGTATCAAAATACTTGCTTTCTATGCCGATATCTGACAAAAGTGTTTGGGCGTTGCTTTCTGCTTCCCAACCGCCTAGGTCGGCAAATTCTTGCTCCAATTCGCCTGCCAAAATACCATCTTCTTCAGAGAAATCTTCTTTCATATACAGTTTGTCTTTTTGGTCCCACACTTCCATCAGCCTTTTGTGTCCCAAGAGGACAGTTCTTAACACTGTTTCACTGTCAAAAGCATTTTGGTTTTGTTGCAAGACAGACATACGCTCGTTTTTGTCGTGAGAGATGTATCCTTTGGTTGTTTCGATTTCGCCAGAAAGAAGTTTCAAAAAGGTGGACTTGCCAGCCCCATTTGCTCCAATAACACCATAGCAGTTGCCTTTGGTAAATTTCAAATTAACATCACTAAAAAGTTTTCTACTCCCAAAATTGAGAGAAACATCTACTACTTGTAACATAAATTCTCCTTTGTGAAAGACGAGATAGCAAAGAGCAACCCTCTTTCACCATATTATCCTTGACCATAATACCCTATAAAACAAATTTAGTCAACACAAAAACCTCAAACTATGCAAAATCTGTTGTTATATCTCTACAAAATTGTTATACTAAATCTATGAATTTGTATGATTTTGACAAAACTATATACAATGGGGAATGTTCATTAAGACTATATTTATTTGTTCTATCCCGTCATCCAAAACTTTGGTGGCATACTTTTAAGGCAGGATTTTATGGTGTGTTGCGTGGGCTTAATATAATCAATTTGACAACTTTCAAACAAAAATTTTTGACCTTTATGTCGCACATTAAAGATCCACAAAAAGAGATAGAATTATTTTGGGATAAGGAACAAAAAAATATATTTAAGTGGTATCTTGAACAGAAAAAACCTGATGATGTGATATGCTCTGCTTCTCCACTTTATATCATAGAGCCAATATTAAAAAGGATAAATCCAACAGCAAAACTTGTTTGTTCTGACATAGATATGATTACGTCAAGGATAGAAAATGGTGAAGTAAACTGCAAAGGGGAAGAAAAGGTAAGACGACTTGCAGAATTGGGACTTACTTCCTTTGAAAATGGTTACAGCGACTCCACATCAGATGTCCCAATGCTAAAATTGTGCAAAAATAAATTTCATATAACAAAAAAAGGAAAAGTTGAACCTTTTAATCCAAAATATTTTGAGTAAAGCATTTTTGTAGACAAAATAAAATTATCTTGCAAAAGAACTAAAATTTTCTGTCAAAAAGCAAAGTTATTTTGTCAAGAATGTAACTTCATTTTGTCAATGGGCAAAATAATATAGTCGACAAAGTAAATTGGTTAAAAAAAATATCACAGATAAATTGATAAAAATGGGACAAGGAAAAGGTATTGCCAAAAATTATCCACAAAATATTAACAAAATCGTGGATAATTGGAATGGAGAGAAGTTTAACAAATGTTTAGTAGTATGTAAGATAAGAAAAGTGTATTCGGAAACAAGATAAAAAGCATAAAATAACAAACAAAATGCCCAAATAATTGTTGACAAATTATATTTTTGTGATATAATAGCCTTGATTTAATAAAACCTTTAAGTTACTTAAGACAGCAAGTGAATTGTTCGTAACTCGCTTTTGCGGGCTTGCCGAGGTAAGTTTAGGGAGAGATTTCTTTTGAGAATTCGCCTTATACTTAACCTGGTATAAGGTTTTTTTAATTCTTAAAAGGAGAAGGAATGTCTAAGGAAATCAAAGAAGCCAAAAAAGCTATTGTTGAGGAAATCAAAGCAAAATACAAAGAAGCAAAAAGTGTTATCTTCATCAATTACAAGGGCATAAATGTTGCTCAAGACACCAAACTTAGAAAGAGTTTTAGAGAAAGAGATGTAGAATACAAAATCTATAAGAACAGACTCCTCAAAATTGCTCTTGACGAACTTGGTGTTACAGGCTATGACCCAGCCAACCTTGAAGGTACAACTTCTGTTGCTTTTGGCAAAGATGAAGTTGGGGCAGCTAATGTGTTGTTTGGGGCAATGAAGGAAGCAAAAATGCTTGAAGCAAAGTTTGGTATTGTAAATGGAGAAATTGTTGACAGTGCAAAGGTTGAAGAACTGTCCAAAATACCAAGCAAAGAAGTTCTTATTGCAATGCTTCTTGGTATGCTCAATGCACCAGTTGCAGCACTTGCACGTGTGCTTGATGCAATAGCAAAAAAATCTGCATAACATATGCAAACTCACCTATTAAAAGGTAAAATAAATTGTTTTGAAATTAAAAAGGAGAAAATTAAAATGGCAATCGAAAATCTTGTCGAAGAAATCAAAAAACTTTCACTTATTGAAGTTAGTGAACTTGTAAAAAAACTTGAAGAAGAATTTGGCGTTAGCGCTGCAGCAGCAGTAGCAGCACCAGTAGCAGGCGGAGCAGCAGCCCCAGCAGCAGAAGAAAAAACAGAATTTACAGTGGTCCTTAAGGAAGTTGGACCAAACAAAATCCAAGTTATCAAAGCCGCTCGTGAAGCAACTGGACTTGGACTTTCCGAAGCAAAAGCTCTTGTTGATGGAGCACCTTCCACAATCAAAGAAAATGTTCCAGCAGAAGAAGCAAAAGCTATGGAAGCAAAATTTAAGGAAGCTGGCGCAACAGTTGAACTTAAGTAATTGTAATAAAAATTGCCACTCATTGACTTGTTTGTCAGTGGGTGGTTTTTTTATGAGAAATTTTTTACTTCATAGTTGTATGCATAATGAGTTAATACTTACTTAATAGTTGTATGCGTAATGAGAAAATTTTTACACATATGTTTTAATGGTAAAAGATATTGTATATATCACAAAATATCTGACTTAATTTGTTATATCCAAGATTTTGTGCGAAGTATTCAAAACTAAGGTTTTAGGTAAGTCATACATTTTGGTTCTTTTTGCAAACTTGCATTGATAGTTATTCCGTTGGCAAGACAACATCCTTCGTTGTTAAAAAGACACTTTGCATTGCATTTTAGGCAAACATCTCTAAGGTGCCTATAATCAGCAATCTTTGGTGGGTTTTCGGAGAAAATTAGTTTGCTGAAGTCTTGTTCCTCTTTTCCTTTGTCCAGTTCAAAAGTTTTGCAAACCAGTTTTTGTGTTATACCTACATTTTTTGCCATACAAGTTAGGTCTTTGTTAAATTTACAAGTTGTTTTTCTACATCTCAAATCCATAATTCACCTCTCCACCATTATTGCCAAAAAAAAATATAAAATGCAATTTTTGAGTAGTAATTAAACATATTGTTATCAAAAATAAGGTTTTATAACAAAATCAATTGACGGAAAACTTCTTTTGTGCTAGATTATTGTCAGAAAAAATGGAGGAATGTTATGAAAGTTTTGCTTCTTCAAGATGTAAAAGGCAGTGGGAAAAAGGGAGATATTATTGAGGTAAATGATGGCTATGCAAAGAACTTTCTCATTAAGAAAAACCTAGCAAAACCAGCAGACAAGGCCGTTATGTGTGAAAAGGCAAGCCAGCAAGCAAGTGCCGAAAGAAATCTTATGCTCCAAAAAGAAGATGCTCAAAACAAAGCCAATTTGCTTAAGGGGAAAACATTCACAATCAATGCCAAAGTGGGAGAAAATGGAAAGTTGTTTGGTGCGATAACATCAAAAGAAATTGCTGACACATTGCACGAAGCAAACATTGATGTTGACAAAAGACAAATTGTATTGGAAAGCAATATAAAAGCCATAGGTTCTTACAAGGTGGAAGTTAAACTATTCTCTGGAATCATAGCACATTTTAACTTAGTTGTAAGATAAGAATATCTATTTTTGCTTATAATTACAAAAAAAACAATAAATATTCTGTTAACCCCAAGATAATTATCCTCACACTTTCGTAGTGTGGGGATTTTTTTTACATTTTTATCGATTTTTGGTGGGTTCGGTTTAGGGTGGGGCAAAGTGGCAATAATGAGTGCGAGGTAGGATATGAAAAGGATTATTGCTATTTTGGGGTGTTTGATTATTTTGGTGGTGGTTGCGGTGGTTGCAGTGAGTAAGAAAAATTATCACGAAGAATATCTTAGGATACATATTGTTGCCAATAGCAATTCGCAGGGCGATCAAGACATAAAATATGAAATAAAAGACAAAATAGTGGAGTTTTTGACCCCACAAATTGAATGTTGTAGCACAAAAAGTGAATTTGAAAAAGTGCTTCAACAAAATTTAACTGAAATTTGCCGAATAACAAACGAAATAGTTGCACACAATAACCTTGACTACAATAGTTCGGCAAAAGTAGGCAAAGAGTATATACCCACTCGTGCATATGACAATTTTACATTAGAATCGGGAATATATGACTCACTGATTGTTACCTTGGGAGAAGGCAAAGGCGACAACTGGTGGTGTGTTGTTTATCCTCCATTGTGTTTTTTGGAGCAAGATACCTTGCTAAAAAGCCGAATTGTAGAAATACTAAAAAGGTTTTTTGGAGGATAAATGAAAAGATTTTTGATTGTGTTGATGTCGTGTCTATGCTTAACCGTTGCAGTTTCGCTGGCTGTGGTTAATTTTGTTCTTGTTCCACAAGAGGCACAGTATATGTCTGTGGCTACGACATCTTCTGAAAACAAGGAAATTCAACGAAGGCTAAAAAAATGGGGCTATTATACAGGAGCTATTGATGGAATTTTAGGGCCAAAATCCATTGCTGCAATAAAAAAATTTCAAAAAAATAATGGGCTAGTTGTTGACGGAATTGTGGGCAAGCAGACTGCCAGCAAAATTGGCATCACACTGTCTTCTTCTAGTTCTTCTAGTTCTTCTAGTTCGCAAAGTTCTAGTGATTTGTATTTGCTTGCAAAATGTGTATATGCAGAGGCTCGTGGAGAGCCTTATCAGGGGCAGGTTGCTGTGGCTGCAGTTATACTAAACAGGGTAAAGAGTTCGCAATTCCCTAATACTCTTTCAGGGGTAATTTATCAGCCATATGCATTCACTGCAGTGAGTGATGGGCAAATCAACTTAGAGCCTAATCAAACTGCTTACAACGCTGCCAGAGATGCTATGAATGGTTGGGACCCAACATATGGCTGTTTGTTCTATTACAATCCAGCCAAGACCACTAGCAAGTGGATATACTCTAGACAAGTAGTGGTTACCATTGGCGACCATGTGTTTGCAAGGTAGGAGGTGTGTGATGAAAAAAGCATTTATAATAACTGTATCATTGCTTGCTGTGGTAGTTATGGTTTTGGGAGTTTATCTATTTCAAACCAACACAGTGCTAGGCAATACTTCTGCAAATTTAGAAAATCTTTATCAAAGGTCATTCTATGATTTAGTAAACAATGTGAATAATATGGAAGTGGGTGTAAGTAAGTTGATGATTACCAGTGATTCAGCCTCTCAACAAAAACTAATGTCGGAATTAAAACAACAAACGAGTGATGCAGAAGATAAGCTAAGTTTGTTGCCATTGGAGATAGAAACGGTTGCCGAAACAACAAAATTTATGAATCATCTTAATGGCTATTGCACATCACTTATAACTTACAAAGACGGAAAAATGGAGGCTAACGACCTAAAAAATATGAACAAAATTCATTTGGGCTTGAAACAAATTAAGGAAGAATTGAATGAAGTGTCCAAAAGAATTATGGCTGGGGCTAGAATTTCTGACAATATGGTTTTTGGCAGGGGAAAAAGATTTTCTGATAACTTCACATCACTAACCGCCGATACAATAGAATTTCCAAGTCTTATTTATGATGGTCCATTTTCGGAATCTACAGAAAGTAAGGTTGTGAGGGGATTGCCAGATAACATCCTTTCGCAAGAAGAGTGTGAGCAAAAGGTAGTAGAATCGCTGGGAGATATAACGGAATTGACTCCAGCAGGCGAAACAAATGGTGTATTTGAAACTTATGATTTTGTAGTAAAAAAGGACAATCTGGAATATTTTGTTCAAGTTACAAAACGTGGTGGATTTGTTCTTACTATCAGCGCCAATGTTTCGGGAGATGGGACAGAAAGTTCCAGTGGAATTACTTTAGACGAAGAAACTTCTAGCCCAAAGGAATATACAAAGGTGGCGGAAGAGTTTGCAAAGAAATTAGGATTACAAAATATGCAATGTGTATGGAGTGCATCAAGTGATGAAATAGCCTATGTAAACCTCGCCCCAGTGGAAGATGACATTATCCTTTATCCAGATTTAATAAAGGCAAAGGTATATCTAAATAGTATGCAGGTGGTTGGTTGGGAGGCTTCCAGTTATGCTTACAATCATCACGAGAGGGAAGATATGGTAGCTCAACTTACAAAAACAGAGGCTCGAAAATTGGTAAGTTCTGAATTGAATGTTGATAGCCAAAAGTTGTGTGTTATCCCACTAGATTATGTTGGCGAAACATTGGCATATGAATTTGCAGGGACTTATGACAACTATCAATATTATCTCTATATTGACGCTTACACAGGTGATCAAGTAAGGGTATTGAGGGTTGTTCAAACAGACCAAGGAAATCTTATTATGTAACAAATTTCAAATGGGAGAAGTAAAGAAATAATTTTAGTAGACAAGTTATTGAAGGGATAATGATTGGAGAAATGATATATTTTATCTGAAGATTTATTCTCTCCAAAAACTATCTGAAATAGTTAATTATATAAAGATCAATAGCGAACTACTGTAAATATCTTGTTTGAAGTAAAAGGGCGATTTGAAATTCAAATCGCCTTTTTTATGCACAAAAAGGTGAAAATGACTTTACAAATTCTGAAAAATAGAATATACTATCAAAAAATATTAAAAAATATTAAAAATTAGCAGAGAGGTATTTATGGATAAGCAAACTGAGATGTCGCTACGAAGGGCAAGCATTTTTGAACTACGCAATATCGCACGCGATGTTGGGGTTGTTTCGCCTACAACTTATAAAAAAGAAGATTTAATAGCCAAGGTTTGCAATATATTATCCGGAGCAGAAAGCCCAGAAATACCAAAGAGTAGGCAAGGCAGACCGCCAAAGGTCAAGGCAAATCAATTTGTTGACAAAAGTAGGAGAGTTCTTTTTAAGGGGCTTGATGAAGAAAAGAGCAACAATGGTTCGTATGATTTTTCGTCAATAGGAGAAGAAAACGATTTTGATATGCTGGCAGACAGTGGATTTGATTTTTTTAGTGAGGCAGATGTAGAAGAAGGCGAGTTTGCAGGCTATTTGATGGAGATTGGCAAGGATAGGAGTTTTCTATTCCCAGGAGGTCATTCTTCCAGCGCAAAGGGTGTAGTGTATGTGCCAGCAGAGGTTATATCAGTTCATAATATGCGTCTGGGAGATTATGTCAAATGCAGTTATAGACAACTAGCTAAAAATGCAAAATACATAGACGAAGTAAAAAGTAAAGAACAACCAGAACGACTTGTATATGAGCAGATTGCACACAAACGACTTTCACAATGTGAGAATAAACCCTTTAAGATAAAACTTGGCAAAACAGAAATTCTGGAGGGTAGTAAGAACATAATTTTGACTCCATCAAGAGCAAATGAATACGAAGTTTATTCTTCGTTTGAAGCGATTAAAGATGTAAAGAAATTAACCTTGCGACTAGATGTTATCCCAGAAGATGAGCATGATGACCCTTTTGAAAACTTTTGGACTTTTGTAGGCGATAGCGAAAGAAGAAATATGTTTTCTATAAAACTTGTTTATGAAAGATTGAAGCGATTGATAGAAAAAGGTGAAAAGGTTGTGGTGTATTTTTGTGAGTTGTTAAAGTTGGTGAGATATTTTAACTTGACTCATGGATATTCTGCCTTGGATATAAAAGAAGGTTCATTTTCTCTGTGTATGCTTTTGATGAGAATGGCGGGATTTTATGAAAATGGAGCAAGTGTAACAATTGTTTCGATAATGAAACACGATGGAAGCAAGATGAACAACCTTTTGGAAGAAGACCTAAGAGATGTTGCTTGCAACTTTGTAGATGTTAAAGATATTATTAATTAGCTTGTAGGACTCTACAAGTTAGTCGTTACAAATAAATTACAAAGGCAAGCAATTCTTAGGTCAAAAAGGTAAAGTGCATGTAGGGGTGGTAGATATAACTACAATTAGGGAAAATCATCAATCTTGTTAGTAAATTTTTTTTATAAAAAACATCTCTCGATTTGAGAGATGTTTTTGTATTGTATTGTATTGTATTGTATTGTATTGTATTATATTGTATTGTATCGTATGCAAATTATTACAATTATCTAACCTTCATTCTTTTTCTAAGTTGTGATAATTATCTAACCTTCATTCTTGTTCTAAGTTTTATGATAACTATGGTTACTATTACCAACAATATTGATCCTACGATTATACTGACTATAGCAAAGAAGTTGAGAGGTTCTTTCTTGTTTACACGGAAACTTGTCAAGATATTTCCATTGGCTGTTTCCACTTGGACAAAGTAGGAATTGGCTTGAGAAAGAATTATTTTTCTTGCTGTGCCAAGATTATTTTGATCAATCAATATTGGTGTTTTGTTGTATTGATAGAAGGTGTTGCTATCTGGATTATATACCATAATTTTTACTTCACAATCGCCAAGTTGAGTGTAGATATATTCTGCATTGAATGTTATCTCGATATTACCAGTAGTTGTTTCGCCATAACCAATGTTGCACGATAGTGTTGGTATAAAATCACTGATAAGGAAGGAGAAAGTAAGCGTTTGATGTGGGGCGCTGCCATAGCGAAGAGTAACAGTATAAGAGCCATTTCCACTGCGACTATCGTCATTGGAAATAAACAGTGATTTTACTCTGCCTCCTACTGCAAATGAAGATGTGATATCTTCGTTGTCACGCAACACTTGCTCTATTTGATAACCAACAATCTCTGGATACTCAAATGCCATACGAGAAGCAGTAGATGAAATAACGGTGAAGTTGTAAACATTGCTTACAAGAGGTTTTCCGTTGTAAGAACCGTCAAAGACCACTGTATATCTGCCAGGAGAAACAAAGTTTATAGAGTTGCCTGAGATAAGGGAAGTTATCTGTGAACTTGTAAGAGAGTTCCCGTTGCGTGTTACGGAAATTTGAATATTATTTATATTGTAATATTCGCTAAAGTTATCATTGATTACAAGGCTTAGTTGATTATTAAATACACCATAGTCTATGGCATTGAGCCTTTGCCCTTCATAAGACAAAAGGAAGTTAACTCTGTCTATAACAAACAACTTATAATACCTTTGAGAAGAAATGCTTGAAAATTGATGTGTGTTTCCGGCGATATCACGGAATATAAGTGTGTGTTCGCCAGAAGGTAAGATGTAGCAAGTGGATAATCCGTTGTTGTAGAAAATTTCTGGAGTATATTCATAGTCTTCCACACCAATTTTATCTCCTATAACGACAACATTTCCTTGTCTAAACCAATAAGAGTCAATTCCGTTGGCATCTGGACCAAGGCTGTTCCAAGACACTGCTAGGCTGTCAAATAGATTGCCATTTTCATCTAGCAAATCATCTCCTGCAAGCACTGCTTTTATTGCAGTCTTTCCTTCTAGTGAAATGTTTGTCTTTCCAAAGGTTATGCTTCCGTTGAGGAGGTTAGAGGTCTTTGGAACTTTGGTTGTTGCAAACAGTTCAATCTTTATAGGTCCACCAAGGAAATATACCAGATAAATTGTTGTCCAATAATCTCCTCCCACATTGCTTGGGATATTGCTAGAACCTTCAACATATTTTCTTGCACTTTGCAAGACATTGTTTTTGAAGCAGAACTCTATAACTTTTAGTTGCATATTAGTATTGAGAATCAACTCCATATTATTAACACTATAATAGTGGTTCAATTTTGTTACATTTGTTCCACTGATGTTGCTTGTGGAAAATTCTCCATTTACAAAGCCCATATTTCTTGTGATAACATCAAAGTCTGTTCTGTTGCTAGAAGTAATGCAATCAAGTCCCAATGCCGAAAGGTTTTCTTGCATTGCTCGATAAAGAATATTTATTATTTTGTCAGGGATTGTAGATTCACTGTTGTAGTAAGCTGTTTGCAAAGCTCCAGTTGCAGTTAGATTGAGCAATTCTGCTGGGGAAGGGGATAATGTTTGATTATTTGAAAGAACTGCATACAGAGGCAAATCGCCATGTTGTATTACAAAGTATACCGAGCGAGATATTCCAAATACTTCATTTACTATGTCTAATCTATAATAGTTCTCATCTTCAACTATTTGACCTTGTGAGAGGTTGGCGTATAGTTTATACTTGCCATCTTTGTCCTTAAAGTATAATTTTGCCACTGCACCTCTAGCAACCATTTCGTCTAGGGAAGTATTTTCTTCGGTGATTTCTCCCCAGTTTATTTTGACTGCAGAGTTGGTAATTTGAGTGGAACTTTCTACCAGAGTAGAAGATATGTCAGAAAGACCATCGCTTGCATTTTTTAGGTAAATTTCTGGAAGATAGTTGTTTATAATCACTTTTATTGTTTTGACAAGAGTATTTTCTGTTATGTCATAATAATTTATCTCATAGATAAGTTCATCACCTACTGGAGCGCTTGCAGAGATATTTGAAGTCTGCTGGGCATAGAGAGTAAATTTTTTGCATCCATAAGAGGCTAGTCTGCCATTTGGAGAGGTTATTTCGTTTGTAGTGCCAGAATAAAGGATTCCATTGACGGTTACTTTGTAAAGATTTCCTTCGTATGTAATATCAACATTATCTCCAGTATAATAAACGTTGTCCTTTATTACACGCTTGGAGTAGAAGTTGAACATTTCTTCTTCATCTTTGATATAATATTCGCCTACATAAAGGATATAGTAATAATCTCCAGTATTATAATTATCGTGATAGATTGCCTTGTATATTCCTCTGGATAGGGAAGTGATAGTTGCCATAGATTTGTCTATTATGCCAGTGTAATTATAATTGGTTGCTTCCCAGGTTTTTGTTGTTTGGGAATATTTCTGCAAGACGAATTTATCAAGATACAAAGCACTGCTGTCATCATAACTAGGGATAGTTATTGTATAAGATGTTTCACCAGTCTGCGAATTGGTTATTTCTGTTATTGTTGGTGATTCAAGTTTTATATCTGTGTCCTCTGGGATAATGTTTATGGCTTTTGATACAGAGTTAAACATAGAATTGTGTCTAGAAAGAGTTATTGTAAATTTGGTCATAACCTCTGGAGAAAATTCTTGCTTTAGGGCTTGAATGGTAGTGCTGTCAAGGGTTTTGCCAAAAGGGGTAAGAACTAACTGACCAATTTCGGTGTTTGTGCGCTCATTTCTTATCGTAGCAACGCCCCAACCGAAATCACTGTATAACGATGTCATTTCAAATCCACCACGCAATGTAATATCTCTATCAAGGGTATTGGAAACACTAGCACCTATCATATCTTTGCCTGCAAAGTGCAAAACATTTGATGTGTTTTGTTGAGGGATATATACAGTATAGGCTCTGTAGTTGCCAGCATAATCCTTTTCTATAATTTCAAAATGACCATAAGGGTTAAGCCCCAAAGATGTTACTTGTTGAGCAAGAGTTTGAGTGGAATAATTAACTTTGTAATATGTTTCTTTTTCAATGTTGATTATATTTCCATTTAGCCCATCTTCACTAAACTTTGGATATTGAGCAAACTTTACATCATTATAGATGTCCATATGTTTCATATCTGGTGTGATACTGCTATAACCGTCAACATATTTGTTATATTGCCTTATATAGAAGTAATTGGCTGTTTCGTTATGGTCATATATTAGTGAGAAATTGTTAGAAACACCAAAAGAGTAGCTTAGTGTGCTTGGCAAATTGTCAAATTGTGAAAAATCAAAATATTCTTCCTTAAAAGACTGTCTATTATCAAAATAGTTATCCAAGAATGACTCACTTGCTAGCAAGTTGTTTATATTGCTAAAAGGTTTTGTTCTGTCTATTGTCAGCGAATAATAAGTTGATGCATAATTGTATCCGGTTGAGTCTGTGTATGATGAGGCGTCTTTGTAAGAGAATATGATGTCATACACTGCCTCTTGGGATAAGTCAAGGGATAGTTTGTATGTATAGCGATAGTATTCTTGACCGTCATAGATATAAGGGGTGTTAGAGTCGCCATAGAATGAAATTTCAAACCCAGTTATAAATGGTTTTATGTTGTTGTCTTGCAGGAAGTTATAGTTTTCGCTGGTTGCCAATATATACTTGTTTAGAGATAATTTAGAGAAGTCTATTATTTGACTATCTGTTACTCCATCTATTGTGCAATTTACTTCTATTCTGTCAATATTTGCTTCATATGGGGTGCGAGAGTCATTCCACATTGCATAAGCGTTGTTTTCTTCCTCAAAAAGAGTATTTATACAATATTCATTGGCGATTTCGCTTTGAAGTTTTGTGTCTACAAGGTCCCCAAACGAATCACGTGTGGTTGTGTAAAAATCAACTTGAGGGGAGGAGGTGTTTATTTCAAAAACAAACTCCAATTTATTAGGGGATATATTCCTTTCGCCAGTAACAATGTTATTGTATCCAGTATTGTCGGTAATTGTTAACTTATATTTACCTTCTGTCCTAAATACAAAACTTCCTCCCAATTCGCTACAGGTATAATAGCCATTAGAATCTATTCCATCGGCAGTGTAAACTATATTATTAGTAAGATCTTCTATTTCCACATTGAGTTTTGCAAATTTATAATTTGAGGATATTGTTCCACTGGAGGTGGTTATAAAATATTTGTTAGAAGGAACATTAAGGATAACAGGCAATCTATTAGTAACTAAATAGGAACTATATTCGCTGATAAAATCTTTGAAAATCCAGCCCTTTTCACCACCAAGATAAAGTGTGATGTTGTCGCCTACAACTCTATTGTTGCTTTCTTCTGTAATAATACCGTTTCTATCTACAAAAACAGTGTATCGTCTTATCAAATCATCATGTTCCAAAAGGGAAAGTAATTTGTAAACGCCTTCTGCCTCGTCATAGTAATATTTTCCACCATAATATTCATTGTTTACTTCATCATAATATGGGGCAGGAGTCCCAGATGCATCAGCATATTGACCGCCACGAATAATTCTAGTCAATATATACTTGCCAGGGGCAGTGGTTGCTTTTTGCGAAACATACTGAATGTTTATATTGGATATTGTATATTTGTTGTTAGAACTTGTTGGTGTTGTGATTGATTCTGTCTTGCTAGGATTTTTTGCAAATGGATAAGTAGAAGTGGAGAAGTCTGCACTGGATGTATTATACACATATGGATAGTATTCATAACTTAGAGATTGAATTTGATAATACCTACTTGTATCTGACTGGCTAGGAATAGTATATTCAAAACTTAGCAAGTCAAGATTGGTGGCACCATTGCGAGAAACATAATGTGCATCGTTGGAAGTGTTGCTACTGGCAACAAATGAACCTTGGATGCAGTCAAAGTTGATGTGCAGTTCTCTTGTTGCTTCTTTTCCATTTTGATTTTTTACAACAAACAAGTAATCTTTTTCGCCAGAATATTTTATACTATCATTTTTCACTGCAATTATAGTTACATAACTTGTTTTGTTTGTGTCATTATTTGGATTGAAAGAAGTGTCTATTTCATTATCTACATAATATGTAAGAAGTTCATTTTTCAAAACGATATAGTTTTCTCTTGGACTCTCTGTTCCTGTTGGAGTTGTATCAGAATTAAGTGTTGGGGAAGAAACATAATAACCGTCAAGACTGCTTAAAATGTCACGATAAAATTCAAAAGAAATCACTTGGCGACTGTCTATATATTCTCCATTGGATAGGTTATATGATGCAAGGTATTGTGGGTTGTCTATTACAATAGTGTCATCTACAGGCTTTGATGCAACACCCAAAGCCTTGTGAGTGCCAAAATACAATCTGTTGTTTCCTGTTTGGTAGTTATTTGGGTTGGCGGTTGGATTAAAAGTGTTTTGAGTTTCCTCTCCAAATTTTCGTTGTAAAATTTCTGGGGAGGTATTATCAACTAGCACACACAACGAAAAACTATTGCCACATTCGTCGTAAACATAGAAGAAGTATAATCCTTCATTTTTGAAATAACTATTTGCTTCTAGCACTGTCTGATTTATGCTATTTTGGTAGTTTGTTTCTATATTCTTGGCGAGAGTGGTAAGGTTGTAGTTGTTGGTAATATATCTTTCGCCATTTGATCCGTCAAGCATAACAGGTGTTGCAGTATTATCTCTTGATAGCCCCATATATGCTACATAGCAGGTAGATTGTGAGCCACTGGCTTTGTTTGCCCAAGACAATGTGAATGGTCCGCTAGTAACATATAAATTGCTGGATAATATGCTGGATGTCGTGTTAGAACTTTCCAATTTAGTCCCTTTGATATAACCGCCCAACTCACTATTATATTTTGCTTCAAAAACACCAATGTTTTCAAAGTTTTCCTTGTCTATTACAAAACTATAACTCCCCATAACCACCCCCGAACTGTTTTCGATGGTAACTACATATGCGCCTGAGTTGGAGAAAGTAAATTGATTGTTGTTGTTTGTTACATAATAGTTGTATCTAACATTATCTACAATATAACTATCTGCTATATCATTGGTTGTTTTTAGTTGGAGAAGTGTTTTTGCTCCAAAGTTGCGATAATCTGATGCGTAGCGATATTTTACATAAATTGGAGAATAGAAAGCATTTGGTTCTTCTTTTATTGATACCCTAACTTCATCTTGTGTGTAGTTACCAAATGTATGGGCGGTGGTTGCTACATCATCTTCAAATGTTATGGAATGAATGGCAAGCGAACGTGTAGAGTTGTCAATTTGAAAGAGCACACACTGAGAACCTGTAAGGGACAACTCTATCTCTCCACTTTCATCTTCATATGGAACAGTTACAGAATAATCCAGCCACATAAGCCAAATGCCATCACTTGTTATGGCAGAAAATCTATTATACACAGCGCCATTGTTGCTGATATAAGTCTTTAGTTCTTCCACAGTGTGAGTTGGAGTCCCTTCTCCTCCTTGAATGCCAAAAAGATATTCTTTTATAGTATCAAGTGTTTCTTGATTTTTGATAAGCAGGAAGCGAGCTTCCGAGCCAGTCAGCGCCCCAAAACTATGAAAGCGAAGTGGAGCAATATTTGTCTTGGCTATGGCAAGTTGTCCATCTACACTTGGCAATGCAAATCTATTGCCTTCACTTGCGAGATTAACTGGTTGACCTTCTGTTATAGTTGTGTTGTTGTAAGAAGCAATAGTTGTAAATATAGATGTGTTAGTGTCGTATTTTTCAAGCGATTTTTCTATTCCATCTTCATTGTATCTAAGGTCGTAACCAAAGATAACCACTTTTTGAGATGTCAACACATTCTTTATGTTTTGTGTAAGCCCATTGCTATCTAACACTTGGAAATTGTTATCTGCATCTCTTGCAACTAGTTGAAGGTTGAAAGAATACACACCTTGCATTGTGGAAGTTCTAAGTGTGGTTGAGTTGGGTATTATGTAATTCTTTTCAAAATCGGCAAAGTCGAATATTGCCTTATATTTTAGCCCACTCTCACTGTCAGAGTAAACGTCAATGGTATAAACAGCAGATATTCTGTTGCAATTAAGATAAATTCTGCCTGTCCTGCCACTGTCGGCACCTGTTTCTTCAAATTTGCTAAAAGTCATATCAAAGAAGTTGTTGCCAGCAGAGTAAGAAAAGCCAAATGCATATTTTGAGGCATCAAAAGTAACTTTTGGTGGGGTAGGGAAGTTGTAGTTATAAACAGAATATCCTGTGTCTTTGCTGTTGTATGCAAACTGTGTTGTATTGGATATAGAAAGGGGCTTGCTATCTTCCTGAACATAATCGGCAAAATCTAAGACATAAAAGGAGAAGTTGAGGGAATAAGCCGTTTGGTTTTGACCATATTTTACCATATATGTTATGTTAAATTCCCAAAGACCCGTTCTATAACTGGTATCATAATAACTTTCGGCTGGGTTTGGGTTCTTTATATATCCTAGGTAGTTTGAGCCATCAAGAGTTGGATCACTGCCACTTCCACTGCCTGCTATTAGAGGGCAATTTGTTTGGTTGTTTTGAAGATCCAATGAAAAAACTAACATTTGATTGTTTTCGCCAGCAATATTAGATTGAATTTGTATTGGGTTGGATGCTTTGGCTGTCTTTACTCTTATCTGAGCTTGCAAACCTACCACATCAGGAGGTGTGCAAACTTCAGTCATATCAATAGTGTTGAATGTTACATGAAGGGTAGTGCTTTCTCTAGAGGAAAGGAGTATGTAAGGTATGGATTCTGCCACCATATTTTCACTTCTGCCAGAAGTGTTAAATGTTGGATGATAATCAACTATAGAATAATCACTGCCCAACTCTGTGCTAGTAAAAATAGCAAAAGGAACATTGCTATCTGAAGTATGCATTGGTTGTTGCGATGAGATAGTGCTTGACGTGTTGCTTATTGTTTGGCAGACAGCATAAACAGAGTCTCCATTTGGACGGAAACTAACTGCCACAAAGCCAAATATAGATATCATTGCAACCATAATCATAAAAAGCACAACTTTAGAACTGTTTTTTTTCATAATTTTCACCTCTTTTGAAAATGTGAACATATTTATTAGTTCTTTTACTAACAAATGCCAATTTTTAAGTCGCCACCGCATTACGAGTTGTCGTTGCCTTACTGCAGAAATAATATTTTATAAGATTATTATCCCACAAAACAATTATATTATTTCAACTATACTTCAATATAATTTATAATATATCATAATACGACAATTCTTCAAAACAAATATGACAAAAAAATAAAAAAAGCTCTCAAAAGAGAGCCTTGATTTTTTGATTATGAGAATGGATTGATTGGTCTAGTAGGCATCTTTGGCCTTAGGACGATGTTGTTTCGCTTGATAATACTATAAGACACTGCTTCTTCGTCTAGCGACCTAGAAGGAATATATTCACTAGAAGCAAGAATATGATCAAACATAGGTGTTGCATATGCTGGAGTAGATTTTACTCTGATAGGGAATTCATTAAGAATTTTAACAATTACATCTCCAGTGCCATCTTTGCGAGATATGTGAGTAAGCTCGTCAGGATAAATAAGTGGTCTTGTGGTTGTAGAAATACTTGTTGTATAACTTACACCATCTTTCTTGTCATTGCTTTTTTCATCTTTTGCCTTGCTTTCAGATGTAGAGGTGTTTTCTATGGTAACATTGCCACAAAGGGTAGAAAATTCTTCGCAAGTCTTTGGGTCATCTGTTCCAATAAATATCTTAATAGGACAGTTGCCTTTGAGCACAGCCGCTACATCATCACCATATTTGGAGTTGAGTTGGTTGAATGATTGAACAACCAAAGAGAAGTAAATATGTCTGCTTCGCCCAACTGTTATAAGCGTGTCTATGTTTTCTATCTTTGGCAAGTTGGCGAATTCGTCTAGTAGGAAATATACATTTCTTGGCAATGCTTGTCCAGGATAGGTAGAAGCCATATCAACCAACTTTTTGTATAGTTGAGAAATAAGCAGAGTTGCAAGTTTATGTCTGGATTCCTTTTCGTCAGGGATGATAATAAACAATGCTGTTGGCCTTTCGGCAAAAGTAGAGAAGTCCATATCTGTTCCGCTGGTTACAAAACATATCCCGTTGTCATTAAACAAAGCAAGCGCACCAGAAACAATACCCATATAGGACTTGGTTGTAGTTGGAGCATTGTTGATTGCATTTGAAACAAGCGACAAAACTTTGCTGTAAGGTGGTCTGCCCATAAAGTAACTTCTTAGTGGCCCATAAGGATTATCGTTGCTGGAAGAGTCACGGTGGTTGGCAATTTTTGCTAGGTTATAACAGTTAAACTTATCTCTAGTCATATCTAGTCTTGGGTCGGCAGAGTCTTCTAGCATAGCAAGCATTGTCCCACGGATAAACTCTTGTGCGCCACGCTCCCACACAGGATCTTGGGCGCTTTGGATAGGGCAGAGGGTAGATGCTATTTCGGCAATATCATTTTCTGCTTGGTCAATCAATTCTGCTCTCTTTGACCTAAGGTCAGAGTCCAATACTTCCTTGTTAGGATAGGCAATGCCATTGTATTCATACCATTCGTTGTTGTATTCGTGTGCAATAATTTTCAGCCCGAGATCGGCTGGGTTTACGCCAACATGAGTTATAACTTCTTCTTGCAAGTGATGAGCCCTGTGATATTGAACGTAAGCATTGTCCATTGGATTCCAGCGAGAAGACTGATAAGGTCGCCTCAAGTCAAACACTTTTACATCATATCCTTCTGCCTTCAACTTGTGGCTATGTTTTTCAAAAAGTTCTCCTTTTGGGTCTGTGATTACAAAACTTGGTTTGGTCTGAGTGGAGGATAATATTTGAATTGATGGTTCGATATATTTTTGAGTTTTTCCTGTTCCCGTTGTACCTATAATCATCGTGTGGATAGGGCTATACATATTTATCTCTGCATTATTGCCCTTAACCTCACTCCTAATCAATATGCCGTCTTTGCTGTTGTGGAGGGTACTCCAGGTAGTAAACATAAACTTTTTCTCAGTTTTCAATTCCTTTTCCGAAACCCAACGAGAATCAAAGAACTGGTCAATTTTTTTGCCTTCTTTGGTTTTTGTTTCTTGCTTAACGGTAGAGGGCTTGCTATCTGCCATTTTGGAAAGCAAAAATAAAACATATCCACCACCTCCCAAAACAACGGGAAGCATTGTCAACTGGTTGGAAATAAGCACCGAAAAATCAAAGACCTTAGCCCCTGTGGCATAATAACTAAGGGCAAGCCCAGCCCCAAAGCAGATAACCAATATAAGAGGTAGGAACAACAATTTTTTTAGTGTTTTCATAACAATCTCCAAGTATAAATTTATATCCTATTATAAATAAAACAAAACAAACAAGCAAACAATTTGCTAATAAAAATCAAAAAATTTTTATCCAAAAGTGGTAGTATTGCCTAGAAAAAAATATGTTTTCCTCTCTTTTATTAAAAACCCTTGCTATAATATTTAGCATTATGCGAGTTATTGCCTTGCTTTTTTCTATTTTTCAAGAAAAAATAAAAAAAATTGTGAAAATCATTTTGAAATGACAAAAAGTTATGCTAACATAGTTGTATCTTAATAAAAAGGGGAGAAAAAATGAACTTCTTTAATTTGCTTGGGGGAATATTTGATAGCGTTGTGGAGAAAGCACCTTTTACAGACGCACAATGGAAGTGGCTTGGCAGTATAGTTAAGTTTATGGGTGAAGCAATTATTCCTATTACAATAGTCATTCTTGCAGTAGGTGTTGCGTGGTGTATTTGGCTGGGTATTCAACTTGCAAGGGCAGAAAGTGCAGATAAGGCAGGCGAAGTCAAGAAAAGACTTATCAATGTAGCAATAGCATTTGTTGTTACCCTTATTGCAATTTGGATTATTACAATGCTTATGGCTTATCTTCCAACATTGGCTACTGCTCCTAATCCTGTTGATACACCTTCTATGTTCTATCCATCTTTGTAAGGGCAACAAACCAATTACACATTCAAGGTTCAGGCTGATATGGCTTGGACCTTTTTGTGTTGTTAACTATTAAAAGAACAACTTGTTGTATGACTTTATGCAAAGGATAATACGATGTTATTAGCCAGACTAACTTGGTGGTGTATAACAGAAAGGGAAGCTATTTTTTTGATGAAAAAATAGAAAGAAGTGAAAATGATAATCATTTAACAAAAAATGCTTTAATTTATTGGCGTTTTTTGTTTTTTTATGTTAAAATATGCTCAAACTAATTATGTTGCGATGTTATGTTCTCAAAAATAAATACTTTGCCTAAAGGAAATAATAAAATTGCAACTTAAGACTTTCGTTTGGTGTTGTGGCGAAATCTAAAAAAGGGGAGAAAAACCTTGTTAAATTTATTTGGAACTGCACAGTTAGCAATAACAAAATTGCCTTATATGTTGGGTGAGATTTTTGATGCAAAAAGGCTTGAGGATGCTGGATATGGTGGCATTGCTGTCATTATGGATTTTTTGAATGAATTTCTTGTTCCAATAACTATTGGGTTGCTGGCTTTGGGAGTGGTGCTAGCCATAGTGATGGGTATTCAAATTGCCAAAGCGCCAGATGCCTCAAAAGCAAAAGAAGCAAAGTCTAGATTGTTTGGGATATTGATAGGCTTTATATGCTTTATATTTGCAGTCTGGATAGGAGCGGTGATAATGTATGCCATTCCGGATATTATAGAATTTCTCAAAAATAACCTAAGTCTTGGCGAAGGGTGGAAAGACATTTCTGCTACATAAGGAATTTTAGTTGAGCAGTTAATCTACTAGTGTTAGGGAAGTGTAATATATTTATCTAATAATTTGGTGAGGTGAAAAATGGTTTTTGGCAATATGCTTTCTGCTATAGATAAGTGGTGGCAAGTTACTATGGGTGTCTTGGGAGAGGCACTAAATTTTATTGGCTATCTGTTCTACCTTGTTTTTACCGGGGTAGGTATGCTGATAGATTTTGTTATGAGCCTTTTTAGAAAACTTGCTGGCATAGAATCTATGAGGCTTGAGGCAGGAGGAAAATATATAGAAGTTGGTGGCGAAGGGAATTGGACAGATATTACATATGCTTTTATCACCAGCGAAGCAGTGCAAACAGCATTTTGGACGATACTTGCAATGTGTGTTGCATTGCTAGTTGTGTTCACTATTTTTGCTATTGTGAAGTCAGAGTTTGCAACCGACGCAAAGGGTGCAGCCAAAGGACCAATTATTCAACGTGCAGTGAAGTCTGTGCTAAACTTTTTCCTTATTCCAGTTATATCATTTGTTAGCATTTATGGTGCTAATATGCTTACAAAAGCGGTTGCAGCAACGTTCAAAGCAGACTCCAACTATAATATAACTAATCTCGTATTCAACGCAGGAGCCCTAAATGCCAATCGTGTATCTCTGGACAATGGGTTTGCCAATTATCTTCTTACTACAGATACAGTTTATTTTGCCAATAAGCCACAAGAAGCCCCCATAGTCAGTATGACCTCTATGCTTAACAAGTATTTTGCTGTAGAAGAGGGGTCTGTTACCGTAGTTAAATGGACATACGAAAAGAAGTCAGACAGTGTTATATATATGAATAGAGAAGTGGTTAACACTTTTCCTTTGAAAATGGGAGATATTATTAGGGATAATGGATCTTATGGGTTGCTTAATTCAAGGGAAGGCACAGAACAGACTATAGATTTAATTTCCATAGGTAATGCCTATAACGTGAATCCGACAAAGAATATGGCTGGTTATTTCTCTTTGAATGTTAAAAGTGATGAGGTTTCAAGCAAACAAGACAAGCTGAAAGTAGGGGAAACTCTTGCTGCCTATGATTATCTTATACAATTGCCTGTTAGTGTATCTTATTTAGGCGATGACTCTGGTGGTTTTATGCAGACTGTTCCTAGTTGCAAAATATCATTTAAACAGGAATCAAATGGCGCAGCCTATGTGGAGTTGCAAGTTCTTTATCCAGGTCAAGGAAGTGGACATACTTATGATGGGAAAACATATCAAAGTTTTAAGAAGGGTATGTCTACAATAAAAGAAGATGATTTGGATACTTGGTGGAATGATGATAGTAAATTTCAGTTGTGTATGAATGTAAGTGGGTCTGCAAAAACGGAAATCTGTTCGCTTGTTAACAATTACTTAAATTCGATAAATGCGGTAAGTGAGGCAACTGCAAAGGGATCTGTAACATTGTGGAATGTGCTAAAAGAAGTCTATTATACCGAAGATCTTGGAGAACGTGTATTTACTGGAAGCAGGCCAAATGCTTCACAAGAAGATATAAATAAAATAACCAACACACAACGAACTAAATTGGCTGAATTTATTAACAAACTCTTTGTCGGTGACGGTGGCTGGTCTGATGGTTTTTGCAAATACTATTATTACAATGGACTAGAGGAGGGTAAAAAATTAGTCGATTTGACTGAGGAACAAATAAAGAAACAAACAGAAGAAGAGAAAAGTAGATATTTGGAGATTTCTGCAGCAACATTACATGTAGGCCCTGGTGGTGATAAAATATGGGAGAAGGCAATCAATGACGATTGGAGTGTTGAATATACTCCAGATTATCAACAGACTTACTGGAAGCCTACTAGTTATACCAGAGATGCAGTTATGGACACTGGACTTGTGGGGTATTTCTATAAATTTAACAATATGAACCTTATCCTAATGACATTTGGTATGGTTGCTGTTGCTTGGCAGTATTTCAAACTTATTTTGGTCTTTGTAAAAAGAGCCTTGGAGATGGCTTTGTTATTCTTGATGGCACCAGTGGTTACTGCAATAGCACCACTAGACAAGGGTAATGCAGAGAGCAGTTGGAGAGGTAGTTGGATAAAACAACTTATTATGACATGTATTCCTGTGTTTGCAATAAATATTTTCTTTATTATACTTCCATTGGTTACATCTCTCAACCCTTGGGGTGAGGTTATTGGAGGAAATAATATTGTCAACCCACTATACACCACATATCAGGCATTCTTGTCTATAATATTTATCTATGTTGGTGTGGGTATGATAAACAAAGCATCTAGTATGCTTGCTGGTTTCTTAGGCACTGAGGATATGCTTGCTACTGGCAAGGATCTTACAAGCAAGGCAGTTGGCGTTGTCGGAACAGCATCAAAAGGTGCAGCAATTGTTGCAGGTGGGCACTTCTCGGGGCTTGCAACAGCTTTCAAAGGGGCAAAAAGTTGGTATGCTGGCAGAAAAGCAGGTAACGAAAGTATGAATAGCAACATAGCTGCTGCTAAAGAAGATTTACAAAGTCAAATTGACGAAGCGGAAGCAAATGGCGACACTATTGGCGCAAATTCCCTGAGAATGAGAATGGACAAGGTTGAGGAAGATGCAAGGTCGACCAGCAAAAAAGATTTGCAGAACAGCCTAGGCCTTGCAACATCGGAGAAGGAGAAATTTGACAGCAAGGTTGCAGGCATAGAAAAATTAAATCAAGATGATAACAACTATATCGCAAGTAAAGAGGAAGAGCTTAAAAAACTTGAAAATCAAAAACTGGTCAATGCAAAAAAATTAAAGAAGTCTGGGCAAAAATGGAGTGGCTCTAATGAAGAAAAAGCATATAATGACAAAAAACAACAAATACAAAATGAAATAAAACAAAGACAAAATAGTATTGCTAGCAGGCAGGATGCATTGGATTACAACAAAAAATGGTCTGATATAGAGTCAAATAATCAGAGATACTACAACCAAATGTTGTCCGCTAGAGAGGAAAAAAAGAGCGCAATAAAATCAGGTAAAAAAGAAGAATGGGCAAAACTCCAAAAGGATGGCTTTTATAAAGAGTTTGCCGATATGCAAAAGGATTTAAACGAAAAAAATCCTCTTATGAAGGCTATTTCTAATCATAATATTTTTGCTCCAGTGAACTGGGCGCTAAACAAAATGTTGGGTGGTGCTATTGGGGTAGGTCTTCAGATTGCCGACAGAAAGTTGAGCAGCATTCCAAAAAGCACAATTGACTTTGTAAAGAGTGCAGATGCATCTGCAGGTGCAATAATAGAGAAATTCTTTGACCCAGCCGCTTCTGGCAAGACTATTTCTACAGCAGAAGAAAATACTGCAAGAGAGACAGCTAAGGAAGAAAAAACTAGAAAGAAGGTATGGGAACAAGAGTTTAAGAGGGAAGAAGAAAAGTTAAAGAAGGAGTCAAATAAGAGGAAAGAGGAGCAGGAAAAATCTGAACTTATGGATTTGTATAGGGCTTTTGAACTGTTCAAATTGAACGGATTTAACATCAAAGGGGACAAAATAGACCTGCAAGCAGATAGAAATGAAACAGTGGCAAAGAACTACAAATCAATAATAGAAAGCAGGGCAAAAATTGACTTGGCAAATAAGGAAAAATTAAATAACGACAAAGACTTTGAAAAGTTTAAGAAGATGATAAAAGATACGCAGGCTGAGGGTAAAAATAAGCCTCAATCGGTAAAACTTGATTCCTCTGACAACAACCTTGCAGAAAAGGTTTCTAAGGCGATTAGAGTTATAAATGAACAAAACACAAGAGAACTTAAGGACATCAATGCTGGTATTAAATCTATGTTGGATTACCTTAAAAAGATGTCAGGACAGCCATAAAATTGTGTTTGTAGGCGACTTTCTAGTTAGAGAATGGTAGAAAAGTTAATAAAAGTTGTCAAAATAAATTTTCAATGAGCATTATAAATATTTATTTTGTAAATTGCACCAAGCAGATAGCAAAATGCTTAGTTGGAATAAAATAGACCAATACCTCTCTGTTCAATTTTGGGCAGAGAGGAGGTCTTAAAAGGATGAGATATGATAAGATATATTCCTCGAAAAACAAAAGTTAAGATGGAGTTTGCCAAGGGGTTAACCTTGCCAGATATTCTTATTGCTATATTTGGCATTATAGTTTTGTTTGTTTTGATACTGGCAAACTTTCAATATAATTTGTATATTGCTTTCGCATGGGCTTGCTGTGTTGTGATATTATTCCTAAAAATCAATGACGAACTAAGGGTTTATGCGACCATTGGATTGTTTTTAAGATTTATTGCTTTCAAAAAGAAATACAACAAGTCTGACGTTGACTCCAAAACAAAACAACCAAAAATCAAAAAAATTATCCCTTTTGAAGGCATAATTAGGGATAAATTTATCGATTTCAAAGATTATTATGGTATGGTTTTGGAGATAAAGCCTATAGAGTTTGGACTGCTTAACGAGCAAAAACAAGAGATGGTCATACAATCCTTTGCCAATGCTCTTCGTCGTGTTACCACTGGGCAAAGTGGGAGTATAATCAAATTGAGTAAGGCGTTGATTTTTGACGATTATATTACAGGAGAAGACAAAAAGTATGACGACCTTATGGAACTTCAATACGAAAATGAAATGACCGAACAAGAGGTGCTTGCTCGTGCTGATGTTTTTGAAAATCGTGTTAGCGATCTAGAAAGAATGAACAGAGAAGAAAAGGTCTATAAGGATTTCTTCTATTTTGTGTTATATGACAAGGACAAAGATGCATTGGAATCCACTATAGATGGCATTGTAAACAGTCTTGGCAATAGTGTTGTTCCTTTGATTGCAAAAAAGTTGAGAGATAAGGAGTTGACAGTCTTTCTAAGGGCAAACTTTGGTCGATATTTTGATGAAAGGGATTTGGAAAGCACACCAAGAGATCAATTTGTCAACTGGGCAATGCCAGAGGATATTCAGTTTAAGATAGCAAAAACAATTATAAATAAGCAAACTTACAGGGCTTATACAATAACGGATTATCCACTAGAAGTAAACAATGCGTGGGGCGCACCTTTCTTCCTTTTGGATAGGACAAATGTGTGTGTTAACTTCCGTCTAGTGCCAAAAGAACAAGGCGAAAGACGAATAGACAGGTCAATTATTGAAATGGAAGGAAAGATGGGCAATGTGTATAAGAGCAGTAAGAGGATTGAAAATGAAATTCAGATGAAAACTCTTTCGGACCTCCTTCAAATGTTAAAGAAAAACAACGAGCAGTTGTTTGAAGTAACAACACACCTTTTTTGTGAAGATTCTGCAAAAAAAGAGGTTAGGGCTGTTCTTAGACAAAATGGTTTTAAGTATACAGATATGTTTGGTAGGCAAGTTGATGCATTTATCAGTAGGAATCCTTCAGCATTGGATACTATTAGCCAGCACAAAAGGGAAATCCCAACCACAACATTTGCTTCAATTTTCCCATTTATTTCTGGCGCATTGCTAGACGAAAAGGGCTTTTATATTGGCTACAACGAATATCCTGTGTTTGTTGACTTCTTCAAAAGAGATAGGGAAAGGGCAAATAGTAATGTAATGATCATTGGTAAGTCTGGTGGTGGTAAGTCTTATGCTACCAAAACACTTCTTACAAATCTGGCTTGCGACAATACAAAGGTTTTTGTGTTGGACCCAGAAGACGAATACACCCCACTTTGTCATAATATGTGTGGAAAATTCCTCGATGTTGGCTCATCAAAAAGTGGAAGATTTAATCCATTTCATATTATGACCACTCTTGACGCAGATGAGGGGGGAGCAGACGACTCATATTCAACCCACTTGCAATTTTTGGAAGAATTCTTTACTGTTATTTTGCCTGGTATGCCATCAGAAGCCTTTGAAGAGTTAAATACACTTGTTATCGAATGTTACAAGAGGAAGGGGATAAATGCCCAAACTCCACTTACTAAATTAAAACCAGAAGACTTCCCAATATTTGACGACCTCTATAAAGTAACTGTGGAAAAACTAAACTCTACAAAAGACGAATATTTGAAGAAAAATCTTCAAACAGTTGAAACATATATATCTAAATTTGCCACAGGGGGCAGAAATAGTAACCTCTGGAATGGCCCAACATCAATTGCAACCAAGGAAAACTTTGTTACATTTAACTTCCGTTCTCTGCTTGCTAACCGTAACCAAGTTATTGCAAATGCACAGATGTTGTTGGTGTTTAAGTATTTGGATAACGAAATCATCAAAAATAAAGACTTCAACGACAAGTATCACGCAAATAGACACATCGTTGTTGCAGTTGATGAGGCTCACGTTTTTATTAACCCAAAGCACCCAATTGCTCTGGAGTTTATGGCACAAATGGCAAAGCGTATTCGTAAATATTCTGGTATGCAAATCGTTATTACACAAAATATTAAAGACTTTGTAGGTAGCCCAGAAATTCAACGTCAGTCCACCGCTATCATCAACGCAAGTCAATACTCATTTATCTTTGGTCTTGCACCAAACGATGTAACAGACCTTATTGAACTTTATAGAAATGCTGGCGAAATCAACAAAGAGGAACAGGACAATATTGTTACCGCTGGAGTTGGTCAGGCATTCTTGATATCGGGGGCTCTTTCCAGAACTTCTGTAAAGATAGAAGCAAGCCCTACAGTTGTAAAATTATTCTCATAATACAAGGCAGGGTAGACCTGCCTTTTTCATTTTTACTATAATTTTTTGGGTAAATATAACAAAAATAAATTTCCTATTGAAAGTTTTGCAAAATTATGCTAATATATCTACAATAATATAAGGTGAGGGAAAAAATATGGAATATATTTATGACAAAGAGAGATTTCAAAAGGCACTTTACAATGTTTTTTCAAAATTTGCAAAATCACTTTCTATAGATTTTTCTAGTGGGAAAAAGTTTGCTTATGAAGAATTAACTAGTGCTGGTTTTTTGCCTGAAGAGTTTTCAACATTACAAAAAATAGAAGCCTCTAAAATTTTTAATGATTGCGTAGAGGGAAAACAATCTTTTGAAGAATTTGTTAAGTTTATGGAACTTTCTGCCAAGGGGATAAAAACTAGGGGAGAAGATTCTTTTGCAAAGATTTTGTCCGAAGAAGTTTTGAAAAAACCTGGCAAGTTTCAAGGAGAAGTATCATTTGAAGATATTTGCGAGTTTTTTGAGGATAAAAGTCTTAGTGTTTATAGGCCTTTAATCAAAAAGATTGACAAACAAGCAAAATTGACTTCCAAGGGCAAGATTAAGCAAGAAGATTATATCAGCCCAAAAGCCTTTTTAAGATTGGTTTCCTCTGCTTGCGATGTAAACAATGAATTTGCACAAACCTGGGATAATGATTCTGTTTTCAAAACTGCAAGAAAAGAGGGAATGTTCAATTATAACTATGTTACAGATAGTTATATCAACGAAGAAACAGCACTTAAGTTGAACGAACTTGGTTATTCATCAGAAATTTTTGAAAAGATAAATGATGATATAGAAAAATGCGCACAAAGACACGATTTTAGATTAGGCAAGAAAAATGCAAACGACAAAATTCCTTTTAGAGAAAGAAATTCTTATGGCAAAAAGGATTTTCAAATAGACTTTATCCCTAGCACAGCAAAAACCTATGACGAACTAGTCAAAGTTTTCCAAAGCAATTTGCTCGCTCCTTATGCAATGAATAATATGTCGCTAGAAGATATTGAAAAAGATGATATAACAATTGAAAATTGGCAATCTAACAATAAATTAGATGAAAAACTTACAGGATTGAACAAAGAAAATATTGAAAGGGCAAAAGAATATGGCAATGTAATTAGGGACAAAGTTCGTGCTTTTGTTGTCAGCGCCAATATAGATGTAGAAACCGATAAACTTACAAAGGCTATTTCTGACGAATTTGCTAGTCGTGGTGGATATGCAATGGACAAAGTTGAAGCATACACTACCATGGCAGAATGTGCAATGAGTGAAAATGTTCTCAATGCTTTGCCATACAATGATTCTATCTTCCGAGCATACGCCCCAAATACAGACAGAAACGATATTCCTCAACGTAACGAGGCAGATATGGACTTGCCAATGGAAAGAAGAAGATTTGTTGGCAGTGGATTTGTTAGGAAAGATGGGATACTTTACCCAGTGGACAACTTGCCTATATCCAAAAGGGGAAATGCAGAACAAGGGGAAAATATTCAATACAAACTAGATATTTCTTCCGATGTCAAGGAATTTGACGGAATAAAAGATAAATGGGAGAAAAAATACAATACTAGTTTTGAAAATGTAGAAAAAGACGATATAATCTTTGGCAAAAACCCACTAACTTGTATGTTTGCCAGTGAGGCCATCAAAGAGTTCTCTGAAAAAAATAGACCAGATATCAATGCTGATGAAATAAGAGAGGCTATGAATGCACAATTTGAAACTCAATTTGAATATGGCAAAGCAAAACAAGAAGAAAATGCAGAAGAAACCACCTCACAGCAAGAAAAATCGGAGAGCAATCAAGACGCAGGGAAACAATCTTCAGCAGATATGGGAAATGAAACAAGTGAAAAGGGATTTTCTTGCAATGATGCTCTTACCATAAAACAGTCTTATGCAATATTGATAGAAGCATTGAGTCAAGTGGCAAAAGAATTGGAAAACGGTGGAATTGAAAACAAGGAAAGTTTATTTAATAAGATATATGAAAGTTTTGTAAAAGACGGAGAAACTTCAGAGGAACAAACTTCTACGGACAACAATGAAGAGGAAAATGTTGATGTAGATGACAATAAAGACAATTCTCAAGAAGATTCAAGTGAAAAAGCACAAAATAACGAGAGTGAATCTCAAAAAGAAAGTGATGCAGCACAGCAAAATCCAACCGAAGATGAATCTTCAAGCAAAGAAAATACTGATGCAGAGGATATAAATTCTACAAAAGAGAAGATAGAGGAAATAACTAAGGAAACCAAGAGAGTAATAAACAAAAATGCTTTCAGGTTTGTGGCAGACAATGAAAAAGGGTTGTATGCAGTGCCAAATTACATAATGCTTTTTGACGAACAGTTGGGGAGGATTATTCCAGTTGCACATGGGCAATCTTTGGATGATGCTAGAGAAGAGTTTATAAAAAAACAAGCACTAAAGAAGAATATTTCTTCTAATAATGTTGAAAAACAACCTGTGGAAAGTCAACCAACTACTATCAACAATATAACAAATAATGAAACTTCTAACACTATAACAAATAATGAAACTTCCAACACTATAATACAATCGCAAACAACTAATATAATAGGCAATGTAGATGTTCAAACTGACAAAAATATTGAAAAGAAAGAAGAATCAAAAAGCAAGTCAGCAAGCAAACCAGAAGCCATAAACCCACTAGAAATCAATGATGTGAGCAAGTTGATAACAGCATCTGTTAAGTTGGGATACATTACAAAGGACGAAGCAAAAGAATTTAGAAAACAACTTAAAGAATCAAAATTAAGCGTTCTTGTGTTGGTCAAAACTGTTATTTCAGAAAAAATCAAGTCTAAGAAAGAAGAAATCAATCAAGTCGAAGAAAACAACGGGGCTATTTCTAAAAATGAAAAGGTGGAAGTCAAGACAGAGGAAAGTAAGAGTGCCACAAATGAAATTAGCCAACCTGTAAAAGACGAATCTAAAAAATCATCAGCAAAAGCGAAAGAAATCGCAGGTAAAATTATTGCAAATGGAGGGAAGTCTAATGGTAAAAAAGACAAAACTCCAAAAGCAACAACAAAACTTGAAGCAGACGAGGAAGAAAAACCTGTAATAAAACCTGAAGCTAGCAAAGAACAAAAACCTGCAACTGATAAACAAGAAAAGACTGAAATTAAGCCTAAAGAAAATGCTGATGAGAAGAAAAGAACAACAATAGGAAAGCCAGAAAAAAGAAGTGCAGAAATACCTTTGGAAGAAGAAAAGCAAAGTATAAAGCCAACATCTGAAAAAGGCAAGGAAAAAGATAAAGAAGCCGAAAGACTAGCAAAACTAGAAGAAAAAAGAAAAGCAAATGAGGCAAGAAAGGAAGCAGAAAGAAAAGCAGAAGAAGAAAGAATAGCTAGAGAAAAGGCTGAAAGAGAAGAAGCAGAAAGACTGGCAAGAGAAAAAGCAGAAGAGGAAAGAAAAGAAAAAGAAAGAAGGGCAGAAGAGGAAAGAATAGCCAAGGAAAAGGCTGAAGAAGAAAAAAGGCTTGCTTATGAAAAGGCAGTAGCAGAAGACAAAGCAAGAATGGAAAAAATCGTAGCATCAAGAGAACAAATTGAAAAAATGCTAGCTTGCAGAAAATTTGACGAATTTTTGCCTCTTGCTAAGGAATCTTCATTCTTTGATGAAGGCGAACTTGAAGGACTTTATGACGAGGATAAAACTTTTAACGAAAAGCAACATTATATGAAAATCCTTAAAGACAAGTTAAGAGAGATGGTTGCTGATGCAGAAGATTATCTAAGCAGAATTCCAAATCCAAGAGATTATATGGGCAAACATTGTATTGGTGGTAAGTATTATACAGATGATGAAATGAGGGATAAGATAGATGCTGAGGTTCTAGTTTTTGGAGATGATGACTCTGTTACAGAAGAAATTATATTCAAAGATGAAGCACCTGAACAATGAAATAAAAAGTCTAAACAGTAAGGAGAAAAATTATGGCAAAGGAAATTGATTATAGTTTTAAGATTTTGGAAGAAATTTTGACATTAAAAAAGTATTCCTCAAGAGAAGAAGTAATGGATGCAGGGAAAGTTATGGTGGATATTGCAGAGAAAAATGAAAAATGCCCTGAAAAACTTAAACAAGCCTATCACGATGCCTACAACAAGTTGGAATCATTGTCTTTTGACGAAATGAATGAAATTATAGACATTTTGTCGTCTTATGATGATGAGGACTAATTATTAGATTAAGTTTTGCAAAAGATGTGGGGTGTCCCACATTTTTTGTTGAATGTTATGGTGTATATTTGACTGAAGGTGGCTATTTTGCTAAAATATTTGTATGGAAAAGAAACATAAAAGATGCCCTAGATGTGATAGAAAGTTGAGGACAACAGATGTAAAATGTGATATGTGTGGTCTTGTGTTTGAAAGACTGGAACATGCAACTAATAGAGCAGGCAAGGTCGCATTGCAAAATGATGAGCAGAACAAGGTGGTTTATATCACAAAATGCAGTGATGTAAACAAGTGGAAATTGCTATTATTGGCAATTTTTGGTGGGTGGTTTGGCTTGCAGTATCGCAAAGTCGGCCGAAACAAAATGTTTTGCTTTATGCTTGTTTCATTTGTTATGTTAGTTATCTTTTCTGCAATAAACCTTATGCCAGATATTTCTAATTTTGTTTTTTCCAATAAATATTTGGGTGTGCTGATGTGGCTTCTCATTTTGCCGGGTTCAATAGGTTTTATGATGTGGATTGTATCAGTTTTTCAAATATTATTCAACAAATTCAAAATACCAGTTTCGATTGACGAAGAATATATTGTTCAGGATGAAGAGGTTGCAAAAGAACTGATTGAGCAGGCAAAGGC
>CAMENR010000009.1 GCA_945928645.1 uncultured Clostridia bacterium | reverse complement strand
GCCCTCATTATATTTTACACTACTATTTTTGTCAAAAGATTTTGGGTAGTTTTTTTGATTATTTTTATTATTTTGTAAAATTCTTGTATATTTTATACATTTTTGATATTTTTTGGAGTTTTTTTTGATTATTTTGACCTTTTTTGGTTTTTTTATGCTTTTTGGGGTTTTTGGAGGAGTTTTACCTTTTCTTGATGTGATTTTTAGTGTTTTATATAATTTTCGTTTTAAAGTATGCTTATTTCAAAAAAGACTAGTGTTTCTACTAGCCTTTTTACATATATTGGATATAACAAAATTTGAGATTACATATTCATTTAGATATAGTTGTCTGGGAGGTCATTTTCAAATAGCACTGTGTCGCCTGGTTGAAGGATTTCTTTCATCAATATTTTGGCTTGCTCCAGGGTTTCTGCCTGAGAAATGTTTTCTTCCTTAAATTTTTTGTTGTCTAGTCCCTTTTTTATTGCTTCAAAATTCACTTTGTTTACTATAATAACAAAATCTGCCACTCCTGCGATTTGCTCGCCAAAGACAACATTTTCGTCATATTCCCTTTCGCCCAATTCCACCAAGCCTGGAGTAATGACAATCTTTCTGCCTGGCAATTTTCCCAGCACATCAAGGGCAATTTTGCTACCACGAATATTTGCATTGAAAGAGTCGTCTAATATTAGGTTGGTTGCAGTTTTCACTAGTTCCAATCTGTGTGGCACTGGTTGAAGGGACTTTATCCCTCTGACAATCTGCTGATCACTCAAGCCAAGGCACTTTGCCATCTGCACACATAGCAAGATGTTTTGAACATTGTGTTCCCCCAAAAGTTTTGTATGCACGTTATATTCCTTTTCACCCAAAACAAGCACAAATTTTGTGCCATCTTGGTCAAACTGAATGTCTTTTGCGGATATATCCTTATCTTTGCCTACAAGATACTTTTTGTCAATATTTGCCCAAGAATACATATCGCACACTTCCTGGTCAAAACCATTAAAAACACAAACCCCATTTTGCGAAAGAGATTCTACCAACTCAAATTTTGTCCTTTTTATATTGTCCAAAGACTTAAAAGTCAAAAGATGTTGTGGAGAAATGCCTGTTATTATGGCATATTGTGGCGAAATAAGTTTGCAAAGCTTCTTTATATCCCCTTTGCTCCTCGCCCCCATCTCTGCGATAAGCACTTGATCCAAGTCTGTAAGATAATTATTTACCACTTTGCTAAGCCCAGTTTGCGTGTTAAAACTCTGTGGGCTCATACAAACCTTATATTTTTGCGACAAAATAGTATTCAATATATATTTTACACTGGTTTTTGCATAACTACCCGTTATGCCGATTTTGATAAGGTCATTTCTCTTTGCAAGTTTGCTTTTTGCCTGATGAAGATACCTAGATACTATAAGTTTCTCTAGTGGAAGCATAATTAGGTGAACTACTGGAACGATAAAGACCACCACCGCTGGCACAACACACAAAGCCCCAAACTTCACAAAACTTAGATATTGAAATGAGCCCCAAACCACCACAAAGGAAAATAGGCTAACAAATATAAGCATTGCGACATTAAGCCTAGTCATTCTCGTTGTGTTTTTAAGAGGAATCTTCTTTGGAGCGTTGTAAAGCGCTTTTATAAACACTATGGTAAAATAAAAGTAAAACACAAGTCCAATATAAGAGTATAATGCCTCTTGATGATAAACATTGAATAGTGCATTGGTTACAAGCACACAGAAAGCACTTAACAAACTTAGAAGTATCATTCTTAGGGCATAACTCCACTTCGTTTCCTTAAGCCACGCAAAATAACCCTTTAACTTGTATCCAGAAAGTTGAATTATTTGAAAATATTTGTATGATGCAAAGCACATAAGGATACCGTTTATAACAGAAAGTGCTATTGTTATATACAAATGGATATTGTCAACTGCAAAGAAATTCATTTTCACCTCAAAAATATTTTACCACTATTTTATTTTTAAGCAAATAAAATTTAGAATTTTTATAAATTTGCAAAAAAAGATTGCATAATCCTGAGAAATTTGCTCGCATTTTCAAGATAAGCAAAGTGTCCCCCAGTCAATTTTATGATTTCACAATCTTTTATATGTTTTTTGAAGATTTTTGTCCAACAAAATGGAGTGGCTTTGTCATCTATTCCCCAAACAAGCAAAGTTGGGCAAGAAATTTTTTCAAACAAATATCTTTCGTCATAATTCACAATATTGCAAAATGTTTGCTTCATAACAGGGCTTAGGTGTTGATAATCTTCACTTCCCTTATTTTGAATAGCCGATTTTGAAATCAACCCACACTTGCACAATATTTTTTTTATTTTGTATAACTTAATTTTTATCTTTGTCCCAAAACTCTTTTTGTTTATCCCAGCACAGCCAGTCAGCATAAGTCTATTGCAAATATTATATTTTCCTGCCAGCAATATAGCAACTCTACCACCAAAGGAATGGGCAACAATATCACACCTTTTTGCTCCTAGTTGATTGAGTATTTCCAAAACACATTGGGCATATTTCTCCACATTCCACACATTTTTGGATTCTGTTGAGTTGCCAAAAGGAGGCAAATCTATCAGCACAACTTTCCTACAACTACACATTGCTTTTGCAAAATATTCAAAACATTTTGTGCTACCTCCCCAGCCATGCAAAAAAACAAGGGGAGTATCATCCTCCCCTGTTCCAAATACTTCATAATACACTTCTACATCTTCAAATTTACATTTCATATTTTCAAAAACATTACAAGGGCGTCACTATCCTTATAATATTTTTTTCTGATATTTGTTACTTCAAAACCAAATTTTTTGTAAAATTCTATTGCCCTAGCATTCTTTTCGTCCACCTCAAGCGACAAAGTTTTGCAACCATTTTCTTTGGCAAAGCACTTTGCACGACCTAACAGCAAACTTCCAATCCCTTGTCCCCAAAGAGAACTCATAACAGCAATGCTAATTATGTTTTGGTCACTATCACAAGCCATAAGTCCAACATATCCAACCACCACTTCCCCTCGTTTTGCCACAAAATATGTCCTTGTATCTTGCGAGAACTCTCCCATAAAACCCTTTTTGGTCATTTTGTCCGCAGGAGGCATAACTGCATCTTGCAACTGATACATTTCTTCTGCATATTTGTCTGCAAAAGGAATAATCTCTGTGTCTGATTTTTTCAAAAGTTCTTCTTCTGCTTGTGAAAGTGCCATATATACTGGCTCCAGCATTTTTGCCGATACAAAATTCTTATTATCAATTTCCTCTTCTACAAAAGCAACGTAATCATTGGCGTCTAGTTGAATTTGCGATATAGACATTCCGTCAATTTCTGCCAAATTGTAGCCAAAAAGACTTCCTGAATGAGCAACAGACAGCAAATCTTCTGTCAATGCAACTTGTTTGAACAGTCCATCTTCCTCTTTTTTTGCAAGATATAGTTTTTGTGAGGTGCATTTAATTGCAACACACTGCCCCACCTTCAATTTTGTTCCCAAAAGGTCTAACATATCTATTGCGACAATTTTTGCATCAAAAACTGAGCAAAAAGCCTTTACAGTGGACACTGCAAGCCTAACACCCGTAAAAGACCCCGGCCCAACAACAACCCCATAGACATCTATATCCTTTGGAGTCTTTTTTGCCCGTTTTAATAGTGTGTCTATCTGTGGTAAAAGAGTTTCTTGGTGTTTGCCACGCAACCTTTCCCCTTCCAACACATTATTCCCCTGTTTTAGTATTACAATAAGTTCTTCCGAACTTGTATCAATAATAAGTTCCATAATACCTCTTTATATTTCCTCTACTGCTATTGCTCGACTGTGAGAGCCTAACTTTGCAATGGAAATCTTTTTGTAATGTTTTGGCAAATAATTTTTTACCTTCTCTGCCCATTCTACAAACTTTATGCTATCTTTATCTGCAATCATTTCCTCAAAGCCAATATTTACTGCTTCCAATTCGTCTTCTAATCTATACATATCAAAGTGATAATAATGCCCCGATGGAGCAAAATATTCGTTTACCAAAGTAAAAGTTGGGCTGGTTATTTTGTTTTTGACGCCAAGCAATGTGAGTATTTCTCTGGTCAAAACACTTTTGCCTGCTCCCAAATCGCCTTGCAAAACAACAAGATCACCCTTTTTTATAAAGGATAAAATTTCCTTTGCAATTTCCTTGGTTTGCTTTTGAGATAGAGATATTTCAAACAAAAGAACTCTTTCTTTTTCTACTTCAGGTAATAATTTTTTCCCCTTATATCTAACGATTTGAACGACAGACACTTCCACAATCAAAAATAATAGCGAAAGGCAAAACACTGCAATCAAAATCCAAAAAAATACTTCATTTGCACTCATTTTTGGCTATTCTCCTTGTTCTTCCCTTTTTGTGATTGAAGTTTTTTCTGTTGTTTGTTAATATCTGCCACAATTCGCTTATACGACAGACAAGAGGCTTCGCCAGATACAAGTTTATCAAAGCTATAATGATTTCTCTCTTCTTTTGTAAAAAGATGCACAAAAACATCATAATAATCCAGCACTACCCATTCGCTCATATTAAAACCTTCTCTTTGCCAAAAAGAAAAATCACCACCAGAAGTGTTTTGCATAAGATAATCAACCGTTTCTCTTATATGTGCAGTGGAGTCTAGTGTCGCAACAATAAAGAATTTAACAAAGTCTTTTGACTTTGAAACATCACACACAGTTATTTCGCTAGCCTTTTTTTCGTCTAAAAGTTTACAAATTTCGATAACCTTTTCTGGATATTTGCTCATAAATCCTCCAACATTTTATCTATTATAAGCATAACTCAAAAGTAAAAAAAACACAAGCAAAACAAATAAAAGTTTGCAACAATAATTTTCGATGATAACCTGATAAATTTGCAACAACACATTATATCAAAATTAAAATTATTATCTACAAAAAATCTGCAAAAAATGTGGATAATACACCTACTTTTTGAATAAAAATTTTGGAATAATGTTTACTATTTGGGCAAAAATTGAAATATGAATAAAAATGAAAACAAATATAAAACTACATTAAAAATAAAATTAGGAGATTTGATAAAAAATTTTTCTCTTTCTCGCACTATCGACTGGTTATTTTTCAATCTGTGCTTGTTTTTGTTGCTATTTGCTTGGATACGGTTTGCGACTAAGTCTTTTGGGTGGGCGACTACTCTTTCTTTGTCTATTTTGTTTGTAATAAACTTACTCATTTATCTTTTCCGTTCAAAAAAGCCTTCCAACATCTCCCAAAAAGAGTTAGAAAAACAATCAAAGGAATTTTTCCTAAATTATTCTGCCCTTTCACAAAAAGAAAAAAATCTACTAGCAGGCAATTCTTTTGGCAAAAAGGTAAAGACTAATTTGTATTTGCAAGATAACAAACTTACGCTTATTGCCCTAGAACAAAAAACCTTAGATATATCCCACACACTTTCTTGTGCAAAATTTGCCCTTGATAATGATGCAAAAAAACTGATTGTGCTGTGCAATTATTGTCCAAAAGACGACCTAAAAATGTTGCATTCTATTCAGAACGTAAGCGTTTGTGTTGTGAGCGGAACAACTGCTTATCAATACTTTTGCTCTCATGCAACACCTCCTCAAAAAATCCTAACTTGTAGCAATGTCAACAAAATAAGATTTAGAGATTTGGCGAATGAGGCAATAAAAAAATCAAAGGCAAAAAAATATTTTTTGAGTGGATTGCTCATTTTTTTCTGCTCTCTTGTAGTTAGATATAATATTTACTACGTTTTTGTCAGTTCACTATTATTCTTTTTGTCCCTTCTTTGCCTAACAAAAAAAGGCTCCCCGCAAGAGAAGCCCTAACTTTATATTTTTAATTTTAATATGTGATTTTTATTCTTTGGGTTGAGTTTATAGGCAATTATCTTCCTACCCACAATGCCTACACATTCACATTCAAGTCTTTCACAAATTTCATTTGCCACTGACTTTGTATCACAGTCGCAATTTTGAAGCACCGAAATTTTTACTATTTCTCTAGCTCTTAATGCATCACTTATACTTGCAAGGCACATATCACTTAGCCCGTCTTTGCCCACAAAGCACACCGCTTCTTGAGTGGAAGCAACACCTCGCAAATAGGCTCTTTCTTTTGAAGTTAACATACTATCTCCTTATTCCACAAATTCAAATTCTACATTGCCAATTTTTACTGTGTCGCCATCTTTTACACCCTTTTCCTTTAGCATATCGATAATACCATCATTTTTAAGCCTTTTCCAGAAATATGACAATGATTCGTAATCGTTGACAACAATTCCACGAGAGATATTTTCGATAAACCCACCAGAGAGTTCATAACAGTCGTTTGACAATTTTGTGATATTTATTGCCGTTTTATCTTGTTCATCAAAGCCAAATTCTTCCACATCAACTGGCACTTGTGGTGGCAATGTTTCTAGCATTTTCCACATTTCTCTAACTAGTTCTTCTATATTTTCTCTGCACAATGCCGACACACATATAACCTTTATCTTGCTATTGTTAAGCCTATGCTTAAACTCCTCTACTACAAAATAATCTCTTATCCTATCTATTTTGTTTAGCACAACAATCTGAGGCAATTCGCCCAAAACTTTGTTAAACTTTGTTAGTTCCTCATTGATTGTTAAATAATCATTAAATGCCTGCCTGCCATCTGCCTCGGAGATATCCACCACATGAACAAGCATACGTGTCCTTTCGATATGTCTTAAGAATTCATGCCCCAGCCCTTGTCCTTCGCTTGCGCCTTCAATAAGACCAGGAATATCCGCCACCACAAAACTATGTTCATAATATTTCACCACACCAAGATTTGGGCTGAGTGTTGTAAAATGATAGTTGGCAATCTTTGGTTTTGCATTTGATATAACAGAGAGCAATGTGCTTTTGCCCACATTTGGAAAACCAATAAGCCCCACATCTGCCAAAACTTTCAACTCCAAGGTAACAGTATGTTCCTTGGTGGCCTCACCCATTTGCGAAAAATGTGGTGCTTGACGAGTTGGAGATTTGAAGAATTCATTCCCCTTACCACCTTCTCCACCACGCAAAATGACGTAGTCCTTATCCAAATAAAACAAATCTGCAATAATCTTGCCTGTTTGGGCATCTTTGATAATAGTCCCCTGTGGAACTTTAATAACCAAGTCTTGTCCACTCTTGCCATTGCAACTCTTTTTACCACCAGGCTCTCCGTTTTGTGCCTTAAAATGTGAGGAATAACGGAAAGCGACGAGATTGTTCAAATCCTTTGTTGCACGAAAAATAATATTTCCACCCCTACCACCATTGCCACCATCAGGGCCACCATTTGGAATACCTTTTGCTCGTCTAAAAGAGATCGCTCCTTTGCCACCATCTCCCGCTTTAATCTTTATATTAACTCTATCTACAAACATCTCCGCCTCCTCTATCAGTTTAATCTAGATATATTATACTACAATTATTTAGATTTTCTAAATATTTTTTTATATTTTCCTTACTCAAAATTTTAGTTATTTATTTCCTACTCTTTACTAACTGCTTTTTGCTTCAAAAACAAACCCCTTATTTAACCTACACCCAAGGACATATTATTTTATATTTTCAGAGTAGGTTGACAGTTCAACTCTTTTCCTTTCAAAATTACTTTATATTTCCCAAGGAATTAGATTATTTGTTATTTCTTGAATCCCTTTTGGACTTATAATATGGGCATTTTGTCCTAAATTCGCAGTCAACGCAAGCAGGCGAACGAGAGGTGCAAACATATCTACCAAAAAGCACCAAAAGATGATGAAAACTTCCCCACGACGACTTGTCCATTTGCTTTTGAAGTGCCAATTCGCACTCCAGAGGTGTTTTTGCATTGACCAATGACAACCTATTAGAAACTCTAAACACATGAGTATCCACCGCTATGGCAGGGATTCCAAAACCAACATACATCACTACATTGGCAGTTTTTCTGCCCACCCCTGCTAGAGAAACAAGGTCTTGATAATTACTTGGCACAACACCGTCAAATCTATCACACAAGTCTTTTGCCATCAAGACAAGGTTTTTTGATTTGTTTCTATAAAATCCACAAGAATAAATTTCTTTTTGCAACTCATCTATATTTGCATTTGCCAGGTCTTGTGGAGTTTTGTAATGCTCAAAAAGGTCCTTTGTAACAATATTTACCCTCTTATCTGTGCATCTAGCAGACAAAATGACTGCTACCAGCAGTTGATAATTATTATTAAAATTTAGTTCGCACCCTCTATTGCCAAATCGTTGTAGCAATGTTTCATACACTTCTTTTGCTTTCATTTTTCTATCCTTTGGCAAAGTGTAACACAAAAAAGGTGTTATTTCAACCTTATTGTTGCACATAAAGGTCATTTTGCATAAGAAAAATACCTCCAAATGTCCAAAATTGCCTTCTTGATAATATTTGTTTGCAAGTTTCCAAAGCCCCAACATCTACCCTCACAGAAATACCACACGACACAGCAATTTGCCTTGGAGTGTTTACTATAGCATTTTTTATGCCATATGACGAAAGGATGCTCGAAAATTTCATTGTTTCACTTCTTGCCCTAAATACTACAAGATAAAACATTTTCCTTCCCTCTCTTTTTGATTGTTAAGTCGGCTTATTACAAATCTTTTGGAATTGTTGATTGCTCTGTGTTTTTTTTGATAAAGACAGCCTTTTTATACACAAGGCACTCATAGCCCCTCAAATCACTATATTAACTTTTTCTTGATTATGTTTATAAATTGCTATTTTTATATCAAAACACATCTTGAAAGAGATAAAACATAAAATGAGTAGAGGATTTAATATGAAAACAATATATCTTGACACCCCGGCAACCAGCCACTACAAACCAAGGTGTGTAAAGCGTGCTTTTTTGAAATATCTATCGCTCAGTGCAAACTCTGGCAGAGGGGGACATAATCTCGCCCTAAAAAACGCCCAAAAAATATGGCAAACAAGAGAATCCATAGCAAAAATGTTTGGAGAAATAGAACCAGAAAATGTAATATTTACCAAAAATGCCACAGAGGCATTAAATATTGCTATCCTTGGTCTTTGTGCCAAAAATAAAGGCAAACATGTCGTGTGCAGTTGTTTGGAACATAATTCCGTTTTGCGACCACTTCATCATTTGCAGAGTTTGGGCGAAATATCTCTAACCGTCGTTAGCCCAAAAAATAACAAGTTTATAACTGCTAGCGACATATCCAATGCAATTAGACCAAACACCTTTCTTGTGTGCCTTACAGCGATATCCAATGTAACTGGCAACAAAAACAATTATGAAGATGTGGCATCATTATGCCACAAAAAAGGGGTAATTTTCCTACTAGACAACGCTCAAGGGGTTGGGCACATTAGGATAAATATGAAGAAACTGCACATCAACTATCTTGCTTTTTCAGGTCATAAAGGGTTACACACTCCACAAGGCATTGGTGCATTGTGCATAAATTGCGACTCCTACCCATTGCCTATAATTTTTGGTGGAACAGGAACAGAAAGTGAGAACTTGATGCAACCTACCCTTCCGCCAGAATGTTACGAGAGTGGAACCTTGTCCTCCCCTCTTATTGCCAGCCTAGATGCAGGAGTAAGTTATATAGAAAAACATTTTGATAGTTTTACAAAAAAAATAGCAAAACTAACACAATATACCATAAAGAAATTAAGTGAAATAGAAGGAGTAAAAATCTATTCACACCCTCAAAACACATATGGAGTAATATCCTTTTTGGTTGAGGGCTTTGACTCTATAGAGGTTGCTGATTATCTAAACGAACAATATCATATTGCCACAAGGGGTGGGCTTCACTGTGCTCCACTTACACACAAAATGCTAGGGACAATGCAATCTGGACTTGTTCGAGTGGGGGTAGATTTTAAGAATAATCACAGAGATATAAATATCTTAGCAAAAGCATTAAGAGAACTGACCAAAAACTCTCTGCAAAAATCGTAACTTTTGTAACCTTATATTAAAACTACAAAACACATCCTTTTCTTTTAGTTTTTGAAATAAGTAGAATGTGTTTGCTTATATTCTTGGGATAAGTAGGATGTATTATCTTATGTTTTTGGGGATAAGTAGAATGTATTATCTTATGTTTTTGGGGATAAGTAGAATGTATTCTCTTATGTGTTTTGGAATAAGTATAATGTGCTTGCTTGTGTTTTTTGGGGATAAGTAAGATGTGCTTGCTTGTGTTTTTTTTGAAATAAGTAAAAGCATAAAAAAGAGAACTATACAATTTAATAGTATAGTTCCCTTTGTTTTTAACTTTCAAAAAGTTGTAATCATTAACAATTTTTAATTTTTCCCAGTTGAACCAAAACCACCCTGACCACGAACAGTGTCTTGAAGTTGGTCAACCACTTCAAACTCTCCAAATACATAAGGTGCAAAAACTATTTGAGCAATTCTCTGCCCGTTTTCCACAATCCTTGTTTCGTTGGAATGATTGTGCAAAACCACCTTCACTTCCCCACGATAATCAGAGTCAATCACTCCAACCTTGTTGGCAGGAGCTAATCCTTGCTTGCAAGCCAACCCACTTCTTGCATAAACCAAGCCCACCAATCCTTCAGGGATTTCCATACAAACCCCTGTTGAAATAAATTTTGTTTCTCCAGGTTTTATTTCTTCTGCCCTATCCAAATAAGCATACAAATCTGCTCCAGCAGAGTGTTCCGTTCCATAGGTTGGAACAATTGCATTGTCAAACAATTTTTTTATTTTTACTTTTTCACTTTTCACTTTTACCAACCTCCACAAACCTTATCTACTTGCTCATCTGGTATAACTTCCGTTTTGCCAGTTTTTAGAGATTTTTGGACGTCAATAATTCTTTGATTGGCAGAACCTCTAAATTTAAGACGCAAATTTTTCAATTCATCAACAAATTCGCCATCAACCAAGAAGTCAATATTTTCTAGCATAGTTTTTGTGTATTCCGTCCAAATTTTGCTACCTTCTACCATATCTTTGTCAAATAGATAGCCAGAATAACACCAGATATCTTTGTCTGGATATGTTTTTTTGAACCTCAAAATAAGTTCGCAAACATCTTTTTGGTTTGCCTTTTCAAAAGGTTCTCCCCCCAAAAGAGATAATCCTTTTATAAATGGCTTTCCACAAGCCTCAATTATGTGGTCTTGAACTTCTTTTGTATATTTTTTCCCGTAACCAAAATCCCATGTTTCCTGATTAAAACAATTTTTGCAATGGTGTGTGCAACCACTTACAAAAAGGCTAACACGAACCCCTACCCCATTGGCGCTATCAATATCTTTTACATCAGCATAATTCATTTTGCTTCCTCCATAACAGCAAAAATGATAAAAATTGAGAAGACTTTCCCACATTTTTATCATTTTCACACAATAATTTTACAAATGCAGAACTCTTGCTTTTATTTCTTTTGTTTTTCCAACATTCCAGAAGTTTTCTCCCAGATAGCCACATGTTCTTCTTGTAACATTCATCTTGCGTTGGTCTTTGTTGTGGCATTGTGGACATTCCCATTCGTTGTTGTCATTGATGATTATTTCCCCATCATATCCACACACATGGCAATAGTCACTCTTTGTGTTAAACTCTGCATATTGAATGTTGTCATAAATAAATCTTACAACTTCTTCCACTGCTTTTAGGTTGTTTGTGAGGTTTGGAATTTCCACATAAGAGATACATCCACCAGAAGATATTGGTTGGAATTTGGCTTCAAACTTAAACTTATCAAAGGCATTGATTTTTTCCCTAACGTCAACGTGATAGGAGTTGGTATAATACCCCTTATCTGTTACGTCTGGGATTGTTCCAAATTTTTGCTTGTCAATCCTTGCAAAACGATAGCACAGTGATTCTGCTGGTGTTCCATAAAGTGCAAATCCAATGTTTGTTTTCTTCTTCCATTCCACTGTTTTTTGCTTCATATAATTCATAACTCTCATTGCAAATTCTTCGCCAACAGGGTCAGTGTGAGAAACACCTTTCATCAGTTTTGTCGCTTCATACAAACCAATATAACCAAGTGATATAGAGGAGTAACCGCCATATAGCAGTTTGTCTATTGTTTCCCCTTTTTCTAGTCTTGCGATTGCACCATATTGCCAATGGATTGGAGAAACATCAGACTTAACACCTTTTAGCGCTTCGTGTCTGCACATTAGGGCTTTGAAGCAAAGTTCCAGTCTTTCGTCAAATAGTTTCCAAAACTTTTCTTCATCTCCGTCTGCAATAATAGCAACTTGTGGAATATTTATGCTAACAACACCTTGATTGAATCTTCCTTCAAATTTATACTTCCCGTTTTCGTCTTTCCAAGGTGCCAAAAAGCTTCTGCAACCCATAGGGCTAAACACATTGCCCTCGTAGTTTTCACGCATTTTCTTTGCTGAAATATAGTCAGGATACAATCTCTTTGCAGAGCATTTGATAGCAAGTTTTGTGATGTAGTCATATTTTCCACCCTTTAGGCAATTACATTCGTCCAAAACATAAACAAGTTTTGGGAATGCTGGGGTGATATAAACACCTTTTTCATTCTTAATGCCCTGATATCTTTGCCTAATTATTTCTTCAATAATCATAGCATTTTCTTCAATATATGGATCATTTTCGTCCAAGTGCATAAATAGAGTAACAAATGGCGACTGTCCATTGGTTGTGAACAAAGTATTTATTTGATATTGAATTGTCTGAACACCAGAAGCCAACTCATCTTTCAATCTCTCTGCTACCAGTTTGTCCACTTCCTCTTGCGATAGTTCTGGTGCGGTAGCCTTAATATTACGTTCAAACTTTTCCTTACTCCTGCGCAAATATTTGCCAAGATGTTTTACATCAACCGACTGGCCACCATATTGTGAGCAAGCCACAGCGGCAATGATTTGTGTTGTAACGGTGCAAGCCACCTGAAAACTCTTTGGAGATTCTATCATTTTGCCATTCATTACAGTGCCATTGTCTAGCATATCTCCAAGGTTGATAAGACAGCAGTTAAATATTGGTTGAATGAAATAATCAGAATCGTGGAAGTGCAAAATGCCTTCATCATGGGCTTTGGATATGTCTTCTGGAAGCAACAATCTCCTGGTCAAATCTCTAGACACTTCACCTGCAATCAAATCTCTTTGAGTGCTGGCAGCCATGGCGTTCTTGTTGGAATTTTCTTCCATAACTTCCTTGTTGGTGTTTTTGATAAGAGTTAGGATTGTTTCATCTGTTGTATTAGACTTTCTTATCAAAGCACGGTTATATCTATAAATGATATAACTTTTTGCAAGGAGATAATGCCCATATTCCATAAGTTTTTCTTCAACGATGTCTTGAATATCTTCAACAAGGATTCTTTTCTTGTCAAGATTTTCTATATAAGAGATAATCTCCTTTATCTCGCTTTTCTTTGCCTTCTCTTTTTCATTAACCTCTGCATTTGCCTTTTCAATCGCAACCTTTATCTTGGTTGGGTCAAAATCGACTATACTTCCATTTCTTTTGATTACTTGCATTTTTTTTGCCTCCAATATTTGTTTTCCGAAAACCATTCTACAATACATATTGTGGTCTTGTCAAATAAAAATACACAATATATTGTATTTTTTTTTGAAAATTTATTGAAAAACATTTTTTTCTCAAAAATATCACTAAAAGTTGAAAATTTTTAATAATAAGATGATATACACAAATATTTGCTTGTAAAAAAATCAAAAATACGCCTTATAAAACAATATCAAATTATTATCCACACAAACAAAAAGTGCCAGATTGCTGACACTCTTTGTTTGTATAAAAATAATTGCAATATAATAAACATATTTATTTTTGCCCAGCCTAGTAACTCAACATACAATAAATATGCTTATTATTTTTAGGTTTGCAAAGAATACAGAATTTTTGATATATAGAACCACCCTTTTTGGTAGTTAAAATACAAGATTTTGTGCCAATGGCATTATTTCCTTGGATTTCTGATGTTGGCTTGTGCTGCTGCAAGTCGTGCAATAGGAACACGATATGGAGAGCAAGAAACATAGTTAAGTCCAACTCTATGGCAGAAGTCAATAGAACTTGGGTCGCCACCATGTTCACCACATATTCCAAGATGAAGTTCTGGACGAGTTTGTCTGCCAAGTTTGGAAGCCATTTCAACCAACTTACCAACACCTTCTTGGTCAAGACGAGCAAATGGGTCAAATTCATAAATCTTCTTTTCGTAGTAAGAACCCAAGAATTTGCCAGCATCATCACGGCTAAATCCAAATGTCATTTGAGTTAGGTCGTTTGTTCCAAATGAGAAGAATTCTGCCTCTTGAGCAATCTTGTCTGCCAAAAGTGCTGCACGTGGGATTTCTATCATTGTGCCCACTTTGTATTTCATATTAGATTTTGCTTCTGCAATCAATTTGTCTGCTGTTTCGCAAACTATTTTCTTAACATAAGCCAACTCTTTTACTTCCCCAACAAGAGGGATCATAATTTCTGGCACAATGTTCCAGTTATGCTTTTTGTTTACATTCAATGCTGCCTTGATAACTGCTGTGGTTTGCATAACAGCGATTTCTGGATAAGTAACTGCAAGTCTGCAACCACGATGCCCCATCATTGGGTTGAACTCGTGCAATGAAGCGATAATTTGCTTAACTTGCTCCACAGTTTTGCCTTGTGATTTTGCAAGAAGTGCTATATCTGCTTCTTCTGTAGGCACAAATTCGTGTAGAGGTGGATCAAGATAACGAATATTTACTGGAAGCCCTTCCAATGCTTCATACAACTGTTCAAAATCCCCTTGTTGCATTGGTTCTAGTTTTTCAAGTGCTTTTTCACGTTGTTCCACAGTGTCGGCACAAATCATTTCTCTTATTGCAGAAATTCTATCTGGTTCAAAGAACATATGCTCTGTTCTGCAAAGGCCTATGCCCTGAGCGCCAAATAGTTTGGCTTGTTTTGCATCTTTTGGAGTGTCGGCATTGGTTCTTATTTGGAGAGCCTTGTATTTGTCAGCCCATGCCATAATTCTGCCAAAATCTCCATCATTGGTGTTTGCTGGCACAGTTTTGATTTCTTCTCCATAAATCTTTCCTGTTGAACCATCAATAGATATAATATCCCCTTCGTGATAAACTCTGCCTGCCAAAGTAAAGCACTTGTTCTTTTCATCCATTTCTATTTCGCCACAGCCAGATACACAGCAAGTTCCCATACCTCTTGCAACAACTGCTGCGTGAGAGGTCATACCTCCACGAACAGTGAGAACCCCTTGTGCATAGTGCATACCCTCGATGTCTTCTGGGGATGTTTCAAGACGGACAAGTACCACCTTTTCTTTGTTTTTGCCATGAGCCACTGCATCTTCTGCAGTAAACACAATAGCACCACAACCAGCACCTGGAGATGCAGCCAAAGCTTGAGCCACTGGTTTTGCGTCTTTCAATGCTTTTGGATCAAATTGAGGATGAAGAAGACTATCTAGACTCTTTGGGTCAATTTGCATAAGTGCTTCTTGTTCGGTTATCATTCCCTCGTCAACAAGATCGCAAGCAATCTTTAGTGCAGCACGAGCTGTTCTCTTGCCATTTCTTGTTTGAAGCATATACAATTTCTTGTCTTCAATAGTAAATTCCATATCTTGCATATCTTTGTAATGTTCTTCAAGAGTTTTGCAAATTTGTTGGAATTGTTCATACACTTCTGGCATAATTTCTGCCATCTTTGCAATAGGCATTGGTGTTCTTACCCCTGCAACAACGTCTTCACCTTGTGCATTCATCAAGAATTCGCCCATAAGTTTCTTTTCGCCTGTTGCTGGGTTACGAGTAAATGCAACACCTGTTCCACTGGTTTCGCCCATATTCCCAAATGCCATCATCTGAACATTAACTGCTGTTCCCCAACTGTATGGAATGTCATTTTGCATTCTGTAATAGTTGGCTCTTGGGTTGTCCCATGACCTGAACACAGCCTTTATTGCTCCCATAAGTTGTTCCTTTGGATCGCTTGGGAAGTCTTGACCTATCTTTGCCTTATATTCTTCCTTAAATTGATGAGCGAGTTCTGCCAAGTCTTCTGCAGTAAGTTCTGTGTCTAGTTTGACACCCTTTTCACTCTTCATCTTGTCGATAAGTTCTTCAAAATATTTTTTGCCGACTTCCATAACGACATCGCTATACATTTGGATAAACCTTCTGTAGCAGTCCCAAGCCCAACGTGGATTGCCAGATTTTTTGGACAAAACTTCTACAACTTCCTCATTAAGACCAAGGTTTAGGATAGTATCCATCATACCAGGCATGCTTGCTCTTGCGCCACTTCTAACAGACACCAATAGTGGATTTTCCTTGTCGCCAAATTTTTTGCCCGTAATCTTTTCCATTTTGGCAATATATTCCATAATTTGTTGTTGGATTTCGTCATTTATTTGACGACCATCTTCGTAATATTGTGTGCAAGCCTCTGTGGAAATAGTAAATCCCTGTGGGACAGGAAGCCCCAGATTAGTCATTTCCGCAAGGTTTGCTCCCTTTCCGCCCAAAATTTCACGCATTTTGGAGTTGCCTTCGCTAAATAGATAAACGTATTTTTTTGCCATATAATTTCTCCTTATAAAATTCACAAGGTTGATTTTATATATTTCCTCGAAAATTGTCAACAGTTTTGCAGGTAAAAAAAATCTTTTTATATTTTTTTAGTTATTATTGACAAATATTGTATTAAAAATATACATAAAAAAATTATGCAAGTCTGTAAATTATAGACAAGCATAATTAGCCAAAAGGTCAAAAGTTTTTATAACTCGACTGAACCTAGCCGAATTTCAAATTTATTAGAAAGATTTCTGTATAGGAAAACAAACATTCTCTCTACAACTGAAGTGGGCAATTTTACTGTGGACAATTTTTCATCTTCCACAGAAGAAATAATTTTGAGTGCAGAAAACACTCCCCCGTCCAGCATTTCACAATCTTCCGTTTTACATGCGTGGCACAACAACTCCCCTGTTGAAACGCTCAAATACACCTCGTTCATAAAGGGACTTCTACAACAAGAACAATGTTTTGCATCTATGCCAAATCCTTCGTAATTTAGGACATTAAACATAAACTTGCATAGCAAAAGTTTTGGATTTATGGCAGAGTAATTGATTTGTTTTATAATTTTTAGCGCCTCTAGTAGCAACTTTGGATAAGACTGATTTTCCACACAAATCTTATCACAAATCTCAAGAACGGCGCACGCTTGCTTGTATTTATCAAAATCCGCCAGCAACTCAAAAAAGTTATCAACAGGGTTTACCCCCACAAGAACCCACCCACCTTTGCCTTGGGACAGTTCAAACTGTCCAAAACAAAAACTTTGGCTATAGGCTTTTAATTTGCTGGTAGATTTCTTTACCCCCCTTGCGACAACTAAAATCTTGCCCATATCCAAAGTTAAGATAGTTAGTAATTTATCATTCTCTTTATAGTCAATGGCTTTCAATACAAGCCCCGAAACTGCTTTATCCATAGTTTATCTCTTTTATAAATTATCTTTCAGGAGTAAACTCCTCTTGGTTTTGAGAGTGTTCTATGTCTTCTAACATACCACTTTCTAGCGCTTGCACATAAACCTCAAAAACCTCTTCCGAACAATAATATTCGTGAGTTGTTGGATCTGCCCCCGTAAGATAAGCCAGCACTACAGGTCCCCAGCCATATTTGTGCAAAAGATAACCCAAAGTGTTTACACACGCCCTGTTCTTTTGAGTATTAAGTTTTACCTTTGCAAAAGCATTTTTGATATCCATAGGTCCCTCCTTGCCACATTGGGTTGTTCTCTAGATTTAGCATAACTCAAAAATCTAAAATTATTCCTACAACTCGTTTATATTATAACCCAAAGAGTCCAAAAACTCCAAATTATTTTTCCAATTTGGTTTAACTTTTACAAAAATATTAAGCATAACCTTTTTTTGAACAATTTTTTGGATAGTTACTCTGGCATCATGACCTATCTTTTGGAGCATACTTCCCTGCTTACCCAGGATTATCGCCTTGTGTGAACTCTTATCACAAACAATATCCACATCAATCTCTATAATATTTTCACTTTCTTCAAATCTTTGTGTTACAACAGCAATTCCGTGTGGAATCTCCCTGTCTAAATAATACAAAGCCTTTTCCCTAACAATCTCAGCCACCAAAAAGTTGAGTGGTTTGTCAGTGTATTCATCTTGGTCAAAATATCTGTCTTTTTCGTCAACTTCTGGAAGAAACTTTTCCACCACTTCTATCAAAGTGTCCACATTTTTCCCTTTTGAGCTAGAAAGTGGAACAATCTCGCACTTATCTGCAATAGGAGATAAATCTTGCAATGTCTTAAAAACAACCTCGTCTTTGACAAGGTCAATTTTGGACAAAACCAGCACCACAGGGATTTTCCCCTTATTATACTTTTCCACCAGATCCAATTCTGTCCTTTGCACACCTTTTGTTATGTCGCAGACCACAACTACCACATTAACATCACTCACCGCACCTTTTATGCTTTTTTGCATAAATTTATCAAGCCCAGTTGCTGTTTTGTTTATTCCTGGAGTGTCAACAAATACTATTTGGCTATGTGCACTGTTGTAAATCCCCAAAATATTATTTCTAGTAGTTTGTGGTTTTGGCGAAACGATAGAAACCTTTTCTCCAATAATAGCATTTATCAGACTGCTTTTGCCTGCGTTAGGCTTGCCCACAACGGCAACAAATCCACACTTTATTTTCACTTTTCATCTCTCGTTATATTATATTTTTTTAGCACTGCTTCTTCCAAAGCACGCATAACCTTTTTATCTTCTTCTTCCATATGGTCATATCCCAAAAGATGCAAAAACCCATGCACGACAAGGTAGCAAATTTCCCTCTCAAAACTATGTCCATACTCCTCGGCATTTGCCTTGGCTACATCTTCACAAATTACTATATCCCCCAGCATAAGATGTTTGGTCATAGGGTCAATATCACACCTTATCTCTGGGTCTTTCATATTTATCTTTTGCAGTGGAACAAGACTCAAAGTAGGAAAAGATAAAACATCAGTCGCTTTGTCTATCCCACGATTGTCTTTGTTTAACTTTTTAATTTCCTCTTTGCCCACAAAACTTATGGCAACTTGCACCTTCCTTTGATTAAACCTTGAATACTTGTTTGCTGTCTTTAGGAGTTTGCAAATAAGTTTTGTAAAGTTTTTGGATAAAGCATAGTCATTTATTTCTATTTTCATAATATTTCCTTTGTTTATGAAGAAAACTCAATTTGTCCAGAAAATTTGCTAATTATCAAATAACCCTTTTCTGTTTTCAAAATTTCTGTATTTTCTTCAATTTCATTAAGAATTTTTGTGTTAGATAATATATTATACATCATTTTTTTGTTTTCTTCAACCACTTTTTTTGCATGCTCGTCAATGTTCTCGCAAACAACCAGTTTGCTGATGCTATGTTGAATATTTGCAACAATATTGGCGTGTGCTGGCACATCTATTTTAGTATTTTCTAACATAACATAGTTGCCTACTATTACCTCTCCTGCCTTGGCTGTGGAGTCCTTTCCCTTTATTACCGTTCCACTTGTGCAATCCACATTCTGCACTATAAGGTCGCAAGGGGATATTATAGGTTCTCCAACATCTAACACCTGACTGGTATCTATCTTTTCATAAACATTTACCACCAAAGTTCCACCATGAATCACTGCCGAAGCAAAACTTATGCCAGAAATATTTGAAGTAAGTATTTTTTCTACTTCCTCCGTTTTATAGTTTCCTTTTGGTTTCCAACTACCAAAACCATGAGATTTTAATACAGAAATTATTTCACTTTCACTAATAGAAGATTCTCCAAAAACCTCTATCCTAAATACAAACATCTGTGAAATAATAACCAACACCATACAAATAGTGGCAAAAAAACATAATGGAATATGGCTTTTTATCCCCCTAAGCAACCTCTCGAAAAAAGGAATTTGTTTTTCCAAAACGTCAAGATTGAGTTGCGAACATAGGTTGAGAAATTTCTTTTTTTGAGAAGTGTTTACCTTCGCACAAAACTTATTGTGAGATAATTTGATAACTTCTGCAAGGAGGATATTTCTCCTTTCTATTTCTCCCAAGAACTTTACAAAGTTCAGCCCAGTTATTTCATAAGTTGTCATATACTATCCCCCAATCAGCATATTTCAAAATGAGAAATTTCCCCCACGACCAACACACTTTGCATATTAAGATTTCTCAACTTCAAACCTTTGCCTATTATAATTGCCATACCTTTTTTTAGTTTAATCTTCACAATCTCGCTGGTCATCTCCACCAGTTTTGTCTTGCCTTCAACCAAGACCACCTTGCCACCCACATACAAAATCCTTGCCTCCCCTGACAGCACCCCAATGTCAATCCCCGAAGTCTTTGCAATCTCCTCCAAAAAACCTACCATATCCACTCCAAAAAAAATAATACAACAAGACCACAAATCTCGTTATATTATTTATATTTTTTCTAGTCTTTGTTTAGAATTGCAATAACCCTTTTGCCATATACAACTCTTTTTTATTTGCCCATCTTTTGCAACAATATTTATACAAAAAAATTCCCCACTTTTGAGGAATTTTTATTTCAATTACTTTTTAGCGTCTTCAACCACAGTAACATACTTTTTGTCGCCATGTTTTGTGATAAATTTCACCTTGCCATCACGAAGTGCAAACAATGTATAGTCTTTGCCAAGGCCAACATTGTCACCTGGGTAGAATTTTGTGCCACGTTGGCGAACAATAATATTACCAGCAAGAACAAACTGACCATCTCCGCACTTGACACCTAGTCTTTTGGCTTGGCTGTCACGTCCGTTCTTTGTGCTACCACCGCCCTTTTTGTGAGCGAACAATTGCAACTGAATAAACATCTTACTTAACCTCCAGTTCTATAAAATCAGAAAAACCTTCTCTTAGGTCATTTATTCCACACATCATAGTGTTTAAGATAACATTTGCATCGTGGCGAGCCGACTGATCCAAGTTTTTGGGAAGAGTAAGTTTGAGATAACCTCTATCTACATCTCTTTTTAGCGAAACATTTATGCCAACCACCATCATTAGCCCCAGCACTGCTGTTTGGACTATGCTAGACAATGCACTGCACACAATATCTTCGCCATGCACCCCATAATCTGTGTGTCCATCGCACTCCAATTCCACAATATTATTATCTTTCTTTGTGACCGAAATTTTTGTCATAAAAATTAAACTCTCTTTATCGACAATATTTTAACTCTGGTAAAAGGTTGTCTATGACCTTGTTTCTTTCTTTCATTCTTCTTTGCTTTGTATTTGAACACAACAATCTTGTCTTCTTTGCCTTGAAGAATGATTTCTGCCTCACATCTAACCTTGTTCAAAACAGGTTTACCTGTTTCAAGTCCCTTGTCATCTGACAAGCAAAGCACAGCAAAAGAAACCTTGTCCCCAACATTGCCTTCAAGTTTTTCTACATCAATAAACTTGCCTTCTTCTGCCTTGTATTGCTTTCCACCAGAAAGAACGATAGCGTACATCTTGTTTCCTCCTTATCCTCCAAACTCGCTGTTAAGGTGAAGCCAAAGCCTACTTATCACAAACCTTTTCCATGCGGATACGGCAACTTTAACACAAATTTCCCCACTTGTCAAGTAGATTTATGGAACTTATCGTTAAATATACTTCACCGCCTTGGCTGGTAATAATAATGCTTCAACAACTCGTTGCATGAATATTGGTGTGTTATATAAAACTAATTTTTAACTAAACATTATGCAAAAATCCCTCCATTAAAGGAGAGATTGTAAAATTTTCACAATTATTTATTGTTTGCCAGATTTATCTCCCCTGTTCCATACTTTGTTCACTTTGGAGAGAGTAACTTCTTTCTAATGATTCTATTTTGTTCCAAATCATCTCCATATAACGATAAACTTTTGTGTCAAATCTTTGTTGATGACCACTGAAATCTTCCAGTTCTTCGTCTTCGTCGTTGGTAGAGCCAATGTTTGGGCAAGATTCTAGTTTTTTGATCAGCACACATTCTGGCAATGTTCGCAACTCTTGCTCTGTGGTAGTGGACATAATCTTTCCTTGTATTTCTCTATATTTTTCTTGAAGGACTGGCAAAAGGCTATCCAAATATGTTAGGTATTCCTGACCATATTTTTGCGTCATAAACTCCATCCATTCAAAAGTCCAATCATTGATAAAATATTCCTCTTGCGAATTCTTCTTTCTTCCCTTTTGCCACAATGTGCATGGAGTAAAATTCCAAATCACTTCGGAGCCGTCTTTGTTCTTGCTAACTATATTCAGAGAACTTTTTTCGTCAAAATATGGAATGCTGGATTTAGATCCAACCAATCTCATCCCAATCAAAAATTGTGAAACATCTTGACTGTTAAAAGAATCTTTCATACTCACCTCTTGTTAAGCAAATTATACTTTTCTTTTGGTTTTTGTCAATACCCAAAATGGATAACAAATGGATGACATCTGGATGCCATATGTATAATTTTGATTTTGTAAGCCAAAATAATGGTATATAAAGGGGGCGACTATGCCAAAAAGTCAAAAAGAAATGAACACAAATCTATTGGTGGCTCTTCACCAAAATATTCAAACTGCTATGCAATCAATAAACAATGTTATGGACAAGGTTCACGACAGCAAACTCAAAAGAGAGTTAAAGAAGCAATTTAAGGATTATGACGGATTTGCCGAAAGTTGTGAGGACCTTGCCAATGCTCTGGACATCGAACTGGTGAATAATGGTTTTTTGAAGAAAGCAAAAATGTGGTTTTCTGTAAATATGGCAACAATGCTTGACAAAACCAACAGGAAAATTGCCAGTGTAAATATTGTAGGCACGACTATGGGTGTTATTGACCTTATGAGTGTGCTTTCCGACTGCCAAAAATGCAAAACGGAACTGGTAATATTTGGCAAACGCCTTTTGGAGTTGGAAGAAAGTAACATCGAAAGGCTAAAGCCATATATATTGGTCGAAAACAATAAGCCAGGCAGTGAAATTGCCGAGCAAGGCAAAAAAACTGGGGCATTGAAATCTGACCACAGTCAAGGCGAAAAACCTCAAAAAGAAGAACCTGCAAATAATAAATAAATTGGCATTAAAACACAAAACGACTAAAAATTCCAAATTCACAATTAAAAAGATAAAAACCCTAAACTTATAACCAATGAATAAATTAAAAAACTGTTCAAAGTTATAATTAAAAGCAAAAACTCCTCCAAGTTGGAGGAGTTTTTGTGTTTTATGTCGAGTTTTAGGTCGCATAATAGTTTAATGCACAAAACTTGAACAAATTTACAATGCTTGCAATCGACCATCATCCGTAGTCGTATATGGAGTACTATTACCTTTCCCTTCACTCGTCTGATCTTGGTAACCGATAGCATTATTTACTTGCGAACTATCTATAAATCCATTTTGATAATGATAAGCATGTCCCTCTGCACCTTCTGTTAGCCATAATATCCAACCACTCCAGCCTGCTAGTTTGTGCGTGCTGTCATCACGGAACTCTGTTGGACTGCTTACTGTCAATTTGGAACCAGTTGCCCATGCAACCATAGTTGCAGTATTAACCTTTCTTGTAGCTTCAACTTTCCAAAAACCACTTGTTCCGCCTTTCATACCAACATAGACCCTTGGAGTAGGCAACTGATTAAGGTGCACAACAGTAGATGTTTGAACATAACTTCTATAATGTTCTCCTCCTGTCGGGTAAACTCTAACATACAACGTTTGGTCGCCAGAAGAAGTCTTTGTCACAATAATTGATGATCCACTGCCACTCGACCAATTACTTCCGTCCCAACTATACTGATATGTCCTCGCTGTGCCACTTGCATTTGTGGTGGTCTTTATTTGCACAACACGTTTGTTTCTTCCTCCATTGCTATTTTGCAATGCTTGAGTATTTACAAATGTCGCCCCTGCACTGCTAGGTAACACTGGCCATTGTTGCCAGTTAGCATACAATGTACTATTGCTCGCAATATCCCAAACTCTTGAAGATGCACCATTTACATCAATATACTGTGTTCCGCCCCCACCAGTTGAAGTATAATACCCCTTAAAATCATGCTCTGATCTAGAAGGAATGGATATTGATGGCTTGCAGTTGTATTTTGCAGTAAAACTAGACGTTCCACCAGAGCCACCTTGCCTATCCAGTGTTACAGTGTATGAATTAGCCTTCCACTGACCATAGAGGTTAATGGCTTCATCTCTTACCCAGTTGCCATTGCTATCTGTATAGCCTGATACATTCTTCACCACACTGCCATCAGCATTGAATATTTTTGTCCCACCAACTGGTTGAGTATAATATCCTTGGAAAGTATAACCCGTTCTACTCAATGCACTAACAGATGCTATCGCACTATCGTATGTTACTGATTTGGCTGTGTTGGTGGCAAGTGCCAATGAATAATCTCTAAAGAACACATCTCCAGTAAAATCTCGGGCATAAAGCCAGAGATTTGCCCCGCTATAAATAGAGTAATCTGCATTTAAGGATGTAAAGTGATAACCAATATTTTGCCAACCTTTTCCACTATATCCGTCTAAAGAATGGTTAACCCCCAAACTAGGCCAATTACCTGAACCATTGCTTTCATAATAACCTTCTAGATTTATTGCTAAAGATGGATAAGTAGAGCCTGCAACATAATTTGTAACTTTTACTTTAAGGCTCATTATATACTCTGTATTGGAGTTAATCCTACCAAGAATTCCCTGACCAACATTTCTATAATCTGATAATACACCACTTATTTTAGAGCAAGTTATGCCATCTTCTGTTACTATATCTGCACTATACCAACTATTCCATGTATTCAAATCCTGTGTTGTAGTCAACTCCCCACCATAAAGAATATTTTTATTTTCATATAAGGATAAAGAGTATGTTTTTGGTGTCCAAGTAGCTGTAAGCGTGTGGTCGCCTACGGTGGTGTTTTGAGTTGTGGGAGATACTATCGTCATATCTTCTCTTGCCCATCCTGCAAAATCATAACCCACTCTTGTGATGTCTGGCAATGTGCCATAATTATCGCCCAATTTGACGGTCTTTGAGCTAGGGGTTCCCGCCCCACCATGCGGGTCAAAAGAAACGGTATAGGAAGGTCTAGAATAGGTTACAGTGATATTGGAGGTTGCTCGCTGTTGGTTGGCGCCATATATCATAGCGCCCAAAATAAGCATAATAGTAACATACAACACGAATATTGTTATTCGATTGCAAGTTCTATATAGCCTATTGCCCCAATCTACGAACCTATCCCACTTGGACATAGATTTTTCTCCCTTTAACAGAATATTCCTATCATACTTAATTGCAAAACAAATAGTATTTCGAAATAAGATTAATTCGAAACTTAAGTATATAATATATTATAACCCAATGCTTTTGCAAATACAACTATTTATTTTGTTCTAATTTTTGCTTGCTTTTATTATCTGCCCTATTTCATTGCTTAAGACATATTCATTTATGTCTTTTATAGTTAGTGCTTCGGACTTATTAAGTGCATATGTTTTGCCATTTTTGGTTTGCTTGGACAGGTCATAAAACCTTATTTTGCCCAAGGCTGTGCCACAGTTTTGATATGCCATAGGGATTCGCTCAAACTCCACTGTGGTTATTAGGTTGAGATTTTTGTTAACCTTAAACAATGTGCCAAAAGTGCCACGATTGTCCAAGTCTGCCACCTTAAATTTTAGTTTTTCAAGCCTTGTAACAAAGAGTTGCGCATTGCACACCACCCCTGATAGCACATCAACATAATTGCAGTTGGCTGTGTTTTCCTCCGCCTGAAAATGTGGAAAATTTAGTTGGTCAAACAAAGTTTGAATCCTTCCACTTAATCTGCCTGCATATTGCTCTGCATCTAGTGGTTGCAGTATTGCTACATTGTAATTATCCAAGTCATCTAGCACATTGCCTGCCTCATGCACCAGTCTATCCTCTTGAAAAAGACAAACTTCGCATAATTTCCCTTTTTTATATTTTCCCCAATAAAGATGTTTTGCAAGAAAGTTAAGCAAACAATTATTTACTATACATTTGCGGAAAGTTGGCAAGTCATATTCTCTAAATTCCATAAAACTATTCCATAGTCTTTTTCTCTGTTCCTTAACCTCTTTTTCCAGTTGTTTGAGGTATTTTTTTACATTTTCTCCCTGACATTGCTCATTTCCCTTTAGCCTTGCAGGTTTGCCTGTAGCACTGTTATATATGGATATTGTGCAATCCAAATTTATCTTTGCCAGCAAAATTCTATTGCCTATATCCAGTTCTAGATAGCCATCTTTGTCAAATCCAAAAGTGTCTGCCAATTTGTCCTTCACTTCCTCAATGCTTTGGCTACTCCTATCCGAAAAATTCTCTAATTTTTGTTCAAAATATTTCTTTTGCTTTGGAGTAAGGTTTTCTTTTTGCAACTCCCTTACAACATAAATAATTCCTTCATGTCCACCACTAGCCATCATATCTACAAAGTATTTACAGCCTGCATACAAATTTTTGTCAAAAAACCACACCTTTAGGTATTCTGTTATTTCTTTTATAAGGGACATAGGTGCAAACACAGCAATCAGACGCATCGCCCATTTACTGCTCAAAAATTTCCCCCTAGAGTATGCGACCTCCCACACTACATTGCTTAAGCCCTGCAAAACCTTTGTATCTACAAACTTGAAATACTCTCTGTAAGCGCTTAGGTTGGAATCTATCTCTCTCGACTTAAAAACTTCCATTATGTATGTCAAAACCTTGCCACTAATGCCTGTGTTGACCAGTCCGTTTTTGTCATAAAATCTTTTTAGTCTAACTCCATACAATCTCTCTTGGATTTGGTCAACTTTTTCATTCACTTCATTTAAGAATTCTTGCTCTGTTTCAAACATTTTTAGAGTGTCAAAGCCACATTCTTTCTCCAAAATGGCCTTTATTCTTGGGTTCCCTGTCGTTTCATAAATATTTTTTAATTTATCCTTAACTCGTCTATCACTCTTAAGGGAGCATAACAAGGACACCGCCTTTTGCTTTTGACCTTCGTCATTGCCAGATAAAATTTCATTAAGGATATTTATTCCCTCTGTCTTATGCATTGCAATTGCTCTTTTGGCTAGCACAGCACTGCCATTTTCTCCTGTAACATATTCCATAACGATTGCTTTGATAGTCTTGAATATATTAGACGATGCATACTCCTCTATGCCATCTTTGTTTTCCAGGTCTATAAGTTGTGATATAAACTCATCATCTTCTCCCTCCTTCAAAAATACATCAAGGTATTCTTTTAGAGGTTCTTTGTAAGCAAACATTCGAGAATTGGCATCGCTTGCAAATATTGCCAAAAAGAATGGCATATAGAGTTTTTTGTCTATTTGACAATAGGATATAATCTCTATAAATCTATCAAAATATCTCTCATTGATGGAATATTGTCTTTTTATACTTCTATATTTTACATCTCCCACCTGTTGCAAGAAAATCCTGTTAAGAAAAGCACTCAAACCTTCGTAACAGCGAGCCTTTAGCAATAATTCAACAAATTTTTTGAGCAACCCTCTATAATCATTTAGTTGCAATATTGCCTCGCCATATTCTGCAACGGTGTCTTGAGGGATTTTCCTTTGCGAAAGATATGCAATAGCCTGCCCCTCTAGTAATTTGCCATCACCCATATTAAGCAAAAAATAATTGACCAATTGGTCCGACAATGCTTGTGGCAAAAAGGCATCAAAAAATTCAAATGTATATTTTTTTAAGTCTTCAATATTTCTAACGTATTTCATATCTACCCCTATGACAATATTCTAAAATATTTTTGGCGATATGTTAAGCGTTTTTGACCTTTTGTTCATAAAATTTGATGTTTTTTACACTAAAAAGTGCCTTTAGGTGTATTTGACAAAGCCAAAGCCTCCATAATTGTTGTTGTAGAATTGCAATTTTCTAGTATTTTTGTTAACTCCTGCTCGTTTATCATATCCAAAAAATCGCCATTATTATCACACACATAAAGGTTAAGAAATGTAGACGAATCTATATATTTGCACAACCTAAAAATTTTTGTGTCCCCCCTAACATAAAGAGTTTTTACTTTCAAAACTTTCTTGCTATTTTTTGCTTTTGAAAGGCTAAAAAAACTATAAGATAACTTCTCGTCTTTTTGTGAAAAACCTGTTAGCAAGCAAAATATTACAAAAAGATAGGTAAAGTTGACTTGTGCAACAAAGAAACTGGCAACAAACATAATAAGCAGAGCCACACATAATATTGCGCTTGAAATTTTGCAAATTTTTGATGCTTTACTTTGCCCAAAACACATTGCAGAAATCCCATGCAAAACTCTTCCCCCGTCCAAAGGAAATGCTGGCAATATATTAAAAGTTGCTGTAACAAAATTGGTATAACAAAAAAGGTTGGTAACATTGTAAGTTGCTGGGAAAATCCACCAAATAGCAACAGTAAAAATACCCAATACAAAGTTGCACAAAGGACCAGCAATAGCGATTTTTATTTCATCAGTAGGGTTTAGCGAAGTAGAATTTAGATTTAAGCAAATGCCAAATGGTATAAGTTTTATATTCTGTAAGTTATACCCCAGTCTTCTTGCCACATAGGCATGGGAGTATTCGTGAACAATCATCACAACAAGATAATTTACAAACAAAACTCCTTGTCCAAAATACAACAAGAGGAGGGCAAAAACAACAAACAGAGGGTGAATCTTAAACTTTATTTTGCCCATTCCACTTCACTTATTTTTAGTTGGTTGTTGTTTTGAAAAATATAAACCTTACACTTTTGACCAGAGGATAGTGAAGCAATCAAATCCCCACCTACAACCCTATCTCCTGTAGCAACACCCAAGGAATATACTCCCACATACCTTGACTTGTAGCCCTTGGCGTGTTCAATTTCTATATACTTTTGATTATCTAATGTCCAGCCCACAGCACACACTGTTCCACTTGCAACAGACCTTACTACCCCATCAAAGTCATAGCACAAAAAATCTTCGGAAGATGCCAAGTTTTCCTGCCCTGTTGGCAACACAAATTTCACATCTTCATTTCTTTTTGGCTGAGTCATACCAAAGAAATATGACACAAATGATACCTCACTGCCATCATCAAAAAGGTCTGTGGTTGGAGTAAAACTGGTTGCAATAGATTTTAGATTATCCATAATCATTCCACCTGTTTTGCTCCCCGCTTTGTCGCACACCACAAGCACCAAAAACATAAGCAAAATAATAAAAATTGTGAGATATTTTTTGAAAAATCCCCAAGAATTTTTTAATCCTTTCTTTACAGAAAGTGCATTTATAACAAACTTTTTCATACAAGATATTTATGCTTTGCCTTTGCAAAATATGAACTGCCCAATAAGGATAAATTGTGCATTATATCAAAAATATGTAGGTTTTTTCATTCTCTTTGCACCAATATCCAACTTAAAATGATATTTCCCGTCCTTACCTACAAAATAACTTATGGAAATATCCTCTAAACTCGTTTCAAAATAACTGTCAAACACACTATAAATATCACTTTTTAGCAAACTAAGCAGTGGTTGTGAAACCCTTTCCTTGTCGAATTTTAACATTTTTTCTATTCTCAAAAGAGATTTTTGAGCCAATTTCATATATTATCCCTCTCTATTTTACCTTTTTAAGTATTATTCTCTTAAAAAATCCAGAAAGCCCTTTATATCTTTCTGTGCAATCAAACACTTTGGTTGTTTCGCCCAAAATGTTTTTGGCAAGCAACGAAAAAGCCTCAAACGAATTGCAACCCCTGTTTACTGTCCTGCCCACCGACAAAAAGGTGGTTATCGCATCGTCCTCTGGTATTATACCCGAAAGCCGAGCATCTAGCACTTCGGCAATCTTTTTGCAATCTAACATTTCCTTGTCCAAAATCATATCGCCACGCACTCTATTTATTACAATGGAAAAATCTTTTATGTTAAAATTTCCCAACATAAGCATAACCTTGTCGGCATCACGCATACTGGACAGATGTGGAGTAACCACCACCAAGGCTTCATCTGCTCCACACACAGCACGCTTGAATGGTTCGTCTATCCCAGCAGGACAATCTATCAACACAAAATCAAAGTAATCATTTAGCCCATCAATAACTCTTTTTACATTTTCGGCAGTAACTTGAGATTTGTTGTAAGAATGTGCTGAAGGCATAATAAAAAGATTTGGTTGGTTTAGGTCCTGAACCAAAGCCTGCTTTATCCTACATCTATTTTGTATAACATCAACAATGTCAAAAACAATTTTATTCTCTACCCCAGTAACCACGTCAAGATTGTTAAGTCCAATATCCACATCTACAAGGCATACCCTCTTGCCCAATTTTGCCAGGGCCATACCAAGATTGGCACATACAGTGGTCTTACCCACACCACCCTTGCCACTTGTAATAACAATTTTCCTTGCCATTTTCTTCTCCCAACAAAATTTTAGCAACAAACAAAAAAAAGTAAAACCTCATTCGGTCTTACTTTTGATTTTCGACAAAAAAAATTGTTTTTAGTTTTCTTCCTTAACTTTTTGTAACATATTATAGTCACCAAATAATTTCTCGCTACCCAATACACTTGCGACCTCTGGATTGTCCAGCACAAAAACACTCAACTTCAAAATTTTTTTGAAGAAACTCTCCAATCCAGTTATTTTTGCGCCACCACCACAGACAATAATGCCACTTTTTTGAATATCTTCCACCACTTCTGGAGAGCAATCCCCCAAAAAAGCCTGAATAAGTTGTGCTATTTTGAAGTAAGACTCACAAATAGGTTTGGTTATATCTCTAGCATGCACCACAGTTGTTATTTGTGAGTTAGCAGAGCCTTCTTGCACAACCACTTCTATACTGCTAGTATCAGTTTCATAAAGACTACCAATCTCACACTTTATCTTACCTGCCAAATTTTGATTGATTATGTAGTTTTTGGAGTGTTGAAGTTGGTCCACAATTGCTCTATCCACAAAGTTTCCACCAACATTAGCACTGCAAGCAGAGATAATCTTACCATTGGTTATGCAAGATATTTCCGTTTTTCCACCACCGATATCTACTATAAGGTTTGCCCTGTTTTGAGCAAGATATGGACTACCTGCAAAACTTGCACACACACTGCCATACACAAAGTCTATCTTCGCAAACCCCACTGCATAATACATTTCCTTTATGTCTTCATATTCTTCTTTCTTCAACCCAACAGGCAAGCAAGCGACAACCTTTATGGCAGGCTTAACAAAGCGATATTGAATCACTTTGCTTAAAAAATATTCCAAAATTTTTTGAGTTAGGGAAATATTTTTAACTCTCCCATCAACCACTGGTCTGACAAATACTTCGTCATCAGAAATTTTGCCATATAATTGCTGTGCCTCAATCCCTATCTTTAGCACCTTCATATTTTTGCCTGATGTTTGAAGTATTGCCAAGGTTGGCTCTCGAAGGACAATCCCACTATTCTTTTTGTAGATAGTTGTATAGCAACTGCCCATATCGATACACAATTCATAACACGACATACAAAACCTCTTAATTATTTTACAAAACTTCAAGAGTCTTTTTATAAACTTTTCTGAAATCCTGCCCTATTTTTGCAGTTTCTCTTATTTCTATTGAAGCGTCCATAGTAACAATGGTTTTCATAATAACACTGTCACCCAAAATATCACAACTGACATCTTGCACCACATTTCTATGACTCTTATCCAAGGCTTCTGCCAGACGAACAATAAGGGCAAGTTTTCGCATTGCATCCAAATCTTCTTCCAAGAGTATATCTTTGTATTTTATCCATTCTGCAAGGTCAAAGTCACTAAGATTTTGGCAAGCACTTACAAAGGAGGCCATCACAATCTCCCTATGGCTTACCCCATAAATTTCAGAATTGAGAAGGATATGAAAACTGTTCTTTTCGTGTTCATAGAATTTTATCCTTTGACCACAGTCATGCATTGCAGATGCTATCCTCAAAATTTTTGTATATCCACGAGGAAGTTTGTGCAAAACTTTAAGTTGTCTAAACAATATTAGTGCCAACTCTCCCACTTGTTTTGAATTGCTATATTCCCCTTCATAAAAGGAAGATATGTTATCCAGGCTGTATCCCAAAAGATCGCTGACAGGCTTCTCTGTAGAGATAACGTTGCCCAAAACAAACCCAAGATTCATACCACGTTCGGACACTGTTAGATTTTCAAATTTGCAAACATCAAAAATAGCCTTTGTCATACAAATTCCAGCAGCAAAAATATCAGCACGTTCTGACGAAATACCTTTTACCTTCTTTGTTTTGTCAATTTCTAGAGTTTTTATCAACTTAAGCACATCGTCAAATTGCCCATTTGACATTACATAGTTGTGTGCTATATCCACAGGGTATTTGCGAAGTTTGCGAGAAAGTTTACCCGCATTCAAAAAGGAATTACCCACGCCGATAAAACTATATTCTGGATCTATGTTTCTAAGCCAATCAATTTCCATCAAACTATCACGAAATTTCTTGACCATAGCATCGCAACCCTCTGAGGTGCTTGATGCATTTTCAAGAGATTTTGCCACTTCATAAGAGCCAAATGGAATAACCACTTGATTTACAATATTTCTTCTAGAATATTGCACTATGCGGGTAGAACCTCCACTTATATTAAAGATAACACCCTTTGGGATATCTAGCGAATTGACCACCCCGCAATAAAGGTTGGATAACTCTTCATTTTCTTCCAAAATTCTAAATTTGAACCCTGTGATGTTGTAGATTTCATCCAAAAAACTGCGATAGTTTTTCAATGTTTTAAGCGAATGAGAGCCAACAGCATATATGTTGCTCACCTTGTTTACTTCGCACATCATTCTAAACATCTTTAGCACAACCAAAGCCTCGTTGCTTCGTGCCATTCTCAACAGACCTTCGCCATCAAAGTCATCAACTATCTTAACCGGTTCACTAACATCGTGAAAGACTACATAGTTGCCATCTTGATTGTGATAAGCCAATGTAAGATTTACTTTTGAGCTTCCCAAATGAATAACTGCTAATTTTTCCAAAACAAAATCTCCTTTGCAGATAACTGCTTATTTTTCAATTTTTATTGCTTCTACTGGGCAGATACCCTCGCAGGTGTGGCAACCTATGCATATATTGTCGTCAATTTGAGATTTGCCATCAACGATTTTTATTGCGCCTACAGGACAAACCCCTTCACAAGCGCCACAGCCGATACATTTTTCTTTGTCAACCATTTTTTTACTCCTTATTACAACCAGTATTTTACACGAAGTTTTGAAATATGTAAAGAAAAATTGCGATATAAGGCTCATTTTTTGAACAACAAACATTGATTTCTTATTAAAATTTGGCTATAAAGTTACCTTTGTATTACGAAATACTGTCAAGGTTGTATGTTCACCTACAAAATATCACACAAATAAAAAATGTCAAGAAAAATTTTTCTTGACCGTCATCATTCTTGGTAGTTATAATTTTGTTCCATAATGTTGTCTCATAATTTTGAGTGTCTGCGATAGAGGTTTAATAAACTATCACTTACACCTAATAACAATTACACCTATTTTTTGCAATGATATTTTTTTAGGTAGCAAAACAATTCGTATCCACCCATAAGGAGTAAAAAGATACCGAAGATAATCTTCAACACTTGCTCATTTGCCCCCTGCACACACAATGCTAAAATAACTGCAAAAGGCACTGCTACCACCGAAAACATAATTGCTGGGAAAATGTCAATCATTTTATTCTTTATATTAAAAAACAGAATAAACAGTGCCATAATTACAAATGACAGCACATTGATAAGCTGAGCCTCTTTTTGCCCCACCCCCACCAAAGATAACAATGGAATTAGTAGTGTTCCCCCACCAAGTCCCATAGCACCCAAAAGCCCAGTTGTAAGTCCAATTAGAATAAATACAAACCACATACTTTCTCCTTTTTTACCCTTAAATACTACTTTGGCACCAATTTCATATGTTTTTATACTAAATCACTAGAAAAACATTTTTATTCCCGATGCTATCAACACAATTATAAATAGTATATTAAGCAATTTATTGTTGATTTTTTTCAGGGCTATGCTTCCCACAATTCCACCAACCAGAGAGCCTATAGTAATCATTATCCCCACATCTGCCCTAAACGGCAAGGAAGATAGATAGACAATAAGTGTAGGTATGCTAATAATAGACATAACCAAAACAGCAGTTGCATGAGATTGCTTGTCCTCCAACCCAAGTATATTCCTAAAAACTGGCACGCATAGCATACCCCCACCGCCACCAAAAAGCCCATTGATTATACCCACAACCACTGCAAAAATAAAAAATGTTATAGTTTTCTTTTTCTCGTCCATACTTTTATTATGTTTGATTTAGTAGAAAAATATTTTATATAATAATAAATAACAAAAATTGATTGCATTTTTTGCTAAGTTATTATATAATGCAATAGTCTTGAACTCCCAAGGGAGTTAAACAATATAAAATAAGAAGGTCATTATGGAACGCAATTTTAGAAAAACTAAAAAAGCACTTGTCGCACTTGCCCTTTCTGCAACGTGTGTTTTGTCAGGTGTGCCAATGCTTAGGTTTTCACACACTCCTGTGCAAGCCTACTACTATCAATCTGTAAAAACAGGTGTTATAAAGAACGGAGATTTTACTACAAAAACTGACAGAGGCGACAACTTCCCTGCATCTCTAGATGGTAATAGTTGGACAGTTAGTGTGAATGAAGATGTTTCGTGTGGCGTTATCGACACAGAAAATACTTCCTACAACTATGGTCTTTCAGTTAAACCAAAGCCATCAACTAATATCACCGATCCAGACAAGTATATCTTGATGTTTCGTGGTGCTAGCGAAGCAACTGGACAAACATCTGCACATGTAACTAGTGATTCTGCAACACTGGAAAACGATAAGTTTTATGAAATAAGTGTTTATGCTATGACACAAGGGACAGGCTCTGGCACTATTTATTCGCCAGAACTAGATATGTCCTTGCCTGTTACTACAAAAGAGTGGAACAAATATTGTTTTTATGTTCAAACAGATTCATTTGATACAAAAACATTTACATTGCAACTGAAATTTTCCAAGGGAACTGCATCAGGGGCTGTGTTTTATGATCACATAACCGTTTCTGAGGTGGCAGAAGCAGACTATCTTAGTGCAGTAGAATCTGACTCCTGCACCAAAAAGAGTTTTCAACGCACAATGCTAACCTCCTACAAAAATGCTAACTTTGAAAGTGGTTTGAATTTTTGGACAGTTAGTGGTGGCAATGGAGAAAGTGAAATATATGTCAACACCAAGGAATACATTGATGCCCAAATTAACACAGTGTTTGAATCCACTGGCATCAAATCAGAATCATTTGACGGCACTTCCTCCTCAACAAAATCACTCCTTTTTATAAACAAAGAAGATGTGGTGGAATCCAAAAAGATTTCTTCTGCAACAGATGAAGACCTGGCAAAAGATAATTCCCTAACTATTTATCAGCATGGTCTTTACAGATTGTCGTTTATTTTGAAAACTGGCGGAAATACATCTGGGCTTAAGGTAACTCTTACCCCAACCAACGAAGATTTATCTTCCAAAGCAATAACTCAATCGGAACTTAAAGGCACATCTAGTGCTGATGCAAGGAATGGCTTTTCGGTTGTAAGTTTCTATATTCAAGGTAGCAGTGCTAGAGATGAAAAAGTTGCTCTTGAAATGTCCATCGGAAAAGAAAAGGGTTGGGCTGTTGTGGATAACATTGTTCTTGAAGCAATTACTTCAACAGAGTTTTCCAAAAAAACTTCCTCCAATACCCTTGACCTATCCAGTATGACAGACACTTCGGATATCCAAAATGGTCAATTTAACTTTGCGACAATAGATTCCCTATCCTCCAGTTATACTATAGGAGTAGGTGGATCAATCCTTCTAAACTATCCTCTTTCGCCTAGCAGTTGGAATATTTCGAAACCAGCCGACGAAAGACTTTCAAGTGGCATAATAAGAATAGGCAATTATTCTGCAGACTCTATTCGCAACCCACAAGATAGTTACGGGACAATAACTAACCCTGGGGCAAACAATGCATTCTATAAAGATTTCTACAATCTTAACAAAGGCGATTATAGCGAAAATGAGGAAAATGTCCTTATGGTTAGAAGTTCCACATCTAACGACGTTTCTTTTAGTAGTAGTTCTGTTACATTGTCTGCAAACAGTCATTCTACTCAAACCAAAACAACCTTCTATGTTGGCGTAAACACTTATGATGACGCCAAGGCATATGTAAAACTTGTGGATAAGAGCGGCAAAACACTAGCGATATTTGATAATATCCAAACTAATGGTGTATGGAAACAACTCTACTTCTATGTAACCAATGGAATTTCGTCAACTGACGTAAAGATGGTTGTAGGTGTTCATGGCAACACAAGCACAACTCAATGTGCATTCTTTGACTGTGCTGGATACCTTTCTTCTGAAAAAGTTGTTGCAGGTGCTACCAGCCTATCTCTAAACCTTTTGGAGAACAACTTTGAACCAGTAAAGAAAGACGGAGATAAGAGGTCGCAAGATGCCATTGGATTTGAAACAATAAAAGTTTCAAACAAAAATGAGTGTTATGCAAATATATACAACAAACTTGACGACCCAGACCTTCCAACTATCCCTACTTCAACATCAGTTTTGACATTGCATAATATATTTGAAAATAGTTATCAAACAATCTCCACCAATTACATCTATTCCCTAAAGAAAGACAACTACTATAAATTTAGTGCATGGATAAGGACAGAAGATTTGGTAGGTAAAGGCGCCGGAATGATGGAAGTGGTAGCAGTTGACTCTGATGGCAAAATAATAGAAGATGAAGAAAATAAGAATATCTTTAATAAAATCATCACCCCTACCCCAGAAGAAGATGATGAAAACAATGGATACAAACTATATACCATATACGTTTTGGCAGAATCTGATCAAAATGTAAAAGTATGCTTCTCATTGGGCACAGCAGATAGTCCTGTTGTCGGAAAGATGTATATCAACAACTTTGTGGTTAGCGATGTGGAATCAAGCGAATATGTTGGCAAAACTTCTGACGAATATACAATAGTATCAAAAGTTGTTGAACAAGCAGAAGAAACACCTGACGAAGATGAGGCAGAACATAACCACGATAACTCGGCAGATATGAATATTTGGGCTTTGGCATCTTCCCTTCTACTTGTGCTGGCATTGGGATTTGCAATAGCAGGATACCTACTTAGAAGAGTTCCTAAAAAACAAAAGAAAGAAAAGATTAAAAAGGCAGAATATAAGAAATCTCCAAAAGCTATCAACGAAAAACAAATCAAAGCAGAACTTAAGACAAAGAGAGAAGGAAGCCTTGAAAATCTTAATGAGCAATTAGCAACTCTTCAAGCAGAATATGACCAAATTAAAGCAGAATATGAAGCAAAAACTAACAATGACGAAAGTGTTGATGCAAAACTTTATAGCGAATACACCAAGAAGTTGAATAAGATAAAAGAAAGAATCGAATATCTAAATTCTGCAGTTGCCTATCTTCAAAACAATCAAATTATTCGTTCTAGCGAAAAATCTGAAATAAAAAACAAAAAGAAACAGGTAGAAAAAGAATTTAATGCTCTAAAAAATTCTGACGGAACAAAAAAAGCCCCTGAATCTCAAGACAAAAAGAAAAGATAATATTACAACAAAAAATCTCACAGAAATGTGAGATTTTTTTGTTTCAAAACATCAATATGTTTCAAAAAATTAAACTATCTACGATTAAATTTTAGGTTAGAAGTATATAATCAAATTCTCTTTACATAACTTCTTCGTCGTTTGTGTTGAATGTAGTCAAATACACTCCACTGCCCTTGTATCCTTGTATTGTCTTCCAGCATAAGATTTGTTTCGGCATATTCTATTTTCTTTTCAATCATCCCATGCATAAGATGCGAAACAATCATAGCATTTACACCTTTATTTTGATATTCTGGTCTTATTGCTATCAACCCCAAATCCACGCTTTTTGGGTTCTTTATTTGCTTTAACATTCTAAAAATACCAAATGGAAGAATTCTACCCTTACTCTTGTTTACTGATTCCGAAATTGATGGGAATACCAGCCCAAAAGCAATAAGTTCATCTTTCTCATTTAATATGCCAATGATAAAATCTTTGTTCAAAATTAGTCCAAACTGAGAAATCAGCGAATCTTTCATCTTGTCCGAAAATGGAACAACCCCATACAAAGGAGAATAAGCAGCATCAAGAACATCAAAAAATTGGTCTTTGTACTTGTCCACAAACCATTTGATACTTGGAGGAGTTAGAAGTCTAAGGTTGTATCTTTTGGATACTACATCAGCAATTTTATCAACACGTTCGTTGACTTCTTCTGGTGCAAATATTCTATATTCCACCCAGTCAACTTCCTTTTCAAACCCATTATTTTCAATAAGTTTGCCATAATAATCATAGTTATACTGTTCTTCAAATGTGGACATTTGGTCAAAGCCCTCTATAAGTAATCCTTCCCTGTCCAAATCATTATATCCCATTGGGCCATGAATGATATCCATTCCTTCTTGTTTTGCCCACTTTTCCACTGCGTCAAACAACGCCTTTGCCACTTCGTTGTCGTCAATACAATCAAAACGTGAAAATCTTGCACGTTTTTCATTAACTTTCTCATTATATAATTTCTGCACAATGCCAGCAATTCTTCCAACAAGTTCACCGTCTTTATATGCCAAAAAACATTTGACAATGCAATCGTGATAAGATTCATTTTTCTTTGGATTAAATTTATTTATCTCATCTATATTCAAAAAAGGGACAAAGTTCTTATTCCCTTTATACAATTTATGCGGAAAGTTTACAAATTTCTTTATATCTTTTTTTGTTTTAACTTCTTTTATTTCTATCATTTGAGTTATATCTCAACCTCACGGCGCTATTATAACATTTTTTTTATAAAAATTGCAACTATATTAATAGTTGTTGCCCGACAAATATAAATAAAATGTCATTTTTTTTCTTAATTTCTAGTGGTGTAGTCCCAAATTTACTGGCAATAGAATTAAGTGTATCCCCCGGCAAAACAGTGTATATATGTGAACATTTGTTGTCCACTAACACAAATCCGTTGTCATCTCCCACTATTGCTCTTGTTGAAATGGCGAAATTCTTTGCTACATCTATCTTAGTTTTCCCCACAATTTTCATTATTTGAAAAGGCAATATATCCACTTTTTTGATGTTATTCATTTTTTCTCCCTTTATTCATTCTAAACGCAACAGCAAAATAAATATATTTATATATATTATTCAATAGGAGAAAATTTTGAAAAAACTTTTTAAGGCATTGGCAGTTATAACATCATTTTCTGTGCTTACAAGAGCAATGGGCTTTTTCTTTAGAATTTTTTTATCTCGCACTGTGGGGGCAGAAGGTCTAGGTGTATATCAAATTGCATTTTCAGTTTTTATGGTTTTAGAAACCTTTATTTCTAGTGGATTACCATTGGTTGTTAGCAAAAGGACATCAGAATTCGAAACTAAAAAGGATAATAGGGGCAGTTTTAAGGTTGTTACCGGGGCATTAACTATCGGAATTTGCACTTCGCTTGCTATATGTGGGGTTGTTTTTTTGTGCAGAAATTTACTTTCTAACATTTTTACAGATACACGGTGCATCGTAATCCTCTTGATACTTCTACCTTCCCTTATATTCTCTACTGTTTATTCCTCGTTGCGAGGGAGTCTGTGGGGCAAAAAACAATATTTTTGGGTATCTCTTACAGAGTTTGTAGAGCAAATTGTTAGGATAATTTTAACAGTTCTCTTCCTTGCGGTATTAAGTTTTTCACTTGAAAAGGTTTTTCTTGCAGGAATTTCATATACCATTTCTTGCATTGCTTCTAGCATTTTGGTTCTTTTGCTCTATCTAAAACGAGGTGGAAAATTTTCTTCTCCAAAAGGTTTTATTAAACCTATTATAAAATCATCTCTCCCCATAACAATTGTTAGGGTGGTGTCTAGCCTACTTACCCCACTGATATCTGTTATTATACCTCTAAAATTGGTTAGCATTGGCTATACCAACGACCAGGCTATTGCTCTGTTTGGGGTTGCGATGGGGATGACTTTCCCTTTGTTGTATGTTCCATCCACAGTTATTGGGGCATTATCCACAACACTTATTCCAGACTTGTCCTCCGCTGTTTTTACCCAAAACAACGACGAAATTAAGTCAAAAATCCACTTCTCTATAAAATTTGCTATGTTTATATCCTTTATATTTATTCCTTTATTCTTCTCACTTGGTGGTCCTATTGGAATTTTCTTTTATAACAATGCAAATTCTGGATATTTTTTGAGTTATTCCAGTTTTCTTGTCTTACCTATTTGTCTAAGTGGAGTAACTGTATCCTGCCTAAATGCTCTAAATCTTGAAGTAAAAAGTTTTGTAAATTATCTTATTGGCGCTGTGGGGTTATTATTTTGCATAATATTTCTCACAACTAGTCTAGGAGTCTTATCTTTGGTTTGGGGGATGGCTCTTTGCCTTGGGGGTGCAAGTATTTTGAATATTATTATGCTCAACAAGGCGCTAGATGACAACTTTTTTAATCTAAAATATCTACTTTTTGCCATAGTTGCATCACTTTCTAGTTTGCTTATGTCTAGGTGGATATATAATCTATGCAAAAATGTATTACCAATGTTTATTTCTTTGGCAGTTTCTTGCATTGTTGCGACTATATTTTACCTTATTTTTTGCCTGCTATTCAACTTATTCAAATTTTCCTTTGCAGACATCAAAAAAGGCCTTTCGAAAAAAGCCTCTACAAAACAATCAAAATCTCGTGCATAAATATTCTCAAATTGTAAATAAATTGACATATGATAACACTAGTATTAAGGTCTTTTATCATTTATGGCATTGTGCTAGTTGCAGTGCGAATTATGGGCAAAAGGCAGATTGGAGATATGCAACCATTTGAGTTGGTTGTTACCTTAATAATTGCCGATTTGGCTTGCATCCCGATGAGCGATGTATCTATTCCCCTTGTGTTCGGCATTGTCCCATTGCTCACTCTTGTTGTTTTGCATCATCTATTTACATTGCTAAACAGAAAAAGTATCTTTTTTAGAAAATTACTCAATGGCAAGCCTATTATAGTGATTGACCAAGACGGAATAAACTACCCTGCTCTAAAACAACTGAATATGACTCTAAACGACCTAACAGAAGGGTTGAGAACCAGCCAATGCTTTGACCTTGCAAATGTGGCATATGCTATTGTGGAAACCAATGGCAATATCAGTGTTTTGCTAAAATCCTCTGCCAGCCCTGCAACCAGCGGACAACTAAAACTTTCCACAGAGGAAGATTCCCTTAACTATGTGCTTATAAACGATGGAAAACTTATGGAAGAAAACCTAAAGGAACTAAAATTAGACAGAGAGTTTATTCAAAAAATTATGAAATCACAAAAAACCCCAAAAGTAAACGATATTTTGGTGCTAACAATCAACAGCAACGGAAATGTTTATTATCAAGAAAAAAATAAGCCATGCAAGACCTTTATATATGAGGTAAAAAAATGAAGAGAAATATATATGTCCTTATACTCGTTGCAATACTCATAGCGATATGCTTCTTGGAAGAGTATCTCCTAAAAATTACTTATGATAATATGCAAGATTATTCTACACAATTAACGACCCTTGTAAGCCAACATTCAGAAGACTTGTCGTCTAAGGAGGTAGTTGACAAATTTGACGAAACAAAAAAATATTGGAACAATCAAAAGAAATTTATAACTTATTTCACCAATTACGACAAAATTAGGTCTATTGACGAAAGTTTTATAAAACTGGACGAGGCTCTAAACAACAACGACAAATCTCTTGCCCTAGAAAACCTCTCCATAATAAATGCGTCAGCAGAATCTCTTCATTATTTTATGGGTTTTAATGTAAACAATTTGTTTTGATATTAAAATCTCAGATGAAAAGTTCATTTTGTATGATGTTGTGAGAGCGAAAAAAATTGCTTTTTGCATTTAAGCAAAAAGCAATATACATTTAGTTTATATTATCTAAAATACAATAAAAACTTGGATAAATTTTAATCAAAA
>CAMENR010000008.1 GCA_945928645.1 uncultured Clostridia bacterium | reverse complement strand
GATAGTTCGCCATTTTGTTCCACCAAAGTTGACAGTGGCACATCAAGTTCCTTGGCTACATCCCACAATGTTTGACCTTCGTGTGCTAGATAAATTTCAAGAGCCCAATTTTTTGGTGGTTTTTCTTCTCCCAATTCTATTCCTGTGGTTACTGCGTTGGTTGAGTTGGTGTTTTGGGCAAAATTTATGCTAACCTCTGCCAAGATTTCCAACTCCCCTCCCCTTTTTGCCTTGACATTTACATCTCCAATGCTGGCTTGCGAGTTGATAATTGCATCTTTGACAATATCTGGGCTTTGATATGTTATGGAATATGGCACTTCTACATCAAGTGAATTTGTTGTAGAATTGTTGTCATCGTCAACAGATTCAAACACAATATTGATGTTCGCTATCCCCTCAAAGACCACTTCTCCCTGGTTTGCTACTTGATTGATTATGGAAATATTGTTTGGCGTTGTTGTCAAGATTTTGTCTATTGGTGCAACTCCCTCTGGCACTGCAAATGTTGTCAAAATGTTTTCATCAAATTGTCTTGTTGGTTCAAATTCTGTTTGTTCAAAACTTGTGGTGGTTAGTTTTACCTCACATTTTGGGCTGAAAGCGTCAACAACACACTTTTGTGATTGCTTGTTAAAGACCAATGACTCTATATAAAGTGGGATAGTTATCTCAAACACTCCACGATCATTATTTTCTTCCACCACTCCGCAACCTGCTGTTACCCACGCTTCCACCACAGATTCCCTAGTGATATCTTGCGAGGCAATCTCTTCCTGAAATTGATTTTGCTTGAACATACTTCGCAATTTGCCGTCTTCCGTTTGGTAAACAATGTTGGAATAAATTTCCCCAGACACAGCAAAATATCCATCTGATGGTATCACATTTTTTATTGTAGCAAAGTTTGTTGTGGACAAAACATTGTGTATTTTGCTGTCTTTTTGCAAGTCAAAAAAGATATTTGCAGTTGAGTCCAATTTACCGGCAAAAGACATATAAGACGTTTCTTCTTCCTTAACATACACACCCTCTGGCGCAACTGCACAAGATAAGCCCTTTTCTACGCAAATTGCAAAAAGTGAAGCCTTAATCTTGCTCGTGTATTTTACTTCTTCGCCAGAAGTTCCGTCATTGATTAGATCAGTCAAAACAGCCTTTCCATACACCTCGCAACCGTCATCAATATTGTCCCCTTGATAACTTCCTGCAAAAGACTCCTCTTTGCAAATATTTTTGATTTCTCCACCTTCTTGTTGCACCAAAAAATTGTAGCAGATTTTTCCATCAAACTTCACTTCACCTGCTGTGGTGGAAACTTTGTCTATCCTTGGCTGTGCGCTGGCAGTCAAGACTTTTGTAATCCTTTCTCCCTCTGCCGAAAAGCCCACCTGCCCAGTCAGTTCAACATCGGCAATTTTTCTGCTTGTTGCAATGTTCAATTCGTTTGCATTTTCCAAATTTCTACCCTCCAATTCAGGCAACAAAAAAAGTTGTCTTGCTATTGTTACATAGATACAAAACAACTTCAGAAATTATTCCAATTTATAAAAAATTTTTTATCCCTGCATCAAAGAATTGGCTTAATCATTTTGATTGATGACTGTGTTTTTGTCCCCTTCTATCTTAACATAACCACACAAGACATCAGAATAGGAGCAGGATACTGCCTTTGTGTTGCAGTTATCCAACACCTTCACAGTAAACACTGATGGGTAGATATGTTCCACCACCCCCTTATATATTTCCACTTTTCTCCTACCACGATTTATGGATATTTCTATATCCTTTCCCTTTATGGCATTTATTTTTTGCTTGATATCGTTAAGATTTAACAAACTTCTTTTCATAATTTCCCCCAACATAGTATGCCCAAAATTTGGAAAATTAGTCTAAAACACAAAGCCTTAATTGAAGGTTTTATTAAAAATCATCGTCATCGTCATCATCATCGTCATCATCGTCATCGTCATCGCCGACATCATCAATGTCGCTAAAGTCCTCGTCCAATTCATCCACTCCAGCTGACACATCATCCGACTCTTCTTGCTCTTCGTCATCGTCATCAAGCCCAAGGTCCAAAGTGTCATCTAGTGGGCCATCATCTAGACCTGTTATAGACACCATATCACTGTCTTCGTCATCATTGTAACCTTCGTCGTCATCAGGCGTAGTGTATGTGTCCCAAATAGAAGTTGGTGCAGAAGAAATCCCTTCTTCTTCCTCCTCTCTTTCCTTGGCACATGCTGGGCAAATATCCTCGTCTGCATTTATATAATTAGTCTTGCAGATAGGACAAAGATCTAGGTCCATATCTTCGTCTGTCCCCATATTTCCTAGGGCCTTCATCTCTGCCTTGCACACGTTGCACAGTTTATCTTTTTTCAAAATATAGTTAAGCTCACATCTAGGGCATCTAATATATGTTTGTTTCATTATCTCCTCTCCCTCTCAATCAGCAACTTTTTATCACATTTTTATATAATATACAAGTGATTTTAACTATTTTTTTGAAAAATATTTATGTATTTTATATTTATTTTGATAAAACCCCTATCAAATGCCGTTTTTTAGCCTTAAGCACCCTCAACAAGCATCTTATCAGCGACCAAAGCGATAAACTCTCCATTGGTTGGTTTTTCGTTGCTGTCATAGACTTTTATGCCAAAAAGGTTGTTTATATTTTCAATCTTTCCTCTATTCCAAGCCACCTCTATAGCATGTCTTATTGCTCTCTCCACCTTGCTTGCACTGGTTGAAAACCTTGTTGCGATTGAAGGGTAAAGTTGCTTTGTAATGGAGTTTATTATATCTGGCTCTTCTATTGCCATTTTTATAGCCTCTCGCAAAAACTGATAGCCTTTGATGTGTGCTGGTATCCCCACTGTAATAAATATATTGCTAATCTTTTCTTCCAAAACTCTATTCTTTGGCGTTCTTTTGCCAGTTATTTTTACTTCTTCTCCCTGACCCAATAAATCTTCAATGCGTTTTGCAACAATGGAGTTGTCCACCGGCTTTGCCAATACATATTCTGCCCCCATATCCACTGCTTTTTGCGCAAACCCTTCATTTTTGAGTGACGACAAAACAATTACCTTTGGTTTGCTTTCTACCCCACGCAAACGTTCCAACACTTCGTATCCATCAAAATTTTCAAGAACAATATCCATAACAACAGCATCTGGTTTTTCCTTTAGTATTGATTCCAATCCACTTTGGCCATCACACCCCTCTCCTACAACAGCAAACTTTCCCGTTCCTTTTAGATAATCTCCCAAACTCCTTCTACCCTCTTCATTTTCATCTAGCAAAACAATTTTAATCATTAACCCTTTCTCCTTTTTTTTACTTTTTGGTTATTATCAACATACTAACACATATTTACAAAAAAGATAATAATAAACGGTGCAATATCCTGTCTTTCACTGTAAAAATACAATAGAATTGCTCGAAAAAAGACGGAATATTATCCTTTTCTAACGAAAAGCCCCTTTTTGAACATATTTTTAGGAGAATAAAAAATATCTTTTGTTTTTTTTGATGTTTTTATCATTTTCAAAAAAATAAGGGCAAGTTGTCCATTTTTTGACTTCTTTTAAGCGAATTTTGCATCAAAACCTCGTAAAATAAATTCAAAGTATTAACCTTAGCAAAATTATATAAAATGAATATAAGATAACTTCATAAAGTAAGTTTTAACAAAGTATTTACTTAAAAAGATTTAACAAAAAAAGTTTGAGTAATAATACCCAAACTTTTTGATAATGCAATTAAAAAATATTTACAAATATTGATTCTTTTTATACTAGTTTATTCTTCTTCAGCCAAGAGTTTTGCATCAGAGTCGCTAAGAAGCCCAATATATTGACCTATAACTTTGTCGTCATCACTTTTCTTTGGAGAATGTATAGAATACATTTTAAGATACTGCAATTGAGATTCTTCAACCTTTTCGTAGGTGTAGAAATGCTCTAGGTCAAAGTCATAAGTTTGATAATCGCTTGTTAATGTAGTAAATGACGAAGCAATACAAACACGATCATCTGCTCTTTTTAGGACAAATTGAGAGTTTTCAAATTGAATGGACAATCTAATCATATAAAGTTCTGAACTCTCTTCTATTTGATAATAGATTTCATCTCTTTGAGAGGCAAGCAGTGTTATTTTCTTTTCACTTTGGACTTGAGTGGATATTTTTTGATAGTTGACCCCATTTTGATAGAGCAAGCAATAGGTTGAACCATCATAATACACAGCCACAACACCTCTATCCAATCCGTCTGCATCGTCCAAGATTATATAATTAGATATAGTTTCGGCGGTTGATTCATCACCAGCCAATTGAAGAGAAAGGTAGGATTTAGTTTGTTCTGCGGAACCATCTGTTGTGGAATAAAGTTGTCCGTCTAAGGTATAATATATCCTTCCATTCTTCATAGCAACAAGTTCTGGCTGATTTGTATTTATCAAAATAGATGTTTCATCTCCACCATCAAGTGATTTTTTTACTATTTCATATGAAGCTCCTGTTGAATTTTGCTTTACATAGAAAATATTCTTTTCGACATCAGGTCTTTTTCTTCCTGCTTCCAACACATTTTGGCTGGCAACCACATAACTAGATACACCCGAAGCGAGTGAATATTTAGAAACCTTTCCACCTTGACACTTTATGACATCTATATCATTTGATTCCTTTGAAACAACGATATAAGTTGCCCCGTCAACATAAACCACATTAAACTTGCATTTGATTGTATACCCATCTTCGCCATTGGAAGAAAGTTGTTCGTGAGATGTCCCATCTAGTTTTACTCTGTCTATTCGCACTAGTCCAGTATTATTGGAGCCATCACTTGCCTTAACTGTGTAAGGTGTAGTGTAATAAATCCAATCTCCACAAATATATATTTGTGCTTGTTCAAACCCACCTACATTGTATGACAAAATCTCAGCCCCTTGAGGAACCCCATTTTCATCCAGCACGACATTGCCATCAGAGTCCAATTTTGACCTATAAATGCCATAGATTGTTTGCGCGCTCTTTTTGTCATATTGATTGTCGTTGTTGCTCAATTCGCTTGAAGCCACATATGCGTTGGCAAAATAAATATAGTCCCCCTTGATAACGGCAGAACCACCATTGCCATATACTGTGTCATCTGCGCTTGGGCCTGCAGAAAGTTTAATCCCACTACAAGCAAATAGCAATGCAGAGAACATAAAAATCATTGAAAATACAATAGCTAATTTCTTTTTCACTTTGATACCTCGCTAGAAACAGAAAAATGTTAACAAAAAAATAAACTTTTGTCAATACAAATGACACACTAAATAAAATAATGATAGAATTTTTATCTATCACTACTTTATATATTTTGCCATATTTTACCAGTTTAATTCCAAACTAAAAATTTTTATCAAAGTCCAACTTTATTGTTTCTCCTGTCTTGGCGTCTTGGCAAGCGACCCAGAGGCCTTCGGTGTGGGATAGTTTGAGATATTTTGCATATTCCTCTATGCTTTTTGGTGGATTTTGAGAATCATTTGAGGGTATGCCATAGCAGATATATTCTTCCTTGCCCTCATCATCACATATAATTCCCAACTCATAGCACTCCTCATTCCCCTCATAATTTACCTTTACCCACCTAGAGTTTGGCACAAGTTTTTCCAAATTCTCATCTCGTGGATACTGCGAAAAAAGAATTTCTATTTGTGGCCTTATTTGGTCATAAAATATTTCTCCTGCTTCTTCATCCTTTTTATCCTCAAGATTTCCTTTTTCATCAAAAGCAGGTTCTTCTGAATTTGATGAGTTATCCAACTCTTTATCTTTTGGAGATAATTTTTTATCTTGTAAGGAAGTTTTTCTCTCGGACATATCTTCACAATTATTTACTTTTTGAATTTGATTGGCACTTACTTTGGTGTTTTTTTGATAATTTTCTTCTTCATAAAATGCCTTTTTGTATCTGCAACTAGCACAAGCATCATAATAATGGCAACTCAAGTCGTCTTTTAGGTTTTGGTCAATCAAATCTTCTATTTCACTGTCTGTAGTTTCTTCATACAAAGTTGACCTATCCTCTGGCTCTCCTTGCACAAAAGCAGTTTCTATATTTTTGTTTTCCTCTTTCTCTACTCCATTGCTACATAGTAACAATTCTGGACAAAATGCATTGGACACGTCAACTACAGCGCAAACTAAGGGTTCCTCCACATTTAACTTGTTTTGGGAGTCAAAAATCCCCACCCCACCACAAATATTAAGTGGAAATTTGCTTACTTTGCCACTTTGCTTTATACCCACAGCGAGAGATTTTGGGAGTTCTCTCATATTATAAAATTTTATTTCACCCTTTTTTCCTTTTAGCGACAAAATTGCTTTTGCCCCTTTATCTCTGTTTCCAGACAGAATAACAGTTTTTGCCAAATTATCCATTTTCACCTCTTACTTCTCTACAAATATGTATAACTAATGTATAACTTATTGTAAAATATCCTACGACAATATTTTTGCTATTTTTATGATTTTTTGTAGTTTTTTGTTACAATTAAAAAAACAACTACTATAAATAGTTGTTTTTATAACTAATATATTACAGTCTATAAAACTTTTTCATAAGGATTTATTAGCATAAAACTTTTGGGTTGAAATTATCGCTAAAATCCTTTTTAACAAAGGCTATATGATTTGTTAGCATAAAAAATTGACTTGAAAATTGTTAACATTATACTTTTTTAATAAACTTTACTCTTTGTATTAAAGTCTTTGCGAGATAGGTTAAAACCTTGCAAATAGAGATTATCTATATAGGAGGTTAAATAGATTGATATAGTTTTCCACAGAAATGTCTTCTGGGCGGATATCACTTCGCATAGACAACTGTTGCAATGCAGGAGAAATTATGTCATCGTGAAAATTTATCTTTTTGAGATTATTTGCCAATGTTTTTCTCTTCATAGCGAAGCAACCGGCAACAAAAGATCGAAATTTATCTTGGTCTGCTATGTTAAATTTGTTTTTTTGCAACTCTATCTTAATAATACAAGAATCTACATTTGGCACTGGCACAAACATTTTTCTAGACACATTGCAAACGATATCTGTATTTGCAAAAGCATTTAGGATAACACTTGGTATTCCATACTCCCTTGAACCACAACTTGCGCAATATCTCTCGCCCACTTCCTTTTGAACCATTGTAAACATTGCCTTTAGGTTGGAACTTTCAAATAATAACTTAAAAATAATTTGTGAAGTGATGTAGTATGGCAGGTTTGCCACTATATAATAATCTTCTCCCCCAAACATACCCTCTATACTTTCTAAATTCTGTTGCAAGATATCACCAAAAATAATGGTTAAATTGGAATGTTTTGATTGCAATTCTTTCAACTTCTCTGTAAGAGTTTTATCTATTTCAAAGCTCACCACTTTTTTATATTTATTAGCCAACACCTCTGTAAGAGTCCCCATTCCTGCACCAATTTCTACAATATTGCTTTGTTCTGGGATATCAAACTTTTCAACCATACTTTTGATAAAATTTGTATCAAATATAAAATTTTGACCAAATTCCTTCTTAAATCTAAAATTACCTTTATTCATCAATTTACCTTTATAATTTTTTATCTTTCTTAATATCTATTTTTATCTCAGTTGCTGGCAATATCTTCAAATTTTACACCAAACAATCTTTCGGCATTTTCTCTAGTTTTGCTTATCACAAACTCTTTGCTAAGATTTTTTATTTCCGCCACCTTTTGTGCAACCAAATGGACATAACTTGGTCTATTTACCTCTCCCCTATGTGGAACAGGTGCAAGATAAGGGCTGTCTGTTTCTATCAAAATCCTCTCCATTGGCAAAAATTCAATTACTTTTAGCACATTATTTGCATTTTTGAATGTTGCTATGCCATTAAAACTGAAATAAAAACCCATTGCCAGCAACTCCTTTGCCACCTCTACACTACCATTAAAACTATGCACTAATCCACTATGCAAGGGTTTGTTTTTTCGAATAATATCCAAAAAATCTCCCATTGCTTCCCTAACGTGAAACACACAAGGCTTTTTTACCTCATTTGCCAAGTCAATTTGTTTGTTCAGTGCTACAAATTGCTTGTCCTTTAGATTGAGGTCATAGTAATAGTCAAGGCCAATTTCGCCTATCGCAACCACCTTGCTGTCTTTGCTTAACTGTTTTAGTTGCCTTACACTATTGTCGTCAAAATCTTCCACCTCGTGTGGATGAATACCCACTGTGGCATAAGTATTGGGCAACATATGAGCAAGTTCTATGCACATTTTGCTGTGCTGTATGGTGTCGGCACTTAGCACACAAGATGTGTTTCCTTTTTTTATATCTTCAAATACTTGACCTTTAATTTCTTCCATTTTTTCGTCATACAAATGACAATGCGCATCAACTATCATAGCAGTAATATATCACATTTTGAAGACAATTCCAACAATTTATAATGAAATATGTTTGCATAATGAAAATAACATAAACATAACAATTTATTATGAATAAAATATGGTTTTGGTTGATTGCGTGCAGTATGTGCATTCTTCTTTATATAAATCCCGAGATAGTGCTTCCTTCGATGCTTCAAGCCAGTGAAAGCACCCTAAAACTCTGCCTAAAATTGTGTGCTATCTACTCCGTTTGGATGGGGATATTGCAGGTTATGGAAGATAGTGGCATAAACAAAAAATTGTCCAAGCTACTCCGTCCTGTTACAAAAAAAATCTTTGGCCCTTTGGACGACAAGACCAATGAACTGGTATGTATGAATATTTCTTGCAACATACTTGGTATGGGTGGAGCGGCCACCCCTCTTGGTATGAAAGCTATGCAACGAATGGACGATGGAAGTGGCAAGGCAAATAGGGCTATGATAATGCTAATTATCTTTGCATCAACTTCTATGCAAATACTTCCTACAACAGTTATCGGGCTGAGGATAACAGCAGGCAGTTCTTCCGCCAGTGATATAATGCTGGCAACTATAATTTCGGCAATATTTACAACAGTGGTTGGAATTGCCATTGCGTTGATTATTGAAAAGTTAAAAAAAATAAAAAGGAGAAATAAATGAGCATTTATCTTCTCCCTGTTCTTATTCTATCCATATTTGTTTATGCCAAGATAAAGAAAGTGAATGTTTACAACAGTTTTATTGGTGGCGCAAAGCAAAGTATTGGCATTGTGGTTGGGATATTTCCTTATCTTGTTACCATTATGATAATGGTGGAACTGATAAAGATAAGTGGACTAGCCTCCCTTATGGCAAAGTTTGTTTCGCCCATTTTCAATATGCTTGGCATCCCAACAGAATTGTGTGAATTGGTCTTACTAAAACCTTTTAGTGGTAACGGAAGTTTGGCGATACTAAATGACATATTTGCTCGCTATGGAGTAGATAGTTATGCCGGAAGGTGTGCTAGTGTTATTGTGGGCAGTTGTGACACAGTATTTTATGTAACAACACTTTATTGCTCCCAAACTCAAGTAAAACGCTTGTCTTATGCTGTGCCTGTTGCCCTTATTGCCACCCTTCTTGGAGCCATTGTAAGTTGCCTTCTTTGTAGAGTTATTTAGATTGTTTCAAAAGAAATCTTTACCCCTTCCCCGCCACCTTTGAAAAATTCTGCAAGAATCAAATGGCAATCTTTATCTCCTGCACAAACAAATTTTATTGTCTTACACGCAAGGTTGTTCTTATTGGCGCAGGAAAGGAGTATTTGAAGCCTTTCTGCAGGAAAAGATATAAACAACTTACCACTATTTTTAAGTAATTTGGCACAAACAGTCATCACTTCATCTATATTTGTTTTTTGTTCATATTTGGTGGACAAATATTTTTTGTTTATATTTTCAACATTATTTGGCAAAGGATAATATGGTGGATTGCATACAATTTTGTCTACTTTGCCACACCCCAATTTGTCAGGCGAATTTTTTAAGTCTATGTTCAAAAATTCTACATCATTTATGTTGTTGGCTTGCAAGGTCCTTGTAGACATATCCCAAAGTTCTTTGTCAATTTCCACCCCAACAATCCTTTTTGGGTGATACTTTTCATGGCACAAAATAGACACCACTCCACTGCCAGAGCACAAGTCCACCACATAGTCTTTGTGTCCTATTTTTGCAAAGTTGGCGAGCAACACACTATCAACAGAAAAACAATATTTACTTCTATTTTGAATAATATAAATATCGTTTAGTTGCAAATCATCAAAAATTTCACCCTTTTTTAGCAATTCTTGAGCATTTTCAATCATTTTTGTTCCTGTTGTTTGTTTGACTTGAAGTGTGGCTTTTTATTCTTATGTTTTTGACTAGGCTCTAAATGGGTAGATTTTTTTGCACTCTGAGGCTGGTCGCTTTTGTTTTCGTTGTTTTTGCTAGAGTTTTGACTTTGTTGAGGTTGAGTAGATTTTTTGTCTGCGACTTGTTTTGCAAATATATCCATTGGGTAATCTTTTATTTGTGTAGAACCATCTTTGGTTTGGAGTTTTACAGAAATTTGTTGCTTCAATACATTTTGATAAACAACCATACCTAGCCCGTCAGGAGTCTTTACCTCGCTGTTTAGTTTTGGCATAGCAGATAGTGTTTCGCTGTAGTATGGATCCTCATATTCTAGGCAACACATCAACCTTCCACATGCACCACTTATTTTTGTTGGATTTAGTGCAAGACCTTGATTTTTTGCCATTTTCATAGAAACTTTTTCAAAATCCTTCAAATGAGAAGCACAACAACACACTCTGCCACAAATTCCTATCCCACCAACCATTCTCGCTTGGTCCCTTGTACCTATTTGTCTTAGTTCTATCCTTGTTTTTAGTGTGCTTGCTAGTTGCTTTACTAATTCCCTAAAATCCACTCTGTTATCGGATATAAAGTCTATGACAACTTTGCTTGTATCAAAAGAATATTCGGCATTGACGACATTCATATCAAGGCCAAGTTGTTCAACCAATTTTTTGGTTAACAAAATTGCCTCATGCTCTTTTTCGCAATTTGCCTCGTTCTTTTCTTTATCCTTGTCTGTCGCTTTCCTTATAACTCTTTTTAGATCTTTATTGTCCACATCATAGTCCACATCAACTCTTTCCACAGTGCCAAAACTCTGCCCCAAAGGACTTTCCACTATAACCTTGTCGCCCACTTTAAGCGTTTCTGTGGATAAAAATGTATAAGTTTTGGGGTTTATTCTAAATCTTACATCAACCTTTTGTTGCATAATACTTAACCTCCAATATATATAGTAATAACTCGTCCATCAACACCGTCTGATTGCAGTTAAACTCCATTTGTTTTTTTGTTTCGCTCAATTTTCTAATAATCTTATCCACACAGTCGCAATCAAAATCTTGAGCAAGAACAATTATGTCATCAATCAAATTTTTATTTTGCAAAAGGTCTTGCCTGCCCAACCTAAAAAGCATAATATCTCTAAACAAAGACTCAAAAATATTAAGCACAATAGCAAATTCCTCTTTGTTGGCAGATAGCCTGGTAGTATAAGAAATAAGTTGAGTGCTGTTTTTCATATTTTTTAGGGTGTCTAGGCAAGTTGCAAAAATATTTTGAAAATTTTGGTCTTTGGAGTATTCCAGCGCCTTGGTCAAATTCCCCTGTGCTATATGCACAATATTTTCCGCCTTTTGACCGTCCATATCATTCAATATTTGCCTTATAAAATTGTTATCCAGTGGTTGAAGATGCATTTTTTTGCACCTAGACATAACGGTCGGCAAAACCTTGCTACTATTGCTCACTCCCAATATAATATAAGCATTTTTTGGTGGTTCTTCCAAAATCTTTAACAGTTTATTTTGAGCCTGAATTGTCGCATTAGAAAAATTTTTTAGCACAAAAACCTTTTTGTCGCTTTCCACTGGCGAGAGATAGATATTTTCAATCAAATCCTTTATATCATCGACCAAAATGCTTTTAGAATTTTTGGGATAAATCCTAAGGTCTGCGTGGGATAATGAGTTTACCTTTTGGCAGGCAAGGCATTTGCCACAAGATAGCCCTTTTTGCTGGCATAATAGATGACGAGCAAACATAAACATAAAGTTGTTTAGATAAATCTCATCATTGGACTCAAACAAAAAAGAGTTGCAATCGGTTTCTCCACTGCAAAGTGAAATATACTGCTGTTGTTGTTCTATTATCTCTCCAAATTCTATCATTAAAGTTGTTTCCAACAGAATTTTAACACAGTTTGAACATTTTAACAACAAAAAAAATAAAGGTTACATATTTTTGTGCAACCCTTATGCTATAAACATTTGCTTTATGCCTTTATTTCCAAAATCTTCATTCTGATTGTAGCATTGTTATTTTGAGGAAGGACAATATTTATTTGTTCCCCCACCTTTTTGCCAATCAAGGCTTTGCCCACAGGGCTTTCGTTGGATATAACTCCATTCGCTGGGTTACTTTCTGTTGCCCCAACAATTTTATAAACAACTTCATCATCAAAATCTAGGTCTAGCAACTTTACGGAACATCCAACACTTACTTTGTTGGTGTCAATCTTTTTGCTATTGATTATTTTTGCATTGCGAAGTGTATTTTCAATTTCACTGATTTCTGCTTCAAGGTTGGCCTGTTCATCTACTGCTGCGTCAAATTCAGAGTTTTCACTCAAGTCACCAAAGTCCCTAGCAACACCAATCTTTATTGCAACTTCTTCTCTTTTTGTAGTTTTTAGATAATCAAGTTTTTCTTGCAACTGTTTATAGCCTTCTTTGGTTAAAAAAACTTCTTCTTCCATTTTTACCTCCTCTGTGACAAAGTTCCTCTAAAAAAATGTGCATTGCCAAAGGCAATACCCATTTCCTTTATTTGCTTTGCCCATAAAGTATAGTATTTTAAGTATTGTATGTCAAGCAAATAAAAAAAATTCACAAAAATAATTTATTCTCTACACAAATTCAAAACATCTTATCTATTATTCTTCAACAATTTCCCAAAACTCATAGCATAAATACTTTATCTTTTTCAAAATGTTTGTTATACTTAATCTTGAATTTTATTTTGCCAATTTCACCACAAATTGAGCAAAGTTATTATAAAATTAAACAGCAAAGATAATGCAAATATTACAATAAGGAGATAAATTATGCTAAGAATTTGGGCAAAAGTTATGAATAAAGATAAGATATTGCGTGATACTGTGTTTACATCTGACGAAGATTTTGATTATGAAAAGTTCTTCACATACACAGCAGAAATATGCCAAGCACTTGATATCTCCACCCCTGTAATACTTTCCAAACACGTCTTTCATTTTCTAAATTTTCACAACACAACCTTCTTCCCACAAGACTTCACCGAAGATATAACCTTCTCCCGCCTTGTGCTAGAAGATATAACGGAGTAAAAATCAAAAGGACTTAATATTTATAATAATATGTTGCTTTAATAGATTATTGAAATTACCAATATTACAGCACCATTAAATCTGTCTACTGATATTATTTATCAGAATTGAGAAGATAAAACAAACTTAGTAATTCGTAATTAAAACTATAATCAGCGTTTAGGGCTTGGTCTAATGGAATTTCAAAGACATCTTTGCCTTTTATGCCTATGGCGCAGTTGAATATGCCTTTTTCTGCTAGTTCCACTGCTCGCACACCAAATTGCATAGCAAGTGTTTTATCCTCCACAGATGGAGATCCTCCTCTTTGAGTATATCCCACTATGGAGTATCTAAACTGAACACCTGTTTGTTGTGTCAACTTATCTGCCAAAGATACTATGTCAAATAACTTTTCTGCTACAACTATAGTTGGTGGAGTTTTTTTGGTTGAAAGATGATGCTTAACCTTTTCCAAAAGTTCTTGCTCGCTCATTGGTTTTTCTGGCACAGCAACTATATCACATGCTGTTGCACTGGCAGAGTAAAGTGCTATATCCCCACAATATCTCCCCATAACCTCAAACACAACACCTCTATCCATTGCTTGCATTGTTTGTTTTACATTTTCTACATAATTGCACACATTGTTTACTGCTGTGTCAAATCCAAGGCATTTGTCTGTGTATCTTAGGTCATTGTCTATTGTTGCAGGGATTGCAATTATATTAACTCCCCTATCCCTTAATAGTTGAGCCCCATGATAACTGCCATCTCCACCAACTACTATCAACACATCTATATGATTAGCCTTTAAGTTTTGGACGCATTTGTCCAGCACATTTTCGTTTTGAAATTGTGGAAATCTAGATGTTTTGAGGATAGTCCCTCCATAAGAAGATATATTTTCTACATCTGCCAAAGAGAGTGGAAAAAATTTATTTTCATACAATCCCTTGTATCCTTGCAAAATTCCCATAACTTTCAACTTTCTAAAAGTTGCTACTCTGGTTATTATATTTATGGTTGCATTCATTGCCTGACAGTCGCCACCACTGGTCAAAATCGCTATTTTTGATACTCCCATATTATCCTCCTAAATAAGTTTTATATTTTCATCATCAATCAAGGCATGAAGTTCATTTAATAAATAATCGCTTGGATTTATCATAAAATTCAACTTAAAAGCCCTGCCCAAACTTTCGCACTTCACAATAACTGGTGTTGTGCCTGGATAACTCTTTAGCACAGCCAAGATATTCTCGTGTGTGAGTGAATTTTGGGTGTCATATTTTAGATACAATGTGTGTGTTGCCCTTGGGGCTTGCATTGTTGGTTGCTCCACTACAAGATTGTTCTCATGCACCAGTGGTTCTATTTTGTCTGCAACAATACTAACATCTTCACCATTTCGTATAGACACCTTGCCGGTAATTTTTATAAGGCTGTCTTCCACCAGCATTTCTCTATATCTATCATATACCTTAGGTGGAATCATACTCTCAAACGTCCCATAAACATCTTCTATGGTTACTATTGCCATCTCCTTGTTGGTCGCTTTGGTGAAAACCTTTTTTACACCTTCCAAACTGCCACCACACACCACTCTCATTCCGTCTTCTATAAGCACTTCGCCTTGACTTTCATCTGGCACATCATCTTCCTCGTCACTAGATTCTTCCTTTTCCAAACTTCCTAGCATAGACGAATTGAAGTTAAACCTTTCAAATTCGTCCATATAATTTTCGAGTGGATGTCCCGAAAGATATATTCCCAGCACTTGTTTTTCAAATTTCAATTTGGCTTGTTTTGCATACTCTGGGATGTCTGGCATTTTTACATAGGTTTTTGCTCCTTGGTTTAGGTCTGGGTTGTCAAACAAACTAAACTGCCCTGTGGCACGATTTTTTAGGTCCTTTGCCACCACTTCCATAACAAGTTCATAAACACTCATCATCTGTGATCTTGCCACCCCAAAACAGTCAAAAGCGCCACTTAATATCATACTCTCGATACACCTTTTGTTTGCCCCGCCACCTTGTGTTCTCTCCACAAAGTCATACAAATCTTTGTATTCGCCAAACTTTTGCCTATTTGCAATAATCTCCTCCACCACTGCGATGCCCACATTTTTAAGGGCAGCGAGGCCAAATCTAATTTTTCCATCTTCCACACTAAAATATGCTTCACTTTTATTCACATCTGGTGGCAAAACTTCTATGTTGTGTTGCCTGCAATAAACCACGTATTTGGTTATTTCGTCAATAGAGAAAATTCTGTCATTTAGTACTGCTACCATAAATTCCACTTCATAGTAGCATTTTAGATAGGCAGTTTGGTAAGTTATATAGGCATATGCAGCAGCGTGAGATTTGTTAAAGGCATATTTTGCAAAGTCTTCCATATCTGCAAAGACTTTCCTTGCCACATCTTCCGGAACACCTCTTTTTAGTGCGCCATCAATACTCTTTTGTCCTTTTGGATCTTGCCAGCCATAGATAAATTTTTCTTTTTCGGCAGCCATTTTTTCCACTTTTTTCTTGCCCATAATACGCCTAACATTATCGGCTTGTCCAAGGGAATAACCCGCCATCGCTTGCACTATCTGCATAACTTGCTCTTGATAGACAATAATTCCGTATGTTGCTTCCAATATAGGTCGCAAACACTCGTGATCATATTTAATTTTTTCTGGGTGGTGTTTGTTGTCTACATAGGCATCAATATATTTCATTGGTCCTGGACGATAGAGCGACACCCCAGCGATGATGTCTTCCAAGCAGTCTGGGCGAAGCTTTTTCATAAAGCTTTTCATGCCACCACTTTCAAGCTGGAATATTGCATCTGTATTGCCTGATGCTATCACCTTGAAAACATTTGGGTCGTCATATTCCATGTTATAAAAATCTATATCTACACCGTGGATTTTTTTGACCAATTTGATAGTTTTGTCTATATCTGTCAAGTTTCGCAACCCCAAAAAGTCCATCTTCAGAAGTCCCAGGTCTTCCAATTCTATCATAGAATATTGTGTAGCAATTTCATCTCCATTTTTGGCAAGTGGAACATAATTATCCACTGGCTCTGGTGCAATCAAAATACCACAAGCATGAGTTGATGCCTGCCTTGGCATACCCTCCACCTTGATACTCATATTTACAACCTTTCTGATTGCTTCGTCTTCGTCATACAACTTTCTTAGGCTTGGAATGATATATTTGTCATTTGCCTCATCTCCTGTTGTGCCAAAGTAATATTTTAGCACAGGAGGTTTTTTTATTCCTTCTGGCAATTTTGCTGGGATTTCTTTGCAAATTCTGCTCACATCATACAGGGGCAATCTCATCACCCTGCCCACATCTCTTATAGCATTTTTGGCAGCAATAGTGCCAAAGGTGCCAATGTATGCAACGTTTTCTTTGCCATATTTCCTCTTGGCGTATTCAATAACTTCTCTGCGTCTATCATCACTAAAGTCCACGTCAAAGTCGGGCATAGATACACGCTCTCTATTTATAAATCTTTCAAAAAGAAGGTTATATTTGATTGGGTCAACCATAGTTATACCCGAGGTGTAAGCAACAATACTCCCAGCACCACTACCACGACCTGGCCCAACAGGAATGTTGTTTTGTTTTGCATAGTTAATATAATCCCACACAACCAAAAAGTATTCCACAAAACCCTGCTCCCTAATAATATCCAATTCGTAATCTGCTCGAGCTTGAATTTCTGGTGTTAGGTTGGGATATTTTTTCTTAAGTCCATCATAGCAAAGTTTTTTCAAAAACTCAAATGAAGTCATACCCTCTGGCACGTATTTTGGGATAAAATTTTCATTATCTCTTAAGCAACAACCGTCTGGAATGGTAGATATGTCCTTATGGCTCTTTGTCTTTATGGTAACAAAACATTTGTCTGCTATTTCTTGTGGGGTGTCCAGCGCTTCTGGGTATGCTCCTAGGGCTTGCTCCATTTCTTCTCTTGTCTTTACATAAAATTCGTTGGTCGCAAACTTAAATCTGTCTGTATCATCAATATTTTTGTTCATCGCTATGCACATCAAGACGTCTTGGACCTCGGCATCTTCTCTTTTTATATAATGCACATCATTGGTGGCAACAGTCTTTACCCCTAGTTTTTTTGCCAACTCGTTTAGTGGTTCTAATATCTCAATCTGTTCTGGCAAGCCGTGATTTTGAAGTTCGATATAAAAATCCCCATCATCAAACATATTTTTTAGCCTAAGGCCCAATTTGTATGCCTCATCAAATTGCCTAGCCAAAAGAGCCTGTGGAATGTGCCCTGCAAGGCATGCACTAAGGCAGATAAGGCCTTCTGAATGTTGTTCCAACACATCGTAGTCTATCCTTGGCTTGTAATAAAACCCTTCTTTGCACGCTATGCCGTTTAGTTTCAGTAGATTTTTATAACCTTGATTGTTCTTTGCCAGCAAAATTAAATGCCCGGTATCCTCTCTACCTGTTTTGTTAAATCTGTCGTGGGCAATGTAAAATTCGCAACCAATAATGGGCTTTATGCCATTTCTATAACACTCGGCATAAAAGACCAGCGCCCCTGCCATCGTTCCGTGGTCGGTTATTGCCACTGCATTTGCACCTTGTTCCTTTACTGTTTGGACCAATTGTTTAACTTTTGCCGCTCCATCAAGAAGGCTGTATTCTGTGTGATTGTGAAGATGTATAAATGTTTTCATAATGTTCCTTTGTCTATTTTTTCTGCTATTTTGATTATTCTAGAAAATTGATGATTAATTCCGCTTTTAGTTATAGGTGTCTTGGTAAGTTTTGTCAAGTTTTCCAAAGACTCCTCTGGGTTTGCAAGTCTTAAAAGGCACAATTCCCTAAGGTTCATTGGCAAGGCTTCTAATCCTATTGTTTGTTGTATTTTTTTTATCGCCATAACCTGACGGACACTGGCATTGATTGTTTTTGTTATATTGGCATTTAGACAGTTATTCTGCCTATTTATATTATTCCTAACCTCTCTTATGGTCATCTCATTTTGCAATTTCAAAAGGCTTTTTGTGGCACCTACAATAGCAAAAAGGTCGCTTATTTTTTCTGCCTCTTTTATATATAACACATAAAGATTGTTTCTGACATTTTTTTTGTTTGCTATCCCCAAAGAAAACAATAAATTGGACACATCATCTGCAAAACTTTCGCTAACAAAAGCAAACTCCCAATGATAACCGCAAAGTTTTCGTATCCTATCTCCACTGGACAATACAATGTTTGATGTAGAGCAAGTGGCAAAAACTCCCTTGAGATAGGTCCTTGCACAACAATCATTTTCTATAATATGCTCGTCCAGCCCAGGCACAAGAGTAAAATCTCCCCTTGCGTTTGACCTTGCTATGCCACAATCAAACAGTAGCCTATTGGTGCAACTTTGGGGCAATGAAATTACATATCTAACTGCTTTATTTATATTGGTGTCTTCGTCAATTTTCATTTCGGCATATTCACCATACAAAGTTTTTAGGCAGTCATTCACAACCTCATACACTTTGTCCACATCAGTTTTTAACTCTACATATATGTTTTTGCCACTTTTGGTCAGTTCTCCGCACGAGTGGATAACTGCTGACAAAAAAGCAAGTTTGCAACATTCATTTTCGATTGGTGCTTCAAGGCATTCCAGTTTGGCTTCGTGTGCAAAAGACATTTTATTCTCCTATCTTATTATTTCAATCTCTTCAACAAGCATTATACCATATTTTTTGTAAACTGTTTCTTTTATTTTACAAATTATCCAAAAAACATTGCTAAATTTTGCATCACCCGATTTATTTATTACAAAACCGCAGTGTTTCGTAGAAACTTCTGCACCACCTCTGCAAAGCCCCTTAAGCCCACAACTCTCTATCAGCACAGGGGCAAAGGTGTCTTTTGGCTTTTTGAATACACTCCCTGCACTTTTGTAATTGTGAGGTTGCAACTTTCTTCTAGTTTTTAATATCTCAAAACTCTTTTTTTCCACATCTTCTCTTTTTGCCCTATGTAACCTAAAAACCACTTTTAATATAACAAAATTTTTGTCCGAAAAATAACTGTGCCTGTATGAAAAATCTAAACTTGCAACATTCTTTTTGCAGATTTTTATTCCATCAAAATAATAAACACAATCTACAACATCTTTCATTTCTCCGCCAAAACTTCCACTGTTCATCTTAGTAGCCCCACCCACACTGCCAGGGATACCATAACTCCACTCCAAGCCAGACAAACTGTTTTCCATAGCAACATTATTAAGCCTTGCAATACTCTCCCCTGCTCCACATACAACTTTATCCCCTCTAATTGTAATCCCTTTTATATTGTTTTTGATAACAACCATATCATGAAACTGGTCATCTGCCAAAATATTGCTCCCCAGCCCCAAAATGAAAAATCTCACTTCTTCCCTATTCAAAATCTTAACCAGTCTAATAATATCCGAAGGTTTTTCTACTTCTACATAAATGGCGATTTTTCCCCCAATGCCAAAAGTGGTGTGCCCCCTAAAACATTCATCTGTTTTGAAATTCAAATGAGGGAACTCTTGTTGCAATAGTTTTAGATAACTTTTTGTTTTTGATTTACTCATATTGTTGTATATGAAAAAATTTCTTTCTCCGTCATAAAAATCAAAAAATTTATACTTTATATATAATATTTTTGCATAAAAAAGCCAGAGATTTCCCCTGGCTTGCAAGATGTTAATTTTTGCATAATTTTTCTAATGCTTTTGCTTGCTCAATTTCAATTTCCTTTTTTGACGCAAATGCATCAACACTTTTTAATGGTTTTTGTAAGCAATTTTCAAATTCACTCATAAAATCTTCATTGTAAATTTTGTTACTTGTTACCGAAAATAATCCAATAGATGATAAATCACCTTGTGCTTCTTCCTTTAATAATAATTTTGCAAAAGCAGTAGCCACCTCACTTTTTGCTCCACTCAACAACTTACTAATTCCCAAATACTGAATAAGGTCGCTGTATCCAGATAGATAACCATAAACACAAGGAGATATGCTCCCCATTTGCTCTCTGTTTTTTAGCCTAGCGACATCTCTTGCAGTGCCTACCAAACTCTTTGTATTCTTATTTAGAAATGTTGTATATGCTAGATAAGAAGAATTTTCTATGGTCAAATCTTGCATAGAAAGAGTTATTCCACTCTCCACCAAAGCCTGAGCAGGAGTTGTATTTTTCATACCAAACACTGTGCCATTGACTATTTTTTTCCCGCTTGCTGATGATTGTAACCTTGCTGTAAGATTTTGGTCATTGGTTGTTAAACTTTCATAAGAAATCACTGCATAGCCAGAAAGAATATAAGGATAAGCATAAATTTTGCCGTCAATCATAGCATTTTTTTGCAAGTCATCTCTTATGTTGTTGATTTTCTTTAGAGATTGAAGTTTGCTCTTTAATTTATCTCCTGCACCTATGCCAAAGGAATAGATATCCGCCTCATATCCATGTGCCATATTCAACTCAAACTCATCTAATGACATAGTCGTGATACTAATAAAAAAATTACTGTTTTGCTTATTAAATTTTTGTGCCTGCCTTCTAAGATACCCCTCTCTGCTGGCACTTCCTCCCTCAAAAGTTTCTACATGGCACAAGTCCAAAACAACCTTTGTATTATTTTCTAGGTTCAAAAATTGATTTAGGTTAAGTTTGAAATTGTTTTCTCTAAATAAATATATGGGAGAAATTACCAACAATATTATCCCAAAGAGGACAAAAACAATTCTCCAAAAGTTTGATGATAAAAAGATACTCATAATTTCTTTTAATTTTTTTTGCAATTCACACTCCTATTTTTGCATAGAAAAACCGCATAAATATTTTTATGCGGTTAAATGATTAAAATAAAACTATTTGGCACCTTTTTTGTATAAAAAATTAGTCTATTTCTTTCAGTTTTTCCATTATTTCATTTGCTAACTTTGGGGTTATGCCACTTACACTGACCAAATCTTCTGCAGTTGCTTTTTTCATTCGCTTTACACTCTTAAATTTTGCAATTAGATTTTCTTTTTTTATTTTCCCCAGGCCTTCTATTTCATCAAGAATGCTTGTTACCTGTTTTTTCTTTCTTAATGATCTATGAAATGTTATTGCAAATCTATGTGCCTCATCTCTCACTTTTTGCAGAAGTTTTAGGGCATCATCATCTTTGGACAACTTTACAGATACAGGATTTTCCTCTACAAATATTTCCTCCTGCTCCTTTGCAAGACTTATTACATCTATATTTTGATTGTATGACTTTATAAGTTCTCTGCAAGTATTTATTTGCCCTTTGCCCCCATCAATCAAAATAACACTTGGCACACTTGAAAAACTTATATCATCACTCTTCAACTTTTCTAATCGTCTTGTTATGCTCTCCTTCAAACTTTCAAAATCATTTGGACCAACAACTTCTTTAATCTTAAATTTTCTATAATGTTTAGACGCTTTTGAACCATTGATAAACACCACCATACTACACACTGAACTTGTGCCAGAGATGTTGGATATGTCATATCCTTCTATTCTAAGTGGTAAATTTTTAAGCCCTAATTTTTGTTGAAGTGATTGCAAAATTTCTAGTTTCTTTGATTTTTTCTTAATGTCAAGTTCACAATTTTTAGTTAGATACTCTTCTGCATTATTTTTTGCTTGATTCAAAAGTTGTTTGTTTGCACCCTTTTCTCCTACGACCACTTCAATATTTTTACCATGCCTCTTGGATAATTCCTTAAACAAAGCGTCTTCTATGTCTATGTGTATAGGTAGCAAAATTTTGTCTGGAAGAATGTTGCTCATCATATAATACTGAGTCAAAAAGGAGATAAGCATTTGCTCGTCATCTATTTGAGAATTGTCAAAGTTAAAGTGTTTAACCCCCATCATTTTGCCATCTCTGATGATAAGCACACTAAATACATAAAACAAATCACTTTTTGCCAACCCAAAGACATCTATGTTTGCTGTGTTGGTAAGAGCGGTTACACTTTTTTCTTTCAACCTTGTTAGCATTATTTTCAAATCTCTCAATTTGATTGCCAATTCAAAATTTTCCAACCCCACAGCCTGTTCCATTTTTTCACAAATAACTTTGTAAACAGCATCTTCCTTGCCACTCAAAAAATCATACACTTTTGGTAACATATTTCTATATTCTTCTTTGGTAATCTTGCACATACAAGGTGCAGAACACAATCCCAAAGAATAATTAAGGCAAGCCTTGTGCATTTTGTTATTGTCTTTTATTTTTTTGCTACATGTCCTTACTGGGTAAGCATAGTTTACAGCATTTATAATTTCATTTGGATTGATGTTGAAATATGGGCCAAAATATTTTGCTCCATCTTTTTTCACTTTCCTAACAACTTCCAACTTCGGAAAATCCTCATTCATATTTATTTTGATGTAAGGATATGTTTTGCTGTCCTTCAAAAGAATATTATAAAAAGGTTGATGCTTTTTTATAAGATTGCATTCCAACATCAAAGCATCTAATTCCGAATTTGTAAGTATATAGTCAAAATCGGCAATTTGTGAGACCATACTTTTTACTTTGTCTGCATGGTTGTTGCCCACAAAATATTGGCTAACTCTGTTTTTTAGTCTTTTTGCTTTCCCTATATAAATAATATTGCCAAATTTATCCTTCATAATATATACGCCTGGTGAAAGTGGCAATTTGCTAATTTTTTCTTTAATATCCATTTTTCCCTCGTTGTTATTTTAGCATAAAAAAATACAAAGCAAAAGTATTTTTTTGTTATTTTGGCTGGTTTATCATACACGAAACATCACTTATCAGGTTTTCTACCCCACTCCCAGCAAGGCTATACACAATGCTTTTGCCACAACGAAAGTTTTTTACAGCGCTACAATTTTTTAATAGTCGCAGTTGATGGCTAAGTGTAGTTTGATTGAGATTAAGAACTATTGCCAAATCGCCGACACACATATCTCTTAGAGATAATGCTGTCAAAATTTTCAACCTTGTAGGATCGGCATAAATAGCAAATACATCAGCCATATCGCAAAAAGTTTTTGAATTTGGCAAAAACCATTTTATATCATCCAAATAATTCACTGCATAATCTTCACAATTAAGTCGCAAATTTACCCCTCCCTATCATATACTACTCAAAATCTTTCTCACTCTCTTTTGCAAATTGTTGTTTTTTACTTTGAAAGATAATCATAATACATAAATATCCCCAAAAGTCAAAATATTACTGTATTATAATTGTATCAAACAGAACAATTGCAAGCAACAATCAAATTTTACGACATTTGGCAAAAAAGAATTGAAAAAAGATTATTTTGTTGATTGGAGGACATTATGAACACAAACTATCTACTTTTGGTGCTTTTAATTTCCATATTTACTTCTGCAACTGGCACAGACCTCAACACCAATACAAACTTCCTTTTACTTTTGCTCTTGGCATTATCCGGAATTAACACATCATCTTGTGGTTGTTCGTGCAGGGGGAACAGAGTATTCTAACCATCTAGGATATGCTTGCTTTTGTTAAATAATATCTTTGTTGTATTCACAAGAAAAAACCGTGAAGAAATTTTTCATTCCTCACGGTAAATTTTCTTATTATCTGAAGTTTGTCTGGGAGTTTACTCACAGGCAAACCCTGTTATTCATACTAGGATGAAGGAAAAACTTTAGTTTTGCCTTGTTTTGTATAAGTAAAACTTAAATTTTGTTGTTAACAAAATTTAACATCACATAGTTTTTATTACTTTGCAGGCACTAAACCGACCTTTTTATACACCTTTCTCAATGTTTTTCTTGCAATTTCACTTGCTTTTTCTGCTCCCTTTTTCATAAGGTTGTCCAAATAGTCCTTATCAGAAAGCAGTTCTTTTAGTTTTTTTCTTACAGGGGTAAGTTTTTCAATAACACTTTCGGCTGTTTGAGTTTTCAATTCGCCATAGCCACAACCATCAAAGTGTTTTTCCGCATCTTCTATTGATATACCTTTCATAATAGAGTAAATAGTTAATAGATTAGATACCCCTGGTTGTTCTTCACAATATTTAATTCTGCCCAAACTGTCTGTAACAGCCCTCTTAAATTTTCTCCTTATAGTGTCATCATCGTCATCAATAAACACCACATTATTTTCATTATCATCAGTTTTTGACATCTTTTTGGTTGGATCTGCAAGCCCCATAATTTTTGAACCTGTCTTTGCTATAACTCCACGAGGTATAGTAAATGTTTCGCTATAGCGAGAGTTAAATCTTTCGGCAATATCCCTACAAATCTCTACATGTTGAAGTTGGTCCTTCCCCACTGGGACGACGTCTGTGTTGTATAACAAAATATCTGCAGCCATCAACATTGGATAGGCAAACAACCCCACCGTAACATTTTCGCCTTTCCCCTTGTGATCCTTAAATTGTGTCATTCGGCTTGCTTCTCCAAAATATGTCATACAATTCATAATCCATGCAAGTTCAGCGTGTTCGTGAATATGAGATTGACAATAGATAATGCTCTTCTCTGGATCTAGTCCGCATGCAAGGAATGTGGCAAATTGAAGATATGTATTTTTCCTTAAATCTTCTGGCTTGTTTGCAACTGTAAGTGAATGAAGGTCTGCAATGGCAAAGATGCAGTTATAATTGTCTTGCATTGTCTTCCAGTTGTTTATTGCTCCTATAAAGTGCCCAAGCGTAAGCCTACCAGTAGGCTTAACTGCGCTATAAATATTTTCCATTTTGACCTCCTATTTTATTTTTCTTATTTCTATAATTTTGTATCTAATACTTTAATAAACAAACAATATAATCAACAAATATTATAAAACAACTTTAGTCTTAATCAATTCCAACTATTTTATTGTATCTACTTTTGTTTAACATTACTAGTTTTTGTTGTTTTGTTAGCAGTTTTTTCAATGGATTTGTTTGTTGATTTGCTATCATTTGGATTTGATGTTGATTTGTTATCAACTGTTGTTTTTGATTTGCTTTTAGTCAAGGTCTGTGTTTCTACAACAGAATTCTCCTTTTTATCTCCGACATTTGTTGTCTTTTTACTATTTTTCTGTGCTTTTGGGCTTTCGGAGTTAATAGATTTTGTCGCCGAATCTTTTTCTCCTTGCACTGAGATTGTTCTACTTTTTGGTTCTAATTTGCTTGATTTGCTTTTATTGGAAGATTTGTCCGATACGTGCTTTACTTGATCATTTGTCTTTTTTGGACCTTTATCTTCTTCAAGTGTTTCCACTTCGACTTGTTTTTGAGCCACCTCTTCCATCCTTTTTTGCTCTTCTTCCAAGTTTTGAAGCTCCATAAGATACTTCATCTTGTTTTCCTTAAACTCTATGTTCCCAGTCACAATAACACTTATAAGGGCTGTTACAGGAGGGGCAAGGAACATCCCTACAATACCAAACATTGCTCCACCTATAATAACAGATGCTGTTACTACGAAAGGACTTAATTTTAGCTTATTGCCCATAATGATTGGGAAGAGGATATTAAATTCAATAACAGTTATGGCAAGAGTAACAATAAGCATATAAATTGTTGCCGACATAGAGTCAAACACCAATGTTATAAGCATTGCCGGCACGCAACCTATATATATACCAAAGTATGGGATAAAGTTAAACAAACCAATAATAAGAGCAAGTTCCCAAGTAAAATTCAAACCTAATATTGAATAACCTATGCCCAAAGGTATAAATAGGAGCACAAATTGTATAAGTTGGCAAATGGCATAACTATACAAGATTTTACTAGAGTTATGAGCCATAATAGTGATTTTGTCTGCTCTTTCCTTTTTGAAATTGGCATACAAGAACCTTTTTGAAAATCTGAAAATTCTTTCTTTTTCCTGTAAAATCATAACTGCTATCAGTATGCCAATAACAAAACTGAAAACACCTGAAACAAGGTTCATGGATATTGCAAGCAAACTATCTATATACAACACAGTCGTCCTTAAGGATTCAAACAGAGAGTTGAGTGCATTTTTAATTGAGGCTTGGTCAACATCAGCACCAAACCAGTTTTGGAGAAGGGCGCAAATCTCATTGACAACTCTATTAACCATTTGTTCCCAACCATCTCCATTCCCTGTGGTAAGTTGTCTTACTATTTCCACAATTTTTGGCACAAGGATAGAAAATACTAATACAAAAATGCCAATTATTATAAGCAAAACAATAACAATAGAAATAAATCTCTTTATTCCGTATTTATGTGGATTGTTTTTTAAGACATTTTTAAGGAGTTTATTCTCTATTAAATCAACTAATTTGGAAAAAAGAAAAGCAATAACTATGCCAATAAGAAGCGACGAACACCCCGTTAACAATCCCGTTAGCATATTAGATAGATATGGGCTTAACACCATTCCCATCGCTATTGCCAGAAGGCAAGCCAAAAATAACGTTGCAAAAAAACTCAATGGTTTACGTTTTGCATTGTCCGGTTCAAAATCAATTTTTTCTTTCTTATCCATAATTTCATTATAACTCAAAACATCTTTTCAATCAACTAATTTTTTTATTGAAGATGACATTATTTTATAAAGTTTTTTACATCAAATTATTCCATTTGTGATATTTATTTGAAAATATAAAATAAACCCTCCAAACTACTTGTTGATTGTTTGAACAAAAAAAAACAACCCCACCAAAATTGATGGAGTTGATTTAGTTTATAAGTTATTACTCAATGATTTCTGAAACAACACCAGAACCAACTGTTCTGCCACCTTCACGGATAGCAAATCTCAAACCTTGTTCGATAGCGATATCTGTGATAAGTGTAATTGTCATTTTGACATTGTCGCCAGGCATAACCATTTCGACACCTTGTTCAAGTTCGATAGAACCTGTAACGTCTGTTGTTCTGAAGTAGAATTGTGGACGATATCCATTGAAGAATGGAGTATGTCTTCCACCTTCTTCTTTCTTCAACACATATACTTGTGCTGTAAATTTTTTGTGTGGGTGGATTGAACCTGGTTTGCAGATAACTTGACCTCTTTCGATATCAGTTCTGTTGATACCACGAAGAAGAACACCAATGTTATCGCCTGCTTGAGCTTCGTCAAGAAGTTTTCTGAACATTTCTACACCAGTGATAACACTTTGCTTGTTTGAACCCATACCAACGATGGAGATTGTATCACCAACTTTGCATACGCCACGTTCTACACGGCCTGTAGCAACTGTTCCACGTCCAGTGATTGTGAATACGTCTTCAACTGGCATAAGGAATGGTTGGTCTGTTGCTCTCTTTGGTTCTGGAATGAATGTGTCAACAGCATTCAAAAGTTCTTCGATGCATTTGCATGCTGGATCATCTGCATTGCCTGCTTGTGCAGCTTCCAAAGCTTTAAGAGCAGATCCCTTGATGATTGGGGTTGTGTCCCCTGGGAATCCATATTCTGTAAGAAGGTCACGGATATCCATTTCTACAAGTTCAAGTAGTTCTGGATCATCAACTTGGTCAACCTTGTTCATAAATACTACGATATATGGAACGCCAACTTGTCTTGCAAGAAGAATGTGTTCTCTTGTCTGTGGCATTGGACCATCTGTTGCAGCAACAACAAGGATAGCTCCGTCCATTTGAGCAGCACCAGTGATCATATTTTTGACGTAGTCTGCGTGTCCTGGGCAGTCAACGTGTGCATAGTGTCTGTTTGGTGTTTGATACTCAACGTGTGATGTGTTGATTGTGATACCTCTTGCTCTTTCTTCTGGAGCTTTGTCGATATCTTCATATTTCATTTTGTCTGGGCTCCAACCTTTTGCTGCACAAAACATTGTGATTGCAGCGGTCAAAGTTGTTTTACCATGGTCAACGTGGCCGATTGTTCCAATGTTGACGTGTGGTTTTGATCTGTCAAATTTTGCTTTTGCCATTATTATTATCCTCCTAAAATGTTGAACAAATAATTTCTTTATTGTCTTGGTTATTATAAATGTTTTTTATTACGTTGTCAAACGTTTTTTATTCTATTTAGACAAATATTTTGATTGCGTTTGACGAAATTAGTCTTTCTTTCTCTCGCCAATAATTTTTTCTGCAATACTCTTTGGAACTTCTGCATAGTGAGAGAATTCCATATTGAAGTTTCCACGTCCTTGTGTAGAAGAACGCAATGCTGTTGCATAGCCAAACATTTCTGAAAGTGGAACTTCTGCATTGATTGTTACAGAGCCACTTTGTGTTTCTGTTCCTTGCAAGACACCTCTTCTGCTGGTTAGGTTGCCCATAACTGTTCCAAGGTAATCATCTGGAAGTTCAACAGAAACTTTCATAATAGGTTCAAGAAGAACAGGTTCTGCCTTCTTTGCCCCTTCCTTAAATGCCATAGAGCCGGCAATCTTAAATGCCATTTCTGATGAGTCAACATCATGATAAGACCCGAAGAAGAGGGTTGCTCTGAAGTCAACTGTTTCGTATCCAGCCAATACACCATTTTGGCGAGCTTCTTGGATACCTGCATTGATAGCTGGGATATATTCTTTTGGAATAACACCACCAACAATTTTGTCTACAAACTCATAGCCTTTGCCTGGTTCTAGTGGTTCTAGTTTGATTACGCAGTGTCCATATTGACCATGACCACCAGTTTGTCTGATGTATTTTCCTTCTGCTTCAACAGTTTTTCTAATTGTTTCTCTGTAACTAACTTGTGGTCTGCCCACATTAACGTCAACACCAAATTCTCTTTTCAATCTGTCAACAATAATATCAAGGTAAAGTTCGCCCATACCTGCTATGATTGTTTGACCAGATTCTTTGTCTGTCCATGTTCTGAAAGTTGGGTCTTCTTCTGCTAGTTTGATAAGAGCATTGACCATTTTTTCCTGCATTTGCTTTGTTGTTGGTTCAACAGCAATATTTATGACAGGTTCTGGGAAGTCCATACTTTCCAAAATAATTGGGTGATCTGGGTCGCAAAGTGTGTTGCCTGTGGTTGTATCTTTAAGACCAACAATAGCAACGATATCCCCTGCGTATGCTTCTTCCACATCTTCTCTGTGGTTGGCGTGCATTCTAAGCAGTCTGCCGATACGTTCCTTAGAATCTTTGGTTGCATTAAGGACATAAGATCCAGCCTTTAATACACCAGAATAAATTCTAAAATAAGTAATCTTGCCCACGAATGGGTCGGTGGCTATCTTAAAAGCAAGTCCAGCCATTGGTTCAGAGTCGCTTGCAATTCTGTCTTCTTCTGTTTCGCCATCGAGTTTTGTGCCACGAATAGCATCAATATCAAGTGGGCTTGGAAGATAGTCAACAACAGCATCAAGAAGTTTTTGAACACCTTTATTCTTAAATGAACTGCCACAAGTAACTGGAGTCATTTGAAGAGCAATAGTTGCTTTTCTTATACCCTTTTTGAGTTCTTCAACGGTAAACTCTTCACCATTGAAGTATTTTTCCATAAGTTCGTCATCAGTTTCTGCCACTGCTTCTACCAAGATTTGACGATACTTTTTGGCATCTTCCATCATATCTTCTGGGATTGGTCCAACAGTCATATCCTTGCCCAAGTCATCATTATATATAATAGAATCCATTTCCACAAGGTCAATAATACCTCTAAAACTGGAGTCCTGACCAATAGGAAGTTGAATTGCCACTGCGTTTGTTTTGAGCCTATCTTTCATCATTTGAATTGCTCTGAAGAAGTTTGCATCATCCCTATCCATTTTGTTGATGTATGCAATTCTTGGCACCTTGTATTTGTTCGCTTGACGCCAAACAGTTTCTGATTGAGGTTGAACACCACCTCTAGCACAGAAAACAGCAACAGCACCGTCAAGAACCTTCAAACTTCTTTCTACTTCTGCAGTAAAGTCCACGTGTCCTGGGGTGTCAATAATATTGATACAATGTCCTTTCCATTGTGCAGTGGTGCAAGCAGAAGTAATTGTTATACCTCTTTCTTGTTCCTGAACCATCCAGTCCATTGTAGCAGCCCCTTCGTGAACCTCACCAATTTTGTGTGTTCTGCCAGTATAGAACAAAATTCTTTCGGTTGTTGTTGTCTTGCCTGCATCGATGTGAGCCATAATACCGATATTTCTATATTTTTCTAGTGCAAATTTCCTTGCCATATTAACTCCTTTAATTACCACTTAAAATGAGCAAATGCTTTGTTTGCTTCTGCCATTCTGTGCATTTCGTCTTTTTTCTTTATTGCCCCACCAGCATTGTTGTAGGCATCAAGAATTTCGCTGGCAAGCTTCTTCTCCATTTCTTTTTCTCCACCACGTTTTCTTGCAAAACTTACAAGCCAACGGATAGCCAAAGTCTGACGTCTGTCTGGTCTAATTTCCATAGGGACTTGGTATGTTGCACCACCGACACGTCTTGACTTTGTTTCAAGAACAGGTTTAACATTTTCCAGTGCTTGTGTAAATATTGTCATTGGATCTGCGCCCATTTTTTCTTTGATAATATCAAAAGCACCATATACTATACCAAAAGCGATACCTTTTTTGCCATCTAGCATAACTTGGTTAACAAGTTTTGTTACAACAGTAGAGTTATACACTGGATCTGGCAAAACTTCTCTTTTGGTTGCACGATTTCTTCTAGACATAATTTCCTCCTTGTATTGTTTGTTTTAAGCCACAAGGGCTATGGTTGCAAAAATTATTTTGCCTTCTTTGCGCCATACTTTGAACGTGCTTGTTTACGTTTTGCAACGCCAGCAGCATCAAGAGTTCCACGGATAATGTGATATCTCACACCTGGCAAGTCTTTAACTTTTCCGCCACGGATAAGCACTACACTGTGTTCTTGAAGGTTGTGTCCTTCACCTGGGATATAGACAGTTCCTTCTTGTCCATTTGAAAGTTTCACCCTAGCGATTTTTCTCAAAGCAGAGTTAGGTTTCTTAGGTGAAGTTGTGGTAACAGAAAGGCAAACTCCTCTCTTTTGTGGGTTTTGGTCAAGGATAGGTGTTTGAGATTTTTTGGTTACTTTTGTCCTTCCGTGCCTGACGAGTTGATTGATTGTAGGCATAATTTCCTCCTTAAAAATTTGTTCTTTTCCCCCGCATCAGCAACTTGCAGAAGAAAAACCCCAAATTGAAAGCAACGCATTGTCACAAAGTGTGGAATGTCAAATTGAAACAAAACATTGTCATCAGTTTGGTCGCAAGAAAAATCTTGCTTAAACAATTTATTTTGCGTTCCAAACAAACAAATTGATTGTAAAATTGATTGAAATTTGTCCACAAAAATCGTGGATATTGTGGATATCTTCTACAAAAAATCAATACAATATCTATTGTAAAAACTATTTGACGATATCCCTACAAATTACAACAGGATAATAATACCAAACACTCTGAAATTTGTCAATAATAAAAACAGGAATTTATTAAAAATTTTATAAAAAATCATGGAAGTTTAACAAATTTAATTCATTCTATTTTGAACGCTAATATTTGTTAAATTCAGATGCTAATTTTTTAACATCAACGCAATTAAGCCTATATTTTAGTCTAAAAGATTTCACTCGACAACACTCTTCCCAATAAAAAAGCCAATATAAGTGTAACACCTATATTGGCATATATTAACAAATACATTCAATTTTATTCAAAACTCAAGATTTCTTCCTCTTGTTTTTTAGATAATCCCTTTACTTCTGCATCAACAAGCAGAACAATTTCATTTTTATGATTTTCACGAGATTCCAAATATGTCCTTGGTCTTTCACGAACCTCTCCAAACATTTTAAGAGATAACTTGCAAAAATCCTTGAGATATTTCCTTGCAGTATAGAATGCATCTTCTATTGTCTTGCCTTCACAATAAATTCTGACATCATCAAATGCTACAAGATAATCATCATTTTCTTCATCTCTATAAAACACTGCTGGGAAAATAAATTCCATTTGGCACACCTACCCTATTTTATCTTTACGCAAATCATTTTAGCACATTTTTTTGTTCAAGTCTAACAAAATTCCTATCTTTTTTTGATATTTTGAATATATTTTGCAATATTAGATATGTTATACCATTGCAAAGGAATATTCTACTATAAATACATCAAAATCCATTTATGGTGCTTATATATAAGATAATTACATAAAATAAAACCCCACATAAGCAGGGTTTCAATTTCATTAAAATTTATTTTATTGGTGTCCAATCGTCAAGGTTCATCTTTTCCTTTGCACGCAATTCGTCTATGCGTTCTTCAATAGATTTGTTAATAACTACATAACCATCTTCCATACTGATGCTTCTCTTTTTTCTCCCACACAGAGTATCTAGCACCCTTGCCAGTGGAGCCTTAGTCCTTGCAGGTGTCAACTCGTAGTCCTTTGGCACAAGACCTTTCTTTTCCATTTTTTTCGCAATCTCACTACCAATTACAATGTTTCCATTTATCATTTCAAATTTTGGCATAATATTTGCTCCTTTTATCACCCTTTCCACCGTAGTTATTTTAACATAACAGGCAACCTTTGTCAACACCCAAAAACGCTTTTGTTTTTAGTATTCGAAAATTGCTTATTTCCTTTGTGTTTGCGATATGTAGAAAATATAATTTTTCGACAATTTTATATAAAATATACTTTTGAAAAGAAAAAAATATGCACAAAAAAATGATAATTTTAAGACCTACTTTGGTTGTTCTTAATGTTAAAATAATCAGTTAAAAAATGTAAAAAATTATCCCGTTTGGGATAATTTTTTAAGAGATTATGTTTTTCTTCATAAATATTAAATATTTCTATTTTCATAAAACATTAAATATTAGTTTCTGCTTCCTTAGTTTCTGCTTCTTTCTTTGCAAGATATTCCTTTGAGATAGTTGGGAATATTTCTCTGTATTCCTTCATACCTGTTCCTGCAGGGATCAACTTACCAATCATAATATTTTCTTTAAGACCAGTTAGATGATCAACTTTTCCTTTAACTGCAGCATCTGTAAGCACACGAGATGTTTCTTGGAATGATGCGGCAGAAAGGAAAGATTCTGATGCAAGGGCAGCCTTCGCAATACCCAACAGAACACGTTTTGCAGTTGCAGGTCTTCCGCCATTCATAAGGATTTCGTCGTTGATTTGTTCATAATTCTGAAGGTCAAGCATTGTTCCTGGAAGAAGGTCAGAGTCGCCTGGATCTTCAATTTTGACCTTACGAAGCATTTGTCTTATGATTATTTCTACATGCTTTGCATTGATACGAACATCTTGTGCACGATATACTCCCAATACTTCTTTAAGAAGATATTCCTGAACACCTTTCAACCCAATAATCTTTAGGATATCATTTGGATAGATAGGTCCAGCGGTTAGACTTTGTCCAACTTCAACTGTATCTCCATTTTTCACTGCAAGCACAGTCTTGTTCTTTGGTGGGGTCATATATTTTACTTCCCCTTCAGAACTATCTATAGTAATCTTATATCTTTCGCCAGCATCTTCTATCTTCACCTTGCCGGCAACTTCACTAATAATTGCTTCACCCTTTGGTCTGCGTGCCTCAAAAATTTCTTCCACACGAGGAAGACCTTGCGTGATATCTGCTTCAACCGAAACACCACCGGTGTGGAATGTTCTCATTGTAAGCTGTGTACCTGGTTCGCCGATACTCTGAGCAGCAATTGTTCCCACTGCTTCGCCTATGCTAACCAATTGGTTAGATGCCATATTTCTTCCATAACATTTTGCACATACACCTTGCTTAGATTTGCAAGTAAGCAATGTTCTGATTGTAACTTCTTTTATGCCTGCATCTACAACTTCTTTGGCTTGTTTTGGAGTAATCATTTCGTTGGCGTTGACAATAATTTCGCCTGTTTCTGGGTTTACAATATCCCCAACACTTACACGACCAGAAATTCTGTCTTCCAATTTTTCTACCACAGTTTTATCTTTAACAAGGTCAGACACCACAAGCCCTTTTGGTTGTTCTCCTAAAGAAGCAAAGCAATCTTCTTCTGTAACAACAACTTCTTGAGCTACATCAACAAGCCTACGAGTAAGATAACCAGAGTCTGCTGTCTTAAGAGCTGTGTCAGCAAGACCTTTACGACCACCACGACTTGAAAGGAAGTAGTCTATAGGAGTCAATCCATGGATAAAGCAAGATTTAACAGGGATATCAATCTTAGCACCAGAAGCACTGGAAATGATACCACGCATACCACACAATTGGTTAATCTGCCCAGCCGAACCACGAGCACCAGAATCAGCCATCATACGTATAGGGTTAAGTCTATCTAGGCTGTTCATAACTACTTTGCCGACTTTTTCTGTTGTTTCATTCCAAATTGCTACATTCTTTGAAATTTTTTCATTGAAAGCAATCAGCCCTCTGCGGAATGCTTTTTCGTTTTCAAGCGCTCTAGCCTCTGCCTCTTTGATAACTTCTTGCTTTTCTTCTGGCTCTTTCATATCATAAGCATTAACTGTAAGAGCGCCAATTGTAGAATACTTGTATCCAAGTTCCTTGATTTTGTCCAGCATAACAACAGTTGGGGTTGAACCCAAAGCATTGTATGTTGCGCCAACAATTTTGCCAAGTTGTTTCTTTCCAACGACATCTTCTATCTCGTATCTTAATGCATTAGCTTTGAGATTTCTATCCACAAACCCTATACATTGAGGGATGCAACGGTTTAGCAATATTTTACCAACAGTTGTTTCCACTCTGCCAGTTATTTTTTCTCCATGGAAGTCCACTGTTCTTCTTACATAAATTCTGGATTGAAGTTCCAAATTTTTGGTTTGATATGCCATAATAGCTTCATCTTCATCTCTGTAAGAAGAGCCTTCATTTAGTGCTCCTGGTTTGTCAATTGTAAGATAATAGCATCCAAGCACGATATCCTGTGCTGGAGTCATAACTGGATTCCCGTCTGCTGGCTTTAGAACATTGTTTGAAGCAAGCATATTCATACGCGCTTCTGCCCTAGCCTCTAGGGATAGTGGAACGTGCACAGACATTTGGTCACCGTCGAAGTCTGCATTGAAGCCAACACAAACAAGTGGATGAAGTTTTATAGCCCTGCCTTCGCAAAGCACTGGTTCAAATGCTTGGATACCAAGTCTGTGAAGAGTAGGAGCACGGTTAAGTAGGACTGGGTGGTCTTTGATAACTTCGTCCAAAACATCCCATACAATTGGTTTTTCTCTCTCAATAATTCTCTTTGCACTCTTTATGTTGTGGGACTCATTCATTTCTACCAATCTTTTCATAATAAATGGCTTAAAGAGTTCTAGTGCCATTTCTTTTGGAAGACCGCACTGATAAATCTTGAGTTCTGGCCCAACAACAATAACTGAACGTCCGGAATAGTCTACACGTTTTCCTAGCAAGTTTTGACGGAATCGTCCTTGTTTGCCACGAAGCATTGCAGTCAAACTCTTAAGATCTCTTGCCTTTGGTCCTTGGATTGCTTTGCCACGTTTACCATTTTCGATAAGAGCATCTACTGCTTCTTGCAACATTCTTTTTTCGTTTCTAACGATAACGTCTGGTGCTCCTAGTTCAATAAGTTTTTTTAGACGGTTATTTCTGTTAATAACACGTCTATAAAGGTCATTTAGGTCGCTTGTTGCAAAACGTCCACCATCCAGTTGCACCATAGGACGCAAATCTGGTGGAATAACAGGGATAACATCCAATATCATCCATTCTGGCTTGTTGCCACTCTTCAAAAAGTCGTCCACTGTTTCTAGGCGTTTGATTGCTTTTAGTTTCTTTTGTCCCTTTGAAGTTCTTATTATTTCTTTTAGTTCGGCATAATCTTTTTCTAGGTCAACTTCGGAAAGAAGTTGTTTGATAGCCTCTGCACCCATTCCTGCCTTAAAGGAATTTGGACCATATTCGTCCAAAGCATCACGATACTCCTTGTCCGAAATAACTTGCTTATAAGCAAATGGAGTATTTTTTGGATCAAGCACAATATAATTGACATAATAAAGCACTTGTTCCAAAAGTTTTGGAGTTATATCTAGGATAGTTCCAATTCTGGAAGGGATACCCCTAAAAAACCAAATATGGCTAACTGGGGTGGCAAGTTCAATATGCCCCATTCTCTCCCTTCTTACCTTGGAACTGGTAACTTCTACACCACATTTATCGCAGATAACACCTTTGTATCTAATTCTTTTATACTTTCCACAGTGGCATTCCCAGTTTTTTCTAGGTCCAAATATACGTTCACAGAACAAGCCATCTCTTTCTGGCTTGAGTGTTCTGTAGTTAATAGTTTCTGGTTTTGTAACCTCGCCATAACTCCATTCTCTTATCTTTTCTGGCGAAGCGATGCCAATTTTTATTGAATCAAGGTTGTTTAGTTCAAACATAAGAATCTCCTTATTTTCTTTGCATCAAATATTTTATTCAAAGTCGTCAAACAGTGAGTTTTCATCGAAATTGTCAAATGTGTCATTTTCGGCATTAACAGCCTCTTCTTCCGACACTATATCCGATGTGGTTGGTGTTTCATCAAGGTTCAACTCGATATCTTGACTCATATCTTTTGACTTGATAACAAATGGTGTTGGTTCAATTTCATCATTTGCAAGTTCGCTGATTGACACTTCTTGTTGTTCTTCAGTTAGGATTCTTACATCAAGACCTAAACTTTGGAATTCTTTTATCATAACCTTAAATGATTCTGGGACACCAGGCTCTGCTATTGGGAAGCCCTTTACAATGGATTCGTAAGTTTTGTTTCTGCCCACAACATCATCTGACTTAACAGTAAGCATTTCTTGAAGCAAGTGCGAAACCCCATAAGCCTCAAGAGCCCACACTTCCATTTCACCAAATCTCTGCCCACCAAACATAGCCTTGCCACCAAGAGGTTGTTGTGTAACCAACGCATATGGTCCAGTGGAACGAGCATGCATTTTGCTGTCAACCATGTGGTCTAGCTTAATCATATACATTGTGCCCACTGTAACTCTGTTTTCAAAAGGCTCACCTGTTCTACCGTCATACAAGACCATCTTTCCATCTTCTTCTAGGTCGTTGTCCTTCATAAGTTGGAAAATTTCGTCTGCATGTATGCAGTCAAAGGCTGGCACTGCCACCTTCCAATTAAGCACCTTAGCAACTTTGCCCAGCAATACTTCTAGCACCTGCCCTACATTCATACGGCTTGGGATACCAAGTGGGTTTAGAACAATATCTACAGGTGTTCCATCTGCCATAAATGGAAGATCCGCTAGTGGAAGCACACGGCTAACAACACCTTTGTTACCATGACGACCAGCCATTTTATCACCAACGGAGAGTTTACGCTTTTGAGCAACATAAACTTTAACCATTGTATTGACGCCTGCTTCTAGTTCGTCTTTGTTCTTCCTAGTGAACACCTGAACGTCCACAACTATTCCACCATGTCCATGTTGAACACGTAATGATGTATCTCTAACTTCTCTTGCCTTCTCACCAAAAATTGCACGAAGAAGTCTTTCTTCTGGAGTAAGTTCTGTTTCTCCCTTTGGAGTAACCTTGCCTACCAAGATATCTCCCGTCCTTACTTCTGCTCCTACTCGAACAATTCCGTTTTCGTCAAGGTTTTTCAATGCATCTTCGCCAAGATTTGGGATATCTCTTGTAATTTCTTCATCACCAAGTTTTGTGCTTCTTGCTTTGCTTTCTTCTACCTTAAGAGTGATTGATGTAAATATATCTTCTCTTACAAGTCTTTCAGAAATCAAGATAGCATCTTCGTAGTTATAACCTTCCCAGTTCATATAAGCGATGGTCATATTCTTACCTAGGGCGAGTTCGCCATTCTTGGTAGAGAAACCATCAGCAAGCACATCTCCTGCTTCTACTCTTTGGTTTTTGATAACTGCTGGTTTTTGATTTACGCAAGTATCTTGGTTTGTTTTTGAAAATTTGATAAGTTGATAGCAATCTGTTTCGCCATCATCATTTTTTACTCTAATTTCTGTTGCAGAAACATATGATACATAACCTGCTTTCTTTGCAAGCACCATAGCACCAGAGTCAACAGCAATCTTATGTTCCATACCTGTTCCGATAATAGGGGCTTCTGTCCTGATAAGAGGAACAGACTGACGTTGCATGTTAGATCCCATAAGGGCACGTGCTGTATCGTCATTGGCAAGGAATGGAATAAGTGCTGTAGCAGCAGATATAAGTTGTTTTGGAGAAACATCTACATAATCCACTTCACTTGCTGGCACTTCAACAACTGCATCTTTTCTTCTAACAATAACACGTGGATTTACAAATTTGCCCTCTGGAGTAAGTGGTTCTATGGCTTGTGCAACACAGCAATTTTCTTCTTCATCTGCCATAAGGTAAACCACTTCGTCGGTTACAATTCCCTTCTCCTTATCAACCACTTTAAAAGGAGAAAGTAGGAAGCCATATTCATTAACTTTGGCATAAGTGGCAAGTGAGCTGATAAGACCAATATTTTGACCTTCTGGTGTTTCGATAGCGCAAAGTCTTCCATAATGTGAGTAGTGAATATCACGAACATCAGCAGTTGCTCTTTCTTTCTTTACACCGCCAGGTCCAACAGCGGAGATTTTTCTCTTTTGAGTTAACTCACTTATTGGGTTTACCTGATCCATAAGTTGTGAAAGCTGAGAACTTGCCAAGAAATCTTTTAGAGCCTTGTTTACAGGTCTTGCATTAATAACTGATGCTGGGCTAACTGCAGATAAGTCTTGTGCTTGAAGGGTTTCGCGGATAACTCCAGCAAGTTTTGTAATACCACTTCTAAAAGCACCCTTCATCAGTTCACCAACTGTTGCAATACGTCTGTTGGCAAGGTGGTCGATATTATCTATTTCACCGATACCTGCATTTAGGTCAAGATGATAACTGATTGTTGCAAAAATATCGTCCATTGTAAGTTGGAAATTCATAAGTTCTTTTGCGTGATCTCTTATTGCTTGCAATCTTTCATCTTTTGTCTTGTATTCTTGCAGAATTTTTTGAAGAGTTGGATAATATACCATCTCCAAAATTCCCAATTCCTTCTCGTCACATGGGAATATGGCAGAAAGTTCTACCCTATTATTTCCTAGTACTTTGTGTGGAACAAACTTTTCCCCTTCCATTTGGAAGTCGCCTTTTAATGTCTTTGCTCTCAACCAAACTTCATTTATTCCTGCATTTTGAATTTTCTTTGCAACATCTCTTGGGATAATCTCCCCATCTTTTACAACAACTGTATTGCCAATCTTGATATCTCCATAGGCTGTTTCGCCAGTGATACGAGTTGCAATAGAAAGTTTTTTGTTAAGTTTGTATCTTCCCACACGAGCAAGGTTATAATATTGATGTGTAAAGAAGAGAGAATTTATATAATTATAGGTTGCTTCGGCACTTGGGACTTCAGTTGGACGCATTTTTTTGCTAAGTTCTATAAGTGCTTCTTCCTGAGTGTCTTGAACTTCTTTTTCTATAGTAGACTTAATAAGTGGATTGTTGCCAAATATATCCAGTATTTGCTTTGATGTATAGCCAAAACATTTTAGGAATACACCCAAAGATACTTTGCTACTTCTATCTACAACCATTTTCAAAACGTCGGCGACATTTTGCTCAATCTCAAGCCATGTTCCATGAGTTGGAATAATGGTTCCATTGAAAAGATATTTACCAGTCTTGTCTTGTTCCTTGCCAAAATAAGCACTTGGGCTACGAACAATTTGACTTACGATAACTCTTTCAATACCGTTGATAATAAAAGAACCTTCCTCTGTCATAAGAGGAACATCTCCCAAGAATACATCTTGTTCTACCACTTCGCCATCTTCTTTCCTAACAAGGCGAACACGAGCCTTGAGTGCCACGGAATATGTAATTCCCTTTCTCTTGCACTCTTGCTTTGTGTATTTTTTGGTTGGGTCTAGAGTATAGTCAACAAAGTATATCTCTGCCTTTCCACTATAATCCGTAATTGGAGAAAACTCCTCCAAGACCTCTGCTATCCCTGTTTCCAAAAACTCTTTGTATGAGTCTTTTTGAATAGCCAACAAGTATGGCATTTCAATTGGTTCTTCAATCTTTGAAAAATTTATTCTTTCAACATTGCCATATTTTGTTTTTTTCATTGCAAGACTTTTTTGTGCCATTTTTTCTCCTTAATAATAAGATGTTTATTACTCTTTTTTTTGGATAAACTTTATAATGCAAATAACAAGGCTTATACACCCACAAATTTGCCTATCTTACAAAAAAAAATTATGTTTGATAACTCAATTCAATCAAAAATAAACTAAATTAAAAAACATAATTTCGCCATGTAGATACCTTCTTTTATTTGTTTAAACCCAACAAAAAGCGCAATATAACAGTTTAACGTAACTCAGAGTTTACCACATAAGGAAATTTAAGTCAATAGTTTTTCAAAATATTTTTATGCATTTTTACAAATTATCCCCATAGATAGCAAATATTATAACTCTTTGTTGCTACTTGTTGTGTTATATTACATAAAATATCACACTTTTTGCTAGAATACAATGTTAAATTTGCACAAATTTTTGTAAAAAGAATTATTTTTCGACATATAAACTTTTCAGATTTCACTAATTTTTTGTGCAAAAAATAAATATCTCCCAAATTGAGAGATATTTATCTTGATTATTTCTTTATCCTTACAAATATACTAACCGCATTGGATAGATAATCATTGAGGCTTAGCACAAATTGTTCACATGTAAATGTTACATCTACTTCCACAACTGTTACTTCTCCATTGGTATTTAGCACGCAGAGGTAGATTTTTTGGACTTCTTCATCTTTGGCAAAGACCAATTCATACTCATCACTTCTGCTAGCAAGAAGCCCACGGAGATTGTTACCCTTGTTCTCGTATGTAAGGCTATTTTCTGTGTTAAGGTTCTTGTTTTTGAGTGTAACGGATAGATTGTAATCGCTTGTCAATGCCACATATGTTTTTTGTGCCTTAAGGATAGGAGAAGATGCACTCCCTGCCCAATATGATGAAACAAATCCGTTGGCAACGCTATCATCAATATTAAATTTGCCTTCAATACCCATATTGTATGCAGTGTCTACCTTTGGTTGCGACAAGCCTATACCCGAACTGATTGTGCCAAAGTTTCCTACTCCTTCAAATAAAACATTTATATCTGAAGAGAAGTCGTCCTTGTCCATCATATATCCAACAACTCCACCTACTGCAATATTTTTGCCTGTTAGCACATCTTGATAGGTTGTTGATTGTGAGATTGTATTGGTTATTGTCCCTCCAACTGCAATGCCAACAATTCCACCAGCATAAGAGAATATACTGCCACTTGAAGACTCACCCTTAATAGCAGAATTCAAGCAACTTTCCACATAACCAGTAGAAAGACAATTTCGCAAAGTGCCATAATAAGTGTAACCTACAATACCACCAACAGCATCAAACAATGTAGAACTGGTTTTGATACTACCTGTATTGTAACATGCTTCAATAACCATTTGGTTATCCAAATAACCTACTACACCACCTGCATAAACATTGGCTGGCTGATTGCCCACTGACATAGCAACTATGTTGTTCATATTGGTGCAATATGTCATACCAGCAGAAGTTGCTACACTATCGTAATTGTGTATAAATCCTATCAAGCCACCTGCAAAAACTCTTTCAGAAAGGCTTATTGCTCCAATATTTATAGAAATATCTTTAAGTTTTGAAGCGGTAGAAGATTCTATGTCTTCTTCATAAATTCTTGTATGATAATCGCTCAAGTCAACTTGATTTTGTCCTCCAACCGAACTACCTTTGGTAGATGGCATAGCCATAACATTTTGAATTTCATATTGAATACTTCCAGACACGTGTCCTGCCAAACCACCAACATACACTTTACCTGCACCCTTTACAAGCATTGCAGTAGAAACGGTGATATTTTTGATAGTAGTATTATATGCCAATCCTACAATAGACCCTGCATAAAGGTTGGTTGTTACACTGGAATTTTCCACTTTGATAAAGGCATCTTTGATATATCCATTGATTATATAAGCATTTTGAGTAATAGCAAACAGTCCTGAATGTGTATAACTTAGGCTATCTATAGTCAAGTTGCTTATCGTATGTCCATTAAAGTTGAACACCCCACAAAAAGCAGTCTGTTGAGTTAAACCTATTGGGGTAAAGAATCTTCCAGCAAGATCAATGTCTTCCATAAGTATAAACTCACAATGTGAAGTTAGCATTCCACTATTTACAGCCAAGGAAAGCCAAGCAAGTTCTTGCGCTGTTTGGATAAGGTAAACTCTATTTATGCTGGAATCTTTGCTAGAAAGTTCCTGTTCTCCCAAGACCTCATCTGCAAACAAAATGGAGCTACCCTCAAACAAGTTTCTTATTTCACCTTTATACAATGAATTTGTGTCAAAAGATAATAGTGTATCACATTCGGTGTTTTTCCACTCCAAACCAACTCCTCTGAGTGATGGATAAGTGTTACCCAAAGAGTCTTTTGTTGAATTTAGAGAATATTCTTTTGCCCAAATACTAGATTTTCTTCCATCGGAGGAAGTTTCTTGAAGGTTGTCAAATATAGGGCTACTTTTTTCTCCATCAACCTTCTTAATTATATTATCTGATATTTCATAGATTGCTGGAGATGACGAAACACTTCCGTCTGCATTGGTGCATAGATTGAACACATTTGTCAAAATGCTATCATCACTACCTGTTCCTATACTGCCAACAACCATAATTGTTTCACCAAATCCAGAGCCACTGATAGTTACTGCTCCATTTTCGCCATTATAGCAGTTTGCTATAGAGGAATTTGATAGCGTTGCCACCAAAGCGCCTACAGTTTGAATCTTTCCAATAACCTTTGTATTGGCTTCTACCGGAACATTGTTATAACTCTTGTGTAATCCCAATCTTGTATTAGAATGGTCTTTGCTGTCGATTAGTTCGCAGACCAACCCACCTGCTTTTAGATCCCCAACAATTCTACAAGAATTTGAACCATCTTTTTCTGTGTATACATTGGTTATAAGCGTGTTGGTTGCTTTTACAGCAACACTGGTTGCATAGTTAACATTTCTTACTATTGGGGACATTATGCCAATATTTGCTATCTTTGCATTTTTTACAACACCAAATAGACCACCATAATTTAACTTGTCTATTCCACTTTTTTCCACTGCATTGCCGTCCACTGTCATATTGAAAATGGAATAACCGCCACCTTCAAATGTTCCTTCAAAAGCATACTCATCTGTTCCAATAGGAATCCACAATTTATTGGACAAATCTATAGCATCTCTCACTCTAAATACCTTTCCTTTGGTGTCAATCATACCAGAATTAATCAAGTAAGCAAGGTTGGCAAGTTGCTCTGCAGTATCTATAACATAATCTCCCCCTACCTGAACCATACTTTCTATGCTATCTGTCCAAAGGGTATTTGGCGAATTCTTTTTGAGAGTTGGGAACCATGTAGAATATTTCCATTCCCAAACTCCATCCTCTTCTGCACTAAAATTCCAAAGAGGTTTGCCTTTACTCTCATAAGTTCCTGCATCTTTAAGAGTTGTGGCTATTTTGCTTTGCGCAAACCCACTCTCATCAACTTCTCCACCCCCAACTGCAGTTACATTACTAGAGCCTAACACTGCTACCCCTCTAAGATAGAAGTTGGCGAATGTTGTTAGTTCTACTTCTTCATCTGGATATTCATTTGGATCAAGCAACAAACCCTCTGAAAAGTTTGTAATTGCCCCAACATTGCTGGCAACCCTTCCACTTTGTGCCAAAATTTGACCTATTGAGAGGGTATTTTTGATAATCTGTTGACAATTTTCTTCAGCCAAACCTACTATTCCTGCCACACTACCAAATCCACCACAGGTAGTTGTTATTTCTCCAGAGTTGTAGCAATCAACAACTTGGTTGTATGTATGGGCAGATTTGCAAGACAATCCTACCAAGCCACCAATATATGCTATATCACCATCTTTTGATACATAAGAGATATTTTTTGCATTGTAGCTTTGGTTGATATTTCCAGCAATAGCCCCAGTGATTCCTCCTATATAAGAGTTTATGTTGCTAGCCAAATCACAAGATACAGTTATGTCCTGCTCATTTGCCATAATAGACATATCACATTCTGCCTGTCCACATACTCCACCTACATACATTTGCGATCTATCATCTGTTGTGTTTCGGTTGAGGTTGGACACCTTGATAAGCCCCTTGTTGAACAATAATGAAGCCGAACTTGCGCTTAGATAGCCAAACAATCCACCACAACGCAATTCTGATGCATTGGAATTGACATTTATCTTGCCAAAGTTGCTAAGTTTTGTGCTGATAGTTCTGCAATCTGCACTTCCTGCGATACCACCGACCCATACGCTAACCAAATGTTCAGTCCCAAAATGATTATTATTGCTTTCTTGTATATATACTACCCCGTAGTTCTGTATGCCTTTATCGTTTAGCGAGTTTAATGTAATCAAACTTCCATCAACTATTTGACCGGCAATTCCACCAACATATACCTCTGTTGAATTATAATTGTCTGTGTTTTTGACCTCTGCATAGTTGTTGCAATTTTCAAAGCTACAACCTTTTGAATATCCCACCAACCCACCAGCATAACTATCACCCATAACATTGTTACGATTGACTATTGCTTTGAATTTTACATTTTCTGCATAGCCCACCAGTCCACCAGCGCACTCACCACTAATCTTTCCACCAAGGAGAGTAAGACCACTAATTTCTGCATCTTTTACATATCCAAATATTCCTGCATAATGCACTTTAGTTTCATTAGTTTTTGCCAAAGAGCTTTCTTCCACAGAGGCATATTTTATTGTGTATCCATTACCAACAAACTTTCCGTTAAAAGTATGTTCATTATCCTTGCCTATTGGTACCCAATACTTTCCGCTAAGGTCAATATTCGCTTTTAGTGTAACTTCTAGCCCTTTGTAATCTACTCCGGTATTTACCAAATAAGCAAACAGAGCCAAGTCCTCTGCGGTTTTTATTTCTGTTATTTTGCCTGTAACATTTTTTGTTCTAAAATCTTCCCACACATAAGTCTCTGCAAATTCTATATTTTTTGGATATTTGCTTTCAAATGAAACAGGTTGTGAATAGAAATCTTCTCCAAAAATCCAATAATCTGAGCTAAAAGATCTAAAAGAAGTCTTTTTGGCAGAAGAAACAAACGAATAACTAGACAAAAGTGGATTGTTTGAATCTTTTGTTTCTTTTATAAATGCAGAGTTTGATGTGTCATCTTCCAACACAACACCATTGTATTCATAAGTTAGTATAACTTCTGACACATGATATTCGTCAACTGAACTTTCTACCCTTATCTTTATGCCCACAATTTTTCCGCCATCTGGCAATTCAACTGACCAAGTCCAATCACTTCCTTCCCCTGCTGGTTTGCATTTTTCTAATGACAACTCATAGAGATTTTCTTCTCCTTCCACTTTATCCCACAAAGAAACAAATTCTGTAGTCCCTGCTTTGTTTATATCAAAGTCGAATATACAAATTCCATTAAGGACAAATGTGCTTTGATAGAACAAGACTTTTCTATCCCTATCCTTAAAACTATTTACTCCGTTTCTACTAACACCGTCATCAGTAGAAGCCCCAATCAATGCAATTTCATTTTCAATTTTGCCAGCAGACTTGTATGCAAAAGACCTTTCAAATTGGACATTAGAAATAGTAGAGTTTGCAACATAATAGAATTTGCCATACTCTTTTGCCGAACCTTCTCCCAACTCTGATTTGTCAGCATAGAAGTTTAACAACTTAGCGCCAGTTAATGAAGAGTCTTCTCTTTCTTCATATTTATAAACTAAATTAAACTCCCTCTTGATATCATCATTGTTGAGGTCTGTATAGTTAGCAACTTCTTCAAAATCACTATCGCCATCTTTTCTAAAATATACAATTCCAAAATGCTTTGCAAGCCAATCAAAATCTACATCTGCTGAGTTGTCGTCAATATACCATACTCCATCTTCAAAATCTCCCTCGTATTCTGATTTTAATCCATCTATTTTTACAACCTTTATTTCTCTATAAAAACCTTCTTCATTGGCAAACTGTTTGATAGAACCTGAATTGTTTGAAATTTTTAATATAGTGCTAACATATTCGTCGCCAACGCTAGACTGGTCGCTATACATAGTAAATGGAATTTTTCTTACTGAATATGAAAGATCTGAAGTCTGCGTACTGGTCAAAAGTTCCTGCAATGTATATGGGAACAATGCTTGTTCGCCATCGTTTGTGCGAGGGAATACATAACTTTCGTCTGAGATATTTTTTGGATAATCAAAAGTATCATCAACATACACAGATTTGATGTATTTAGAATTTACTCCGTCAGATATCGTGCCTACATAAGCACTTTTTCCGTCAAATACCACCTTATCTTGCCAAGTTGCAACTATCCTGCTATCCTCAACATCATCTTCGGTGGCTATAAGTCCAACGACTCCACCTATTGCGCATTTTGTGCTGGAGTTTATCTTTTGTATATATCTAGAATAATCATCATAGAGCCAGTTGTTTTCTGCCACAGAATTGGCTATTCGGCACAAAACATAACTATCTGCCGATATGCTATATCCTGCAAGGGCAAGATGACCGCCATCTGCTTCCATAAGGCAAGCATTGGCATCTTCCTCATCAGAAAATCCGCCTTGCGAAGTCATAATATTTATGTCATTTATTGTTCCAATCAGCCCGCCAATAATCTTATCTGCAAATACCGAGCCACTGACAATAACATTTTCTACCCCTCCTGCCAGTTGTCTGCCGACTGCTCCACCAGCAACTACTGTTCTTGAACTCCTTACATCAATAGCGCTAAGTGCATTGGATATAAGTCCACCATTATTTAGCCCTACCAATCCACCAATTGCAAGAGTTTGTGTCCCGTCACCATTAAAGAAATAACTGTAATCTACCAGACTGGATATGCCCGCAGACACTGTTTTTTCGCTTTCATTGATATTTTTTGCTGAGGAACTGAGGATGATACCTCTGTTTTCGCCAACTATTCCACCGGCATAAGATTTTGATTTGATAAAACTGCTACTTGAATTTACAACTTGAACATTGACATAATTGGCTATTGTATCTTCTCCCAACAAACCAAAAGCAGAACCAACTATACCGCCATAATACATATTTCCTGCCAAAACTGAGATGTTGCTAGCGTTATAGTTTTTCTTTGTTGCATTGTCCACCACAGGAGACGCATCAAATACACCAACAACACCACCAACATAAGAGCAATCATTGCAATTGTTTTTGGTGGTTGAGTTGATGTAAAGTGATGTAGAAGAAGCATCATAAGTTGATATGACTGATACATCTGTTACAATGTCTTTTAATATAACATTGCCACGAACAATTCCAGTCAATCCACCAACGATATTTCTACCCTGAACAGGGGCATTGTCCGCTGAAGTCCTGACCACAGAAATATTATTTAGCAACACTTTGCTACTGGTTTGCTCCAAACTACCAAGGATTTGGCCTGCCAAACCTCCCACATAAGTATGCACGTTGGAAGCAATCTGCAAAACACCAATTTTTAGGTTGGATATAATTGTATCCTTTTTCGTTCCGGAAGTAATTTTTGCAAACATTCCAAATGCTTCTTTGTCCACTTGGTCAGCAGACCATCTGTCATAAGACATTGATAGATTGCTGATTGTCATATGATTACCCTGCAAAACTCCTGTAAAGTTAGCCCTGCTAGTTGCTAGGAAATCTCCCTCCAAATCAATATCGCTAACGATTCTAAAGTATTTGCTCAAATCTGCCTCTCCATTAACACTGTTTGTAAAGGCATACACTAGGGAATCTTTGTCGTAAATAGTTATTGGGTTGCTTCTATCACCACTTACATTTGAAATTGCAAGGTCGTTACCGTTGTAATAATATGTTATATTATTTTCATCAAGAACGTAGTAAGTTATGTTGGAAATCAAATTTCTGTCCGTGTCAAGCACCACTACTATTGTATCGTTGGCTCGGAAGTTGTTGTCTTTGGCTTGTTCGCTTTCGATACTATCTTCCTGAACATCCAACACTCGCTTGCTTTCGCCATATTCAGCCACTGGGTTAACATAAGTCTGCTTGCCATCTTGATTGACTATTTTGTATGTTATTACAAGGCTTTCAAAATTCTCTGTTGCATTGTAAATAAATTCTATCTTACTGCCGTCTGCATATTTTCTTGTTGAGAACAACAATTTGCCTGTCGAAGCACTGGTATAGTCTGTTATGGACTTGTCATCTGCCCTCACTGCACTTTTTAGATCACTAGATGATGTATCCACAGCAAACATTTCTTTTGATTCTTTATACTTTTTCTTCTTGCCTAGATAATCTCTTTGTGAAATTGTCCTTACAAGAGTTGATGCAATGACTGGTTTACCTTCAATAATTGCCCAAGTATAACCATCAACATAATTATATTTTTCTTCATTAGCATAAGAATCTGTATAATATACCAACGACAAGTCATAATTGGTAAAATATGTATGAGTTGCAAAGTTGGATATAGACAATTCCACAGCCTTTTTGTTGGCTGGAGTTTTTGATGGGTCATTGCTTCCTGGAGTATAGAAATTGGTATTTTCCCATTTATCATTTTTGGTTTTGTCATTCAAGAAGAAACAATCGTTTAGCACACCATTTATGCACACTTCTGTGGAAACCAATGTCCTAGGTCCTGCAAAAGGATACGCCATTGTGTTGTTGTCCCCTGCTTTTTTGTAACTGATGGAATAACATCTGGATATTACACTTTGATCTGTGTCTTCATAAACAAATCCTGCAATTGCGCCAGAAGAAGTTAGCCAAATGTTTGAGTAGCAATCTGAAATAATGCCACTGTTGTAATAAACAAATCCTCCCACAATACCTGCACGAGATACTATGCCAGAGCCAGTGTTTCGGATGTCCTTGTCTGATTCTGCACGCCTACCCTGAACATAACTCTCCAATATTTCACCATAGTTGGAGCATACAAATCCACCTACACCCTCTTGCTTAGAATTGTGTTCTATAGAGCCAGAATCGAAGTAACTAGCGACTATTTTCCCTCTGTTTGTGCATACTACACCACCAGCATTTCCATAGCAATAGATATTGAATCCGTCATATATTTTTTCTTCTTCTCCACTGAGAGTTTTCTTTCTGAATAATTTTGCTCCTACTGTGCTGTTGCTAATATAACCACTCTCTTCGTTGTTGGCAACCAATCCACCAATATTGCTCTCTGCAGAGCCACTTGCACCAGCCACATCAGAAGAGTTGACCTCTATCCTTACTCCACCCAAAATGTTTGCATTGGATATTATGCCAGAATTGGAACATGTCAATCCACCAAAGGTTACACTGCTTGCATTTGGAAGATTTATCCTTAAACTTTCCAAACTTGGCTCTACCACCACAACCCCTGCCAATGACTGCTGTGTAACACTTGGGGTGTAATAAACTGTAACATTTTCTACAACAACCTGTTTTGTTACTCCACCTACTTCTACTTCTTTTTCAATCTTTTCAAACAAGCCCAAATTAACATTTCCAATGGTGGATTCGTCATAACTAAATCCAGTGATAAATATTACCTTGTTGTTGCCATCAAAAGAGGCTATGTTGGTTGTAAGTGGTTTATAATTGGAAAGAACAATATCATTAACCAACCTATAATCGCCACCCTCTTTCATATTCAAAAATTCTTCTGCAGTGGACACCGGAATTGCATTTTTCAATTCACTTGGGTAAACAAAAGTAACTACAAATGCTTGCTTAAATTCCTTTTTGCCGTCTATAGTTGAATAATCCTTGACATTTGGAATACCAGAAGATCTTTCAGTAGTTGAAGTTTTGTTTGCATTGTATGCAATCTTGGCGTCAAACAATATGTTGGATTGTTTGTCTGCCTTTAGTCCATACAAAGCAAAGAAATCATTAAACATTTCCACCCCGAAAGTATCCTCATTGTATTTGTTTCCACTGATTAAATTGTCTTGTGCATTATATTGCCACACACCAGACACCTTGCTTTCGCTACTTGAACTATTGAAAGTTGCCCTTGCAATATTGTCAGCCAAATCATTTATATAATCTACAAAATATCTTTTTACTTCATAACCTGCTTTAACTATATTTATATATAGGCTGTCATCTGTCTTATTGTTGAGATAAACAGTGTTATACCATTCTTCATACCAACTACCACTATTTTTGATATTGTCATCATAATATGCATCTACATTAACCTTTAGTGGATAAGTTGTAGCCACTGGAATATTAAGCGAGCCATTTGCTACCTTATCAACGGTTATTTCTTTCACTGTAAACATCGTTACAACAATTTGAATCTCATAAGCATATATTTGCTTGTTATTGGTTATCTCCCCACGGAGAGTTATTGTTTTGCCTACAAGGTCTGTAGTCCACCAAACACCTTCTTCAAAATTGAGCAATTGGAGATAATACTTACCATTTTCCTTTTTTGGCTCTAATCCTTCCTTATAGTCATTAAATCCAGCATAAGCATTTCCATAACAATCCACTGCCGAAAGTTTCCAATCTATCTCATCATCGTAGTTGATTGTGTCCACAAAAAGTTCATTTTTTGTGTTTATTGGGAGATAATATTTGCCATCATTGCCCATTAGGTCGTTGTCCAAAGCAAAGGTTATGCCTGGTTTTTTGAGTGTAGAAATCACTTCACTTTTGGAAAGAATAACCACTCCAGATTCATTCAAAATGTCAATCTTGATAACAAATTCAGTCCCTTCTTTTACATTAGTATCTGTAAATAATTTGAAGAAGTAACTTCTTGCATAGGAATACACCCCACTGTCGTTGCTTAAAAAGGTATCTTGCCCAATAGACTTGTTTATAGTAAGGGTCTTACCATCGGAACTATATACCGCAACACTGCCATTATCCACAAATTGTTTGCCGTGTTCGTTGTTCAAATCAAGTAACACTGGGGTAACAAACAACAAGTCGCCACTGGTGCTGGTATACGACAATCTCACGTGGGAATAATTGGTTACATAAGGATACACTTCCACCCCAAGAACAGCCGGAGTATCATTTAGACCAGAGTAGATATATCCCCCACTACTCTTTTGAGGAAAATCATCATAACTTGCATAAACATTGGTATATACACTCTTTACCTCGTTTTCGCCAACAATCTTAATAGACACCGGCAATGCAATAGATGTATTGATGTTAGAATGGAAATTAAAAATGTAGTTTTTGTCTTCTTTTATACCAGAGAGTTTGTCCTTAAACCACACTGTGCATGATTGAGATATCTTTCTAAGCCCTGTTTTGCCTCTAATATCTGCTGGCCCTACTATTTGGATTTTGCCCGCTTCATCAACAAACTCATATTGATATTCGCCAACATTTATCCCAAGTTCTTTCCCCAAATCAATAGCATTGTCCAAAATGATTTTGTCATCAACACTATCTGTTTCCATTGTTATTGTAAAAGCCAAAGTTTGAAGTTGATTCATAACAAAGTTTGGTTGCATATTATCCAAAAGAGATATTGATGTAGCACCATGCGTTATGGAAAGGTAAAACTGTGTAGAATGTTCTTGCAACAAGATAGTTTTTCTTTCTCCATTGATTGTTTGATAAACATATGGGATACATTCAATAGCCAGTTTGTTACCGTCAGGTATTGCTATCAGTGGAATAAATGAAGCAAATGTTGCATCAACGTTTACATAATATTTTTCAACTTTTCCACCAGAAACAACAGATGTCCACTGTTTTGATGCTATTGTAAATATACTACCAATGGTTGATGCTGTTCCGTTTAAGCTGTCCAATATTACATCTACATCATCTGCCAAAACTTCAAATCGCAGACCAACATTATCCATCGCTCTTAACGATACATCTTCATCGTCAATATTGACAGTATATTCTGGATTTGCATACACTGTTTGTGTTTGAGATAACAGTAGGTCTATCCCATAATCTTCACTAAGTGGCATTGTAAAACTTGTATTTGCATAGATATTTACATCAGTCAGCCCATAACACAAAACTATATCTATTTTTGCATTATATTCTGGATTTGCAGAACTTAGTTTTGAGAAGATAGTAAGAGTTATCGTAGTGCTTTCCGCTGTGCCAATTGATTTTATAAATATATTTTCTCCTACTATTTCCAAAAGTGTAGAATTGCTTTGAACATTCAGGTTGTTTGTTTTTACACCACTTGGGGTAACAGAAATGTTTAGCAAGTCCAACAATTTTGTTGTATTTAGAGTAATCAAATCTTCGGAAGAAATAACTCCATTGTCTGCCATTGCAAAGAACAACATCATTGTCTTTTCGTCTAGTTTTACAAACTTCCACCCTTGTTCACTCTCGATATTGTCTTTTACTGTTGCACTAACAACCACTGGACCTAGAACAAACAAAGGTTCTGATTTTACTACCTCAACACCAGACAGGTCAACTTTGTATGATATATAAATCATAGGAAGTCCAACAACATTTCCTGCGGAATCTTTTTTCACCTTCCAAGGCAATTTTTCATCGCCATACGAACTGATACCTTCAAAAATACTGTTAATTATGTTTGTAAATTCTGCTTCAGATTTTTCAATGTTGTTAACAGAATAAATTACACCATTCCTGCCTGCTTTTATATTTTTGACATCAATAATTTTGGAATAAGAAATAGTATTGTTAGAACCAAATGATGTAACCCCCAAAAATTTGTTGTTGCTTACATTGGAGTTTACAACACCTTTGCCAAAAATATTCTCAGAAAAATATCTACTTCCCATATTTGATGTAAAGGAAAATATATAACTTGCGTTTGACTTTGGGGCCCAAACATTGACATTTGCACCGCAAGCATAATATCTAACACTTTCACCACAAGCAACAAAACCTCCAGCCAAGCCATCATTGGCTATTGTTAAGTTGAAATTTGATTTTGGTTCATCAGTTGCCACAACATCATAATTTCCTTGCTCACTCAACCAGTCTGCTCCCTGCGATGTGTATTCATCATAGTAACTAGTAGTGGATAGATAATGTCCAATAACACACATTAATCTGCCAGCAAATCCCCCAACCTCACCTTTACCAACAACAAAGTTTCTAGAATGTTCGTCATCTACATAGTTTTCCGCCCCAACATCATACATTGCAACCGGAATATCTTTTTCGTCGTTTAGCAAAACGCCTCTTGCACCACCTACTGCACCACCTACATAATGATAGCCTAATACTCTTGACGAAGAGTAACTGCAATAGATAGAATAATCGTTGTCTTCAAAATTATTTTTGATTTCTTTGATCCTACTATTATACAACTCATTGGACAGGGCAAGTCCAACAATTCCACCGACAAAATTACAATTGTATGCATCAACAAGGCTTTGAACACTAATATTATGTATCCTTCCTATGTTAACACCAACAACACCACCAACACCACAGATTAAATCATCAGAAATGTTTGTTGAAATATCATTTTTATAACTTTCTGCCAGATAAGCATAATTTTGTGGGATAAGTAAAGCCCCTTCTAGTTCTGTTTCTAAAGAAATAAGACTTTTTTCAAACATTTTTGCCAATGCTGATGGAAGGCCATAAACATCTAATTGATTTAGACTACTATTTTCTCCAGTAGTGGACACTTTGACATTTATACTGCTATCAAAGGCACTGTTGCCAAAAGTTACATCTCCACTATTCTGCCTGCTATAACTACCAGATATTTCTCCAAAATTCAAACCAACAATTCCACCAGCAAAGAGAGTTTTTTCTCCCTTTGATATAATCTCCACATCTCCTCTATTCAATCTAGATTCCGCCTGTGTGTCCATCTCTATATTGCCAAAGTTTACACCCGCAACTCCACCAAGAATTATTTGGTCTTCTGCTCTAAATATTGCATCTGTATACTGTGTCGAACAGTTGGAAATTGTCCCAAAGTTAATCCCTGCTATTCCGCCAAATATTATTGAACTGTTGATAGTTGGCTGTGCAAAAGTATACTTTATTGTAACATCAGATACCGTTCCATAAAGGACTTCAAACAACCCATAATAATCTTGGCTTATTTGCGCTGGGAGATAGATGTTTTCAATTGAATAATATTCATAGTAACTTTCTCCGGTTTTTCTATCTTGAACTTTGTTTTTGCCAACCAAACTCCCTCCAAATCCATAGGCATAATATGTTTGGCTGTTGCTATAGGCAGTTTGCAAGATGTATTGTTCGGCATTATTCTTTGCATAATAGATACCTTTGTTAAACTCTTGTTCAGTCAACTCAACTGGGTAGAATGATGCTATTGGTAAAAATGTTTTTGAATTGTCAAATCTAATATTATTTGTAAGAATATAGTTTTTGGTTGGATTTTGAGCAATGCCCAAAAGATCTTGCATTGAAGATACACTATATGGGACATCTTCCCCATTCTCCACGTCAATTTGAATAGTTAGAGAATCTTTCCAAATAGATATTAATTGAGCATAATTTACTACTTTTGCATAATATTGCTTACCAGATTGATATTCATGAGCGACTTCATATTCCCCAGAATTTTTTTCGTAAAACACACCATCAACAAAGTCTTCCATAGTTAAGCTGATGCTTGTCATTTGTCCGCAGAAAATCTCATATTGTTCTCTTGTTGTTATTCTGTCTTGTGGCATAACTACAATGAGGGATTTTCCAGCATTGCCTGTTGGCAACAGACTAAGTGTAGAGTGCATATTTGATTGATTTTGAATAGAGGCGTCAAAGGCTCCCTCTCCTGCAATCAAATACATTGTGTTGCCACCAACTTCCACTATAGACAAGTTTTGGACAACCAAGGTCTTGTTGTTTGCTTTTTCGTTGTCTATTTCAAGAGGAATGGAAAGATTATCTTGAATTTCACTATCTCTAAATTTCAAAGTAGTTTGAGCATTAGTATATATTTCTGTAATTTGTTCGTTATTTACTATTGAAACATTTTTGGTAGTGCAATGATAATTTCTATATTCATCAACTCTTACACCAATTTGAATAGTTTTATAAGAAATATCTACATTGTCTTGCAATTCAAACCAGTATTTCCCTCCAAAAACTCCTGGATATAGCAGTTTTACAACTTCCTCTCCCTCAGAGATTTTGTTCATTACTCCATCTGTTACTTGATAAATTGCATCTGTATGCCCACCAATACTTATAGTTACTGTTGCTTTTGTTTCAAAAGAGTTGGTTGGCACTCTGGAGGAAGTCTTGTTGGCTATTACATTAAACCCAAAAACATTGGCTGGTGCATTTTGTGTATCAAAAGCAATCCCCGACTCCAACTTTGTTTCGTAAGCCACAGTTTTTGGATTGACCACCTCTGCACGAGATAAGTTGATATCCAACTCTTCCACAGGGACAAAGGCAAACAGTGTAAATGTCCACGACAGCACTGTGCCATCTAAATTTTCTAGCACAATCCTTACCACATAGGTTTTGCCTTGTGCAGAATCATTTGTAAACCTAAATGCATTTGCTGTGCAATTTAATTCAAAATATTCATCATAAATCTTATTTGCACCTGCTACACTGCCATCGTAATAAATTGTATAGGAATTCTTTACTTGGACACTGCTTCCACTTGTTATGTTATACACCGCATATGTCAAATTATATCTGTTTGCGTCATAAGGTCTTGTTGTAAGCATAAATTCTACTTGCTCTTTGGTCTTGACCTTTGCGTATGCATTCCCAGCCCCTACTGAATAATCTCCAATACTGCTATTTGATGAAATATCAACTATTTCTGCCTCCATACTCAGCACTGGGCTATAGACATTTACATTTATAGAATAAACTTGCCTTAGGTTTGATGCCCCAAGTGAAACTGTGATATTCTTGCCAGCGCTCTTTGGGTCTAAAATTATCTTGCCTTCTTGCACCGTTGCCAACACCACATTATTCCCTAAAGATGAGGCATATATGTTGCTCAAAGTTGCCTCTATTGGCGAAACTTGCAGTGAAATTATTGCTATATAATCTTTGGATAAGTCCAAATCTAAATTTGCTTTGCTATTTTCAAAAGAAATATTCTTGGAGTCATAAATTATATAATCTCCAGTTAGTTCATCAATTTCTCTACTTCTAAACACCACCTCAAATCCAGTTATTTCTCTTATCCCTTGCACCAATGAAAGTTTGGCAACACACTCTGCTTGGGAGAATTCTTCTGTTGAAGTTATTTGAACAAAAATATCATCTCCAACAAAGATTTCCCCACTTTGCTTAATTTTGAAATAAAAATTTGTGCCAGCTGGAAATCGTTGTTCCTCAAAATCTGAGCCTAGCAAATGGTCTTCGTCATTTACGAGTATTTGAAATATGTTCAAGACCTCACTTTCGCTAAGTCGAGAAATATTAGCGCTCCCCGATGCCCTTTTATAAAATGTTAAGCCAAAACTAGATCTGTTTTTCAATACATTGAGCGGATCGCCAAGCTCAACAGAAAGTTTAACCCCAAGAGAAGCATCAAAGTTGGTCATTACTTCTGTAGCAAAACATTTTGACTCATCAAAACCTGCAAGGACATTGTTGTTTTGCAAAATATTTCCATTGACAGAATAATTGTTTACAACGGTATAACATCTTGTGTTAATTGTCGCAACAGAAGAAAAATCTTCTTGTGGATAATCTACATAACTGCACTCAAATTTCATATCATATGTTCCATCTGGATAACTTATCGAGCCTTCTGTAGATTTTACCTTTGATGGCACTAGCCTTATGTAGCACAATCCATATGTTGACATGTTGATATTTTCTGTGTTGGTTACCTCTCCGTCAGAATTAAAATATCTAACAGGCAGGCTGTCTTTGGCAAAAGCAAGCCCCATATTCTCGTAATTTGGTTGCACAAAAATACTGAATGGACATAGAGTATCTTGAATGCCCATAATATTTATTTTTTTGCCATAAGTATTTGTTTTCAAAACAAAATCTTTGTGAGTTATGGCAATATTTGTAACAAAATCTATAGTGGATAGCAAATTCTCTTTGCTTCCACCCACCTTTTGCCCCAAGCCATTTTCCTTGGTTGAGTCAAAAGAGTAAATTTCAAAGTTGGATATCTGTGGCAAAAATTCTATTTGCTGAATTTGGACCAAGTCATCTCCAAGTGGATTTTTGTAGGTTGCTCTAGCATAAAGCACTTCGTCGTCAGTTAAGTCATAATCTTCCAGCAAGAGAATTTGCGACTCTGCAAGAGAAATATTTTTTGATGCCAGTTGAAGTGAAGACAAAGGCACAAATTTTTCAGAATTTGTTTCTCCTTCACCAGAAAGTGTCCCCAACTCAAAGGCCATATTTCTTAAACTATAATTGGATTCCAATCCAGACAATATATCGTAAGTTGTTCCTTTCTTGTAAGACAACGCAACACTGCCTTGTCTAAACCTCAATACACTTGGGACTTCCACCACCTGAATTGTCAAGCTCCTCTGTTTGTTCCCTTCAGAGCTAAGCACTGTAAGAGTGGTTAAACCCTCTTGAGTGGCACAAATAGCAACTCTCATACCACCGTCAATATATTGCTTTTTGCCAACAGTTAAAATAGAGTTTGAAAGACTAACCTGCACATCACTATTAAAATCTTTTGGAATTCCTGAAAAAGTTGCGTCTATATATGCTGTGGTTTGTGTGTTTCCGGAGATATAAAGTGTGTAAGAACCGTCCAACATTTCATCAACAACAGAGTTGTCTGTTGTGTTGGTCCAACGCTTTGTCCCGTCTTCCAAGGTTTTGGCAGAGAAAGATGAAAAGCAAAAATTTAGAGACATTCTTAGATCTCCATATCTCTCATTACATCCAAATATCACCAGCGATGACATTATCAGCAACAATACCATTATCTTGCTAAAAAATTTCTTCATTTTATCTTCCTCTTTCTATCTTGGAAATTAACTTTTTGTCATTGATGTGCATTGTTTATTTGCAAAATTTCATTTTTGCAAGGTCTTATTTTTGTAGATTTCTCATTCAATAAATTATAGCACTTCCTAGTCGAATTTGTATTGATTATTATCGCTTTTTTTTAATTTTTTTTGTTTTATTATTTGCAACTTATTTTGTGTTTTTTTTGTAAAATTTGTTGTTAATCTTTTGTAAGTCTTTTGTAAGTCTTTTGTAAGTCTTTTGTAAGTCTTTTGTAAATCTTTTGTAATTATTATTGTAATTTTTGTTGTAAATTTTGTTGTGAATTTTGTTGTAAATTTTGTTGTAAATTTTGTTGTAAATTTTGTTGTAAATTTTG